>CAZYPI010000054.1:0-14818 GCA_964649335.1 uncultured Rikenellaceae bacterium | reverse complement strand
TAAGCAAATGATTATTTTTATCTTATTATCTCTCCTCTGGTGGCCCGGCAGCACCGGACGGACATTTCACAAAGCCAGCCCGTTCATCCCCTCCGTCACGAAAAGCGCAATGATAGGCCCTTCGGGGGGCAATATCACCTTGCGGAACAACACCGGCTACACCGTCGAGCTTTCATTCCCCGAAGGGGCTGTGAACAAACCTGTCCATGTCACGGTCACCCTGGCCGGTAAAAACATCAGGAACCCCATCACCAACACTGTTTTTCCCGGCTTATATATCGAGCCGGAGAACCTGCTGCTTAAAAAACCGGCAACCCTCAGGATCACTTTTCCTCCTTCCGTAGAGAATGTTAATGATATCTGTCTTTTCTGTATTATGAGAGATGATTATGTAGTTCCTCTCGGAAATTTATCATACGGATCACACAGTCTGCAAGGTGAAATATATTTTCTTAAAAACTATGCCGGGGGGATCCCCACCGGACAGGAGATCCTCGGCCAAACGCAAAAGGCGGTAAAAAGCCCGCACACGGGAAATACCGATACCCATTCCACAAGGTCATCCTCAGGGGGAGGGTGTCCGCCGCTGGGTTTCGGGTGGCAGGGCACGCAAACCGACATCCACGGACTGCTGCAATGGGCCTCCATGCTCTCGGCATTAGGGAATGACGCCGGGGCAGCCAAAGCCATTCATGCCGCCGAAACGGCTGCCGACAATGCCATTAAGGATTTTCTCAAGCGGAACATACCGGATAAGCCCTGTGGCAATTACACCCGGGCAGCCTGGCAGTATTTTCAGTTGTCGAAGATGCTGGAGGTTTCCGATGAGACATCAAAAGCCATTGAGGACAGGGCGCTAAGCATGGCCGAACAATGTGCGATACAATTCTCCATTAAGATCGACCGGCAAATAATAAATAACGGCAACGAAAAGCAGAATATACAGTCTATAGGTGTTGTTTACGGACATATTCCCCGGAGCGATTTTTCAGACGCGGAAGCAACGGTCTCCGCTCACGGAACACTCAGTTATTCTATGAACTATGAATGGATATACAACAATGCCATGAAATATAAATCCACAGCCAATGCCTCGGGAACCATAGATGTCACCTGTGACGGGCATACTTATGTTAAAGAAACAAATGGAGGACAACCGGAAATACGGTTAAAAGCAAGTCTTCATTTTAAGGAAAATATCAGCGGGACATCCTGTGACACCGGCGACAAAGAAAACCCCTGCCAGGATACCAAATCACATAAAGAATGGAATGAATCCGTGGATTTCCCCTTTCGCAATGGCTCTGTTTACGGCAAACAGATGAAAACAAAACACGGTTTTGTTAAAAACATCATGACTTTATACATTACCCGTATGGATCAGCAGGAGGAGGACTCCGGCAATTGCTACTGACCTCAATGATCTCCGGACCGGATCATCATCTTACCTACGTAGGCATCTACGTAGGAAAAACCGGCCATTCCCTTTCTTTTTTCACAAATTTTCTTTCCGGAGGATTTCTTTTTTCCCGAAATATTGTATCTTAACGGGCCGTAACAGACGGATGGCAACCAGATCCTATATAATTGACAACATACTGAATACTAATACGTAACCAGAAAGACCATGAAAAAAACATTGTGGCCCGCATTGGTTTTCCTGCCCCTGCTTTTTCTTGCCGGTGGGTGCACCACCTGCGACAACAATCCGTTACCTCCCGAGCTGGAGAACCCCCATGTGTTTAACATCAACAAAACGCCCCCTCATGCCACGCTGTTTCCTTATGACAAGCCGGAGAAAGTTCTACTGAATGATCCGGCTGCCTCGCCTTGGTATATTTTGCTGAACGGCACCTGGAAGTTTCACTGGACGGGCAGTCCGAAAGACCGGCCTATGGATTTTTATAAACCCGATGTGGATGTGAGCGGCTGGGATGATATCCCGATACCTTCCAACTGGGAGCTGCAGGGCTACGGCGTCCCCATTTATGTCAACCAGCCGTATGAATGGACCAGGCATCCCGATCCGCCGCATGTGCCGCACGACCACAATCCGGTGGGCTCCTACCGCCGGGATTTTGAGATCCCCGCCACCTGGGACGGCCGGGAGATATTCATCCACTTCGGTGCCGTCAAATCGGCCATGTTTATCTGGGTAAACGGAAAACGCGTGGGTTACAGCCAGGGCAGCAAGACCCCGGCCGAATGGGATATCACCCGATATGTTCAGCCCGGTAAGAACACGCTGGCGGTACAGGTGTACCGGTGGAGCGACGGCTCCTATCTGGAGTGTCAGGATTTCTGGCGCATCAGCGGTATCGAGCGCGATGTGTATCTTTTCTCCACACCCAAAGTGCAAATACGCGATTTTTTCGTGCAGGCCCCTCTGGTAAACAACTACCGGGACGGTGACCTGACCGTAGAGGTAGAGTTACGCAACCATGCCTCTCGCGACAGAAAATTCACAGGGCCCGCCCTGCTCGAACTGCTGCTGACGGACAGCCACGGCAACACGGTGGTATCACTGCAGCAGCCGGTACATATTGCCGGCAAAGGCAAACAGTTCATCACCTTTCACAAGGTGGTCTCCGCCCCGGCGCAATGGTCGGCAGAGATGCCGAACCTGTACCATCTGGTGCTGACCCTGAAGGACGATCGGGGAAAGGTAACCGAAGCCACCGGCTGTGATGTCGGATTCAGGACCGTTGAAATAAAAAACGGGCAGTTACTGGTAAACGGCAAGCCTGTGCTGATAAAAGGGGTGGACCGTCACGAGCATGACCAGTACAAAGGTCATGTGGTGAGCGAGGAGCTGATGCAGGAAGATATCCGTCTGATGAAGCGCAACAATATCAACGCCGTGCGCACCAGTCATTATCCCAACGACCCCGCCTGGTACCGGTTATGTGACCGTTACGGCATTTATGTCATTGACGAGGCCAATATCGAGTCGCACGGCATGGGTTACCGCCCCGACCGCACGCTGGGCAACCGCCCCGAATGGATAGACGCTCATCTGGACCGCACCAAACGCATGGTAGAGCGGGACAAGAACCACCCGAGTGTGATTACCTGGTCGCTGGGCAACGAAGCCGGCAACGGCGTCTGTTTTTATGCCACCTACGACTGGATCAAAAACAGGGATCACAGCCGGCCGGTGCAATATGAAAGGGCTCAACTGGATTACAACACGGATATTTACTGTCCGATGTATGCTCGCATCGGACATCTGCAGAAATATGCCGAAACGCACCACGACCGTCCGCTGATCATGTGCGAATATGCTCATGCCATGGGCAACAGCACGGGCAACTTCAAGGACTACTGGGATGTGATCCGCCGCTACGGCAACCTGCAGGGCGGTTTTATCTGGGACTGGGTGGATCAGGGTTTTGTAAAGAAAACCTCCGACGGAGAAGAATACTGGGCCTACGGTGGCGATTACGGTCCCAAAGACGTGCCCAGTGACAAGAATTTCTGCATCAACGGACTGGTGAACCCCGACCGTACCCCCCACCCCGGACTGGCCGAAGTAAAAAAAGTGTATCAGAATATCCTGATCTCTTCCCCGTCACCTGAAAAAGGGAAAATATCCCTGTATAACGAGAACTTTTTCAGAAACACCTCTTACCTGAAGCTGAAATGGGAAGTGACGGAAGACGGTAAGACGATAGCGGAAGGTTATCTGAAGAACCCGGACATTGCTCCGGGCGGCACGAAGAACATTAACCTGCCGTTACCCGCCTTATCTCCCCGGCCGGGAGCTGAATATTTTCTGAACATTTATCTTCAGACAAAAGAGAAAGAGCCTCTTCTTCCGGCAGGTTATACCCTGGCCAAAGAGCAGTTTGAACTGGATCTGCATACGCCGGCACCGCAGGCAGGCCTCACCGCCATGGCTCCGGTAAAGACGGAAGAAACGGAAAAGGCCTGGGTAATCACGGGAGATCATTTCAAAGCGTTGATCAACAAGCAGACCGGTATCGTGGACGAGCTGGCCTATAACGGAGTGAACATGCTGGAAGGGGGCCCTGTGCCGGCTTTCTGGCGTGCGCCCACCGACAATGACTTCGGGGCCAGACTGGATAAGAAACTGGGCGTGTGGAGACATGCCGGCGAAAACAGGAAGCTGAAAGAGATCAACATGAAACAGGACAACGACAGGCAGGTGACCGTACATGCCGTTTTCGACCTGCCGGATGTCTATTCCACCTATGAAATTTATTACACTGTGTATGGCGACGGTACCGTGCGTGTGTCCAACCACCTCATCCCGGGCGACTCACTCATTCCGGAGTTGCCACGCTATGGCATGGACCTGCGGATGCCCGGCACTTTCTATGCCGTCTCCTGGTTTGGGCGGGGTCCGCAGGAGAATTACTGCGACCGCAAGACCGGGGCTTTTGCAGGACTTTATCAGAGCACGGTGGATGATCTCTTCTTCCCGTATATCAGTCCGCAGGAAACCGGCACACGCACCGACACACGCTGGGTGGCACTTCGCGACAAGGAGGGCAACGGGCTGCTGTTTATAGGATTGCCGCTGGTGAGCTGGTCGGCCTTATACTATACCGAAGAAGACCTCACCCAGCCCTTCCGGGGCAGCATGCATCCTTATCAGCTGCATAAGGAGAATTTTGTCAACGTCCATATTGACCTGAAACAGATGGGTGTGGGAGGAGACAACTCCTGGGGTGCCCGTCCTCATCCGCAATACATGATCCCCTTCGGCGAGTACTCCCATAGTTATCTTATCAGACCACTGGGAAAAGATTCAGACCCCGGCAGCGAAAGCCGTATAATTTATCCATAACAAAAACGCCGGAACATTCCGGCGTTTTTGTTACCGGATATGTGAAACCGTAATTTTAGTATCTTTATCTTGCAAAAAAACAGGAATCATGACACGTCGGATACCCGTAAAAACTCTGTTTACCATCACGGCCTATGCCATTGCCATGGGTTATCTTGAAGCGGTGATCGTCATTTACCTGCGGGATATGTTTTACCCCGGGGGGTTTGATTTTCCGCTAATCATTCTTCCCGTACGTGTGGTTCTTATTGAATATTTACGTGAGCTGGCCACACTGGTCATGCTGGGCACGGTGGGTTATCTGGCGGGGAAAAATTTCTCAAGCCGTTTCGGCTGGTTTTTATTCGCCTTCGGCGTTTGGGACATTTTTTATTATCTTTTTCTGAAATGGGCCCTGGGCTGGCCCGACAGTCTTCTGACCTGGGATATCCTTTTCCTGATCCCCATTGTGTGGGCGGCACCTGTTTTGGCGCCCGTGATCAGTGCCGTGACGATGATCCTGTACGGGGTGGTATTAAATCTTTTTCAGGGTTACCGGTATTCTTCACGGCTCTCGCGGAATGAATGGATATTCCTTCTGTCGGGAGCTTTCATTGTCTTCATCACTTTTATCCGTGATTACACGCGGCTTGTCATCCATTATTACTCTCATCGTACGGAGAGAGGCATGGGCCCGCAGGACCTGCAGAATGCCATTACACACTATATCCCGCAGCATTTTTCCTGGATCCCGTTTTTTGCAGGAGAGATTCTGATACTGATCAGTTTGTTTCTGTGGATAATACGGGTCAGGCATCAAAGAAAGAATCCCTAAAAGGCATAAGTAATACCCAGGTTCACCTGAATCATGTTCACCGGTATCTTCACGGTTTTGGTCTGGTAAGGAGGATTTTCCACATCCCCTTCGATAAAGGCATAGTTCAGTTTGAAGTTTGTTTTGGACCCCACATAATCCATGCCGAGATGAATACCGTAGGTCCCGGAAGATTTATAGGTAATGCCGGCACCCAGGAGGTAAGCACCTTTCACGCTTTGTCCGTAAGATTCCGAATGCAGCTGACCATCCCCTGTTTGGATATAAAGCTGCCATGTTGGGGGCATCACGAAGCTGACCCCTCCCATGGCTTTCACCTCAACCCGCAGTGCCGGCACCACCGGCAGGGAGAGCACCGGCCCCACCAGGGCATTCACATTGCTCCACTGGGAAATAACGAACTGGGTCTTGGCATCCGGGGGTAGTTCGACGTCCGGAAAAAGTTCCTGCAGATGTTGGGTAATGTCATTCTGCAGGGCAACATCATCCAGAAAATTCATGCCGTAGGTGAGGCTGCCCGAGAATCCGATCACTCCCAGAAAATAATTCCCTTCGAAAGACATCATAAACCCCGGACCGGCATAGCCGGTGGTCTCCAGCTCTTTATTACTGAAATCACCTACGGGGATCCCTACTCCAAACTTCATATCCAGATAGTTATCCTGGGAGAAACCCGTCACACTCATCATCAGCAAAGCAAACATCAATCCGGCAAGATATTTCATATCCGTTCTAAAGATTAAAGTTTTTTTCATGGTTAAAAGTATAAAATATACATCAAACCATGAAATTGTTTATTCATTGATTTTTATACTGTACAATCAATCCTCTTTCCGGGACAACATGTCCGCCACCTCAGAAAGGAAAATCTTCGGTACCTTCCAGCGGGTTTTTCAGTTTCTCTTCTTTGGGTTTTTTGGCGAGCTTATGTATTTCATTGCCGTCCACATAAATAGCCTTGAAAGGAGTGGTCGGGCAGGCATGTTCACAGGCGCCGCATCCTATACAGAGGTCATCTGTGGTTTCCGGGATCACCAGGTCCGCCTTGTAGGGGATCATATGCACGGCTTTTGTCGGGCAATGTTCGGCGCAGGCGCCACAATTGGTTTCGTCCGTATAAACTACGCAGTTTTCTTTGACGAATTTGGCCAGGCCCATTTGCACTGTTTTTTTTGCTTCCGGATTCAGGGGCAGGATAGCTCCGGTGGGGCATGCCTCGGTACAGCGCACACAATCATAATTGCAGTAACCGCTGTGATAATCCATGGTCGGCTGCATGATCCCTGCCAGGCCGTACTGCAGGAAAGCAGGCTGCAGCACGTCGGTAGGACAGGCATCGATGCACAGGGAACAGGCAGTACACCGGTCGGTGAAATGACGCAACCCCAGAGATCCCGGCGGGCTGACCGGAAATTTCTTCTCCTCGGGGATGGTGGTGGGCTTGGCATTTTTTGGATATTCCTTCTCCTTCGCCATACCGGTCATGCCTGCCAGAAAAGCCAGGGACCCCAGGATAAAAACCCTCTTGCCGGGGTCATGATCCGGCGAAATTTTTTGTGTCTTTTTACCTGCAGGCCGTGCGGTTTCAAAAAGAGGTGTTGTTTTCACCGGTTTCCGTACAGTAAAATTGATCGCACCGAACTTACAGGAAGAAAGGCAGTCAAAACAGGCCACACAGCGGCTGTCATCCACGGTCATACTCACCAGGTCAATACACTGTGACTTACAGGAAAACTCGCAGAGATGACAACCCGTACAGGTGGTGGTATTGAGTCTGAACCGGAACAGGGCAAATTTGGACAACAGCCCCAGAAAAGCCCCCACCGGGCACACCGTATTACAATACAATCGTCCGCGGGTGACCGAGAGCCACATGACCAGCCCCAGGATCACCGCGGGCACAAAATAAACCGCCGCCTTTACCGGCGGGATATCCACGGGATAGAGGAAATAAATATTCCTGCCGGCCAATACGGGGGAGATCAGGTTATTGACCCCTACCAGTAACGGCTTGACGAAATAGGTCAGGATACGTCCGAAATTGGTGTACGGGTCCAGCAGCAACAAAAGATAAGTGGAACCGAACACCAGGGCGATGGCGGTCAGTCCCAGGATCGGGTAGCGCAGGATATCTTTGGCTTTTTGATAATGATATCTGGCCTTCCGTTTTGATTTGAACTTCCGGGCAATCCAGGCGGTCACATCCTGAAGGATCCCCAACGGGCAGATGGTGGAACAGTATATCCTGCCAAACAGCAGGGTCAGGATAATCACCACGGCAAAACCTGTGACCGTAACCTTCAGAACGGTAAAAAACTTCAGCAACGAAGGAATAAACTGCAGGTACAGCACCGTTCCGAACAGGTTCGTGGGGATCATCCTGCGGTAGTCCAGGAAAAGCAAAGATATAAAGATCAGAAAAAGCAGCGAGATAGCCACCCTTACTTTTTTCAGCCAGTGAGATTTCATGGTCCGGGTCAGATTTTGATCCTGCTGATATTCAGTTTGGACAGATCCATATTCCCGGCATGCATATCATGTGCCAGACGGATATAACGTATGGAGGCGGGATCCACGCCGAACATTTTGGCGGCGGCCGCATCGGCAGCCACCATATCCGTCGTAACGATCTGTGCTTTCATCTTCACCACGTCACTTTTAGAGACACCTCTCGGGCCGTTTTTCATCATCACATTGTAAGCGTCCACCACCACCAGGTCGGGTTTTCTGCTGTAGGCAGCATAGTCGGCAATACACTGGTTCAGATCATTACGATGCCAGTAGCGGCGGTCCCAGATCACCCCCATCAGGTTTTTCATGCTGATGGTCAGCTTAGCGGCATCATGGCTTTTCAGCACCGGCACATCGATGAACACATCGGCATCGAGCACCAGTTCATGTACTTTCACCTTTTTCAGTCTCTTGCCCTGAGCCAGATCGACCTCCTGATAATACCCTTCCGTATTCCCGGGAACCATCTTGCCGCCGGCAGATCGTACATACTTCTCGATACCGCTGTCTTTGTAACATTTGGTCCAGGCATCACAGGTATTGTCAAATACCAGTACTTCTTTGGCACCGGCTTTGAAACAATGCTCCACGATCCTTTTGACCAGCAGGGGATTGGTATTGGCAGCACGTTCGGGCGAAACATCCCACCCGATATTGGGTTTCACCACCACTTTCTGGCCTTTTTTTACAAAATGTTCCATACCCCCCATGGCCGCTATGGCCCGGTCGAACATCACATCGGGTTCACCACCGCGTACAGCAGCCATATCCGGCAGGGTAAATGAAGATGTACCTGCCAGCAAAGGGTTGAAATTTCCCAGGCTCATCGCAACGCCCAGTCCCAGGCCCGCTCCCGTAGTCCTGATAAAAAAATCTCTCCGTTTCATAATCAATCCTTTTTATCGGTACCTGTTATCATTTCGAAATATAAAGATAAGTAAATTTTTATTGATACAAAGATTTACATTATTTTTATGATCTTTATAAAAAATTTTCAGGGATGAGTTCAACAGGAAAGAAAATATTATATTATCAGTGTTTTTCGGGCATCAGCGGGGACATGAATCTGGGAGCCATGGTGGATCTCGGGGTTCCCCGGGAATATCTGATCCGTGAACTGGAGAAACTGGAATTATCGAATGTCACCGTAACATTCCGCAAAGAATCACGAAATGCCATATACGGCACCCATGCCGTTGTGACCGTCACCCATTCCACGCACATATCCCGGAAGCTGAAGGACATCCGTGAGATCATTGACGATTCTGCTTTAGCACCTGCCGTAAAGGAGACGGCCAAAGCCATCTTCCGGGTGCTGGCAGAAGCGGAGGCCCGCATCCACAACTCTTCGCCGGAAAAGATCCATTTTCATGAGGTGGGCGGAGAAGATGCGATCATCGACATTGTAGGGGCTGCCGTCGCTTTTCATTATCTTCAGGTGGATGAGGTATGGGCGTCCACCATAGAGATGGGGGAAGGTTTTGTGAACAGCGCCCACGGCACACTGCCCGTACCTGCTCCTGCCACCGTCGAGATCCTTAAGGGCAGGCCCGTGCATTTCGGCGGAGCTGCTTTTGAGACCACCACGCCCACCGGGGCTGCTATCCTGGCCGTTCTGGTCACCCGGTTCACGGACACTCCCGGGCTGAACGTCCTGCAAACAGGGTACGGAATCGGCAATAAGGAAGGGGGATCCCGTCCCAACATGCTACGGGTTTTTCTGGCTGAGAGTAAAGAGCCGGCAGGATGGCAAGAGGATACTGCCGAAGAGATCGAATGTACCATCGACGATATGAACCCCGAATGGTATGACTGGATCATAACACGCCTTTTTGATGCCGGCGCACAGGATGTCACCCTGACGCCGGTGCTGATGAAAAAGAACCGGCCGGGCATGAAGATATGTGTGCTGTGTCCGGTGGAGAAGAGTGATGCTCTGGGGATGATTCTGCTGAAAGAGACCACCACCATCGGTTTCAGACGTCGCCGCGTGCAGAAAAATTTCCTGGAGCGCAGGATCACCTCCCTGAAGACCCGCTTTGGTATTGTTAGGATCAAGGAATCCTATCTCGGCGACACCCTGATCAACCGGAAACCCGAGTATGACGATTGCCGGAAGATAGCCCGGGAGCAAGACATCCCTTTGAAACAGGTATATGACGAAATCAATTTTTTGCTGAATGACAAAGGTCCAGGACATAAAGCATAAAGGCTTTCTTAAACTGACGGCCTTTCTCAAAGAGCACACTCCGGCGGCGCTGGCTTTCTCCGGCGGCACCGACAGTGCTTTTCTTGCCTATGTCGCCTCGCAGGTCCTTCCGTCCGGAACGTTCATGACCTATACTTTCGACACGCCTTATATGAACCGGGTAGAGATTGACGAAGCAAGGGATTTCTGTAAAAAATATGATATCCCTCATGCCGTACTGCCCCTGCCCATATCCAAAGAGATACTGAACAACCCACGCAACCGCTGTTACCTGTGTAAGCTCACCTTGTTCACGACCTTTAAAAAAACGGCATCCCGGGCCGGGATGAGATACTTTTTTGACGGTACCAACACGGATGATCTTCAGGGCTTCCGTCCCGGCAGGAAGGCCTTGAAAAAACTGGGGATCATCAGTCCCATACTGGAGAGCGGACTGGGAAAAGAAGAGGTGCGTCTGCTCTCCAAAAAACTGAAGCTGCCCACCTGGAACAAACCTCCCAACGCCTGTCTGCTGACGCGTTTGCCTTATTCCAGCAGGATCACGAACGAGCTGCTCAACAGGATCCGGAATGCGGAAACCTATTTGCGCGGGCTGGGCTTTTGCCAGCTACGAGTACGAACACACGACAATCTCGCCCGTATCGAGGTGCATCCCGCCGATATGCCGGCCATGATGAAAAAAGAAGTAAGGGAAAAGATCATCCGGCACCTCAAAAAGATCGGGTATGATTTTGTCACCATAGACATGGAAGGATTCCGGAGCGGAAGTTATGATAATGTTAAATAAATCTGTGGAATATGGATCACAAAAAACTGGAAAATCTGCTGAAAGAGATAAAAGAAGGAAAGCGCAGCGTGGAAGAGGCCCTGGATGAGCTGCAATCTTTTTCCATAAAGGATCTGGGGTATGCCAAGCTGGATTATCACCGGGAGCTGCGGCGGGGTTATCCGGAGATTATATATGCCGCAGGGAAGTCCGTTGAGCAGCTCACAGGCATTGTTGAAGCCATGCTGGAACATGACAGCAACATTTTCATCACCCGGGCTTCGAGGAAAAAATATGAAGCAATAAAAAAACTGGCGTCCGGTGCCGTATATTATAAAGAAGCCCGCATCATCAGTATCCGTAAAAAAGAGCCTGTTTTCCCGGATACTTTCATCACGGTCATCACTGCCGGCACGTCGGACATACCTGTGGCGGAAGAGGCGGCCGTCACGGCCGAGCTGCTGGGCAACAGGGTACACCGTATTTATGATACCGGCGTCGCCGGTATCCACCGGCTCACCTCCCATCTGGAAGAGATCAGGAAATCGCGGGTGGTCATCGTCATCGCCGGCATGGAAGGAGCCCTGGCCAGCATTGTAGCCGGCCTGGTCAATATCCCGGTGGTGGCGGTGCCCACGAGTGTGGGCTACGGCGCCAACCTGCAGGGGATCTCGGCACTGCTGGCCATGCTGACCAGTTGCAGCGGTGGCGTCGCCGTCATGAACATTGACAACGGTTTCGGAGCCGGCTATTACGCCAGCATGATCAACAGACTGTAACCCGTTTTGTTCCATGCCCCCATGAACGACTCACACGACGAAAAAAAAACAGGCATTCCGCAACCGCTGATCCTCCTCTCAACGGCTTATCTGCCTCCGGTACAGTATTTCACAAAATTCCTGCTGGGCAAAGTGCTTGTGGAAGATGATGAGAATTACATCAAACAAACCTGGCGCAACCGCTGTCTCATCACCGGGCCCAACGGACCGCAAATCCTTGTGGTGCCGGTAAAAAGGGGCAGTTTTCACAAAGTACACATCCGGGATGTGGAGGTGGATTACGAGCTGCCGTGGGTCAGCAATCACCTCCGCACTTTCAACACCGCTTACAAACACTCGCCGTTTTATGAATATTATATTGATGATCTTGCCGCCATCCTCAGGGAAAGGCCCCGTTTCCTGCTGGAGCTGAACAGACGCCTGACGGTAACCCTTTTGGACCTGCTGCAGGTACCTGCTTCCCTCTCCTGTACCGGTAAATATTTCAGACCCGGAACCGGGAAGAATGTTTTGGATTACAGGGAAAGTATCCATCCCAAAAAACGGATCAGGGATCCGTTTTTTCGGCCGGTAACCTACCACCAGGTATTTGATGACCGTTATGATTTTCAGCCCAATCTGAGCGTGGTGGATCTGTTGTTCAATGAAGGGCCGGAAAGCCTTGCCATATTACGCAGGAGTTTGAAAAAAACCTCCGTATGAGTGCGGGATAAGACTAAAAGTAGAAACTTACCGTTCCCGACACCCGGTTTCGGCCTGCCCAGGTATGAGCATAATCCCCCGCATCATTGGGATACAGGACATAATTTTCCGTTTGGGTATAATAGGAATAGCCGAAGTCGATGGCAAACATTTTGGATTTGAAGCCAAGTCCGGCACTATACGACATCATGGAAGCACCGCTGTTCAGCTCGGTGGCTTTGTAAGGACTTCCGTAATAAGCTATTCCGCCCCGCAGGAAAAACGAATTCAGCCGGAACTCCACGCCGCCTTTGATATTGCTGGTTCCTTTGTAAGCAGAGCGGATATTTTGATTTATGGGAGAGAAATCATAGGTATCGCCCCAGTTTTTATATTTCATCCCGGGATAATTGATATATTCATAATCCAGGTTGATCACGCCCAGGGTTTTGATCTGAATACCCAGACTTCCCGTAAAACGGAAGGGGGTGGTCAGCTTGTAGTCATAAAAACCGGCATCGGACTGGCTGTTATAGACATAGTTTCCCTGATCATCGGGCGTATCATACCCGGCTTCCATGGTAGCGGAATAGTTATCGTGCAGCTTATAGACGGTAGGGAAGTGGAAAGCGGCCCCCAGTCTCAACAGGGGAATGGGCCGGAAGATGGTACCCAGGATAAAAGCAAAAGCGGTACCGTTTGTATTCAGGTAATAGGGATAATCAAAATAATTGAAATCATAGATTCTATCCTGCGCATCGTCTTCCGAATGTTTTGTAACATTCTGATAGTTTAGGGAGCGGATGGTAAAAGTACCTCCGATATAAAACTTGTAAGCATAATTTGCAGAAAAGTTAAAATTTGTTTCGCTGTTGAATCCGGAAGAACCGACGTGTCTGCGCTGAAGCTCTCCGTATGTGGAGTTCGGGAAATCACCGTACTGGGAAAGGACGGTTTCATATTCGGTAGGGTTACCTGCCACGGTATCGATCAGCCAGGTATCGAAAGCCAGTCCGCTGGAATAATTATCCAGATTATCCAGTGTGTTTCCGTCGGCCTGGTCGGCAAAATAATCGAGCATGGAGCTGTGATCATTGACCCCTGAGATGGAAACATTCCTGTAAAGATCGGTTCTTTTCTGATAAGAAAACCCAAAGTTAAAATTGGCCCAGCCCTGGTCATTTCCGGTATTCAGGGTATAAACCATACCGATGTTCCCGAGGGAGAAATGGTTGTCCGAGTCATAGCTTTTAGTACCCAGATAGGTAGCATGAGTATTTTCCCACATATAGGAGGGGGTGACGGAAAACACGCTCCGGCGGTAAACGGCGATGCCGGCGGGGTTGAGGGACATCTCGGACAGGTCGGCGCCCAGGGCCCCAAAGGCCCCGCCCATGCTCATGGAGCGGGCGGTGTATCCCGCATCAAAAAGCCGGGAATAGCGTAATGCATCTTCTTCGTTCTGTGCCTGCAGATACAGGGGAGAGATCACTGTAAATACAAGGGCGAGTAAAATATTATGTTTGTTCATCGTTTTTATTTTTCCGGTTAACTATTTCAACAACAGGCAAAAGAGAATCTTCCGGTTATGATAACAGGCAAATGCAACAATAAAAAGAATTTCAGAAGTCGGTTGATCAGCGTCTTCTTCCCCCGCTTCCGGAGGATCTGGAGGTGCTTGATGAACTTCTGGGAGCAGAGATAGAAGGAGAGGAAAATGAAGAAGAACGGTTGATGTTATAGGAAGAACGTGAGGGGGTGTAACTTCTTCTCGGGGTATAAGTTGAACTGCTCCGTTTAATGATCGGCGAGTAACTCTTGGTAGTAGTAACCGATCTGGAACGGGATGTAGTCCCCAGGTTGCGTGAAGGGTTATAGGTAGGACGTGCCGTTGTTCTGGTAGTGTTTGTATGGGTATATCTGGGCACATAGGTCCTTCCTGTTCTGTTGACGGCAGTAGAGGTACGGTGGCGCGTGGCCGTAGTCGTTTTATTAACGGCCCGCGTACCACTTTGGGGCAGGCGTGTTGTCCTCACCCGGCTTCCACTGCTTTGCGAAGCACGTCTCGGCTGGTATGTTGTGGTACGGGTCGTTGCCTGTTTGGCCGTAGAGGGGGTGGCAGACACATTATTACCTGTTCTGGTAGTGGCCACACCGCCGGTGGAACGGTATCGTGGTGTAGTGGCTGTCGTGGCACTCTCAGGCCTGCGGGTACCGCTCACCCTTCTGGAATCGGCCGGGATAA
>CAZYPI010000053.1:0-14887 GCA_964649335.1 uncultured Rikenellaceae bacterium | reverse complement strand
CATACAACAAAAAACTATATCTCACGACAATTGTTATTGAGATACTTTTACTTTAACTAACTTATTGCCAGCATACAGGTCAGGAGTTCTGAGATTACACTACTTTTTAAGAAAACAGCATGCTTTTAAATGAATATGCTGGTACACTTTTCAACTGAAATAAACAGGAACAACCGGTCAGTGTACCAGTCATCCTGACAGCGCCGGTTATCTCCCGTCACTCATAGATGGCGGAGGTATCTCCGTTCCCCACTTTTTGTTGGGGCTGTCTCCCATCGTGAATCTCAGGGTGCCGCCCTGAACGAGCTCATCCCACCGGATCCAGCAGGTGTTTACCTCTTTGCCGTTAAAGGTTACGGACTGCACATACCGGTCGCGGGGCACCTCGCCGGCTGCCTCTATCACCAGCTTTTTGCCCTTGTAATAGCGGGGGTCGAGGGTTATGGTAACCTTCCTGAACATCGGGCTGCCCAGTTGCAGGGTGGGCTCCGCCGCCGTGAGCCCCTGCACATCGAATAGCCCGATGGCGCTGAGCACAAACCAGGCACCCAGTTGCCCCTGGTCTTCATCCTGGCCGTAGCCATAGCCATGCAGCGGCTCCGTGCCGTAAAAGACATCACAAATCTCGCGCGTCCATTTCTGGGTCAGCCAGGGCTTGCCCGCATAATTAAAAAGCCACGGCTGATGCAGGCAGGGCTGGTTGCCCTGGTTGTATAATTTATCTATGCCCGAGAAGCTGTTGATATCTTCCGGGCTCCCCCCGAACATGCTCTTTCCGGATTTCTCAAATGTGTATTCCAGCCGCCGGATGAACTCCTCTTTTCCCATCAGCCGCATCAGTCCGGCGATATCATGCGGGACATACCAGGTGTACTGGAACGCATTGCCCTCCTGAAAACCGGCCCAGGGACGCATGGGATCGAATTGCTTAATAAACATGCCGTTTTCGAGTTTCGGACGGATGAACCCGGTGACCGTGTCAAAAAGATTCCTGTAATACGTTGCCTGTTTAATCAATTTCTCATACGTTTCCCGGTCGTTCATACTTTTCGCCATATTCGCCACGGCATACGAGCTGAAGCTGTACTCCAGGGTGTGCGAGGCTCCGAAATTAAACACCCATCCGTTGGAGATGGTCGTGTCTTTATACGGCACATAGCCGTTCAGCACGAAATAATGCAGGTCGTATTTCCCGTTGCCGAGGTTGCGGCCATGATAATCCAGTTCGTTTTTCACGGCCGCTTCGTATCCTTTTTTCACATCGAAGTCGCGAATACCACAATTATATGCCGAGGCCATCAGCAGCCCCTGGAAGTTGGTCTGCACGCCGTTGGTGTAGGTCCCCGTGGCCTCGCCGTCGTGCAGCCAGCCGCGGTGGCTGTAGAAGTCGATATTGGATTGCACATATTCGCTAAAGTAGCGGGGATAGGCCAGTGCCCACACCTGGCTGAGGTTCCAGAAGCCGCCCCAGATGCCGTCGGTATTGAAATGATGATGTCCCGGCTTGCCGTGCTCATCAAGAGGGATTTGGCCCGCCTGGCCGTCTGCCAGCGGGTATTGCCCGTTCACATCGCTGGAGATGCCCCGGCCGAGGAGCGCATGGTAAAGGCCGGTGTAAAACTTGATCCGGTCCTCTTCACGGCCTCCTTCCACCACAATCTTATTCAGGTACTCATTCCATTTCCTTTTGGCATCGCTCCTGACCTCATCAAACTTCTTTCCTTCGGATTCGGTTTGCAGGTTCAGACGGGCATTGGCTATCGAAGTATAACTTACGCCGGTTTGTATCTCCAATATTGGCTGATCTCTCATGTCAAACGTAAGGTACAAACCGTTGTCCGTTCCTTTGGTTTGTTTTTCTCCGGGTGTTTGCCGCTCATTGACAAAAGACCCCCAGGCCACCGGCGCTTTACCAAAGCGGGCAACAAAATACATCCGCACCCTTTTCCCCGGATCGCAAAAAGTAACATATACGGGGTAGGTGATCACATACCCTTCCACTTCGTTTCCGTTCACCAGGCGGGCAAAAGCTTCGGTGACCTCCCCGCTCTCGCCCTGTTTGTGCCCTACATCAATGATTACGTGCGCACTGTCGGTTTTGGGGAAAGTGTAACGATGATACCCCACGCGCGTGGTAGCGGTCAGCTCCGCTTTGATCCCATAGTCCTTTAAAAATACCGAATAATACCCCGCTTCGGCATGCTCCGTGGACTTGTCAAAACGGGAGCGATAGCCTTCATCCGGGTCTTTCCTTGTTCCCGGGACGGTCTGCACTTTGCCGGTGGTGGGCATAAACACGACCCCTCCCACCTGGAACTCATGAAAGTGGCCGACGCCCTCTATGGAGCTGTCCCGGTCGTCATAGCCCGTAGGCCCCCAGCCGCCGGCACTGTTATAGGCATTGGTGTGAGGCGCCAGCTTCACCATTCCGAAAGGAACGGCCGCCGGCGTATAAAAAAACCAGCGTCCGTGCACCGACCCGATCTGCGGATCCACAAATTGCGTCAGATCCTGTAATGTCCCTTCTTCCTTTTCTTTCGTCGTACAGGAAAAAAGAACAGACAATAGCAGCAATAAATAAAATGATCTCATGGTGTTCTTTTCTGTAAATAAAGATACATAAATTATAACCGGTTCCGGCACTGCCAAAATCCTGTGCCCGTCCCCAACCAGCTCCTTTTAACGATTATACTCCTACGTAGAGTCCTACGTAGATACCTCACAACACGCTGTATATCTTTTTACTAACAAGAAGAAGTTATTTTATCGTCATCGTCCCTGTTCAACGATCAACAATCCTCCTTCAACCTTGCTACAACATTCCCAGCATCAGGAGGGCTTCTTCCGACATCATGCTTTTGTCCCACGGCGGGTCGAAGGTAAGCACCAGATCAAGGTCTTTCACGCCGGGAATAGCGCGAAGGCGCTGATCTACCTCATTGAGTATCTGATCGGCAATGGGACAATTGGGAGCCGTCAGCGTCATCTTCACCATCACCGAGCCGTCTTCATTCACATCGATCTCGTAGATCAGTCCCAGGTCATAGATATTGACCGCCGGAATTTCCGGATCGTAAATATTCTTTAATTCGGTAACCAGTTTCTTTTCCAGTTCGAAGGTATCCACGGTACCTTCGTTTTCTCCGGTGTTCTCCTTTTTTTCCTTCTCTTCCATGGCTACTTCTTTTTTTCGGATTGTTGTTTGGTATAAAATGCCAGGGCATACATACGTATCTGATGGATCATCGAGAGCAGGCCGTTGGCCCGCGTGGGGGAGAGGTTTTCTTTGAGTCCGATGCGGTCGATGAAGGTCAGTTCGGCATTTTTTATCTCCTCGGGCGTATGGCCCGAGAGCACCCGGATCAGCAGGGCGACAATGCCTTTGGTGATGATCGCATCACTGTCGGCGGTAATGACCATCTTCCCCTCCTCATTCAGTTCCGCATGGATCCATACCCGCGAGGTACAGCCGTCAATCAGAAACTGATCCGTCCGGTATTGCGGATCGATGGCGGGCAGCTCCTTCCCCAGCTCTATCAGATAATTGTACTTGTCCATCCAGTCGTCATAGACGCTGAACTCTTCGACGATCTCGTTTTGTATCTCTTCGATGCTCATACTTTTTATTTTTTTCTTTGCTTTCATCCCAGCATCTCCACCACTTTCATCAGTCCGTCAAAGAGTCTGTCCACCTCTTCTTTGGTATTGTAGAAAGCGAACGAAGCCCTGACGGTGCCGGTGATGCCGTACCGGGTGTGAAGCGGTTCGGCACAATGGTGGCCGGTGCGGACGGCGATGCCCAGCTTATCGAGGATCATACCCGTATCGTAATGATGAATATCCCCGATCAGAAAAGAGAGGATGCCGGTTTTCTGTGCGGCCGTCCCGTAGATCCGCAGTCCGGGGATTTCCTGCAGGCGCTTTGTGGCGTATTCCAGCAATTCCTTTTCGAGGGCCATAACATTTTCCAGGCCGGTTTCCTGCAGATAATCCAGGGCACGTGCCAGGGCGATGGCTCCGATATAGTTCATGGTTCCCGCCTCAAATTTCAGGGGCAGATCTTCATAGGTGGTTTTTTCGAACGTCACTTTTTTGATCATGTCGCCGCCGCCCTGGTACGGCGGCATTTCGTTGAGCCATTTCTCTTTGCCGTAGAGCACGCCGATGCCTGTGGGGCCGTAGATCTTATGCCCCGAGAAGACATAAAAATCACAGTCCGTCTCCTGCACATCCGTTTTGCCGTGCTGGACACCCTGGGCCCCGTCCACCAGCACCGGGACATTGCGGGCATGAGCTCGCCGGACGATCTCTTTCACCGGGTTGATGGTACCCAGGACGTTGGACACCTGTGTCACGGCCAGCAGCTTTGTTTTTTCCGTGATCAGCCCGTCCAGTGTTTCCGGGATCAGGTCTCCGGTATCATCCACCGGCAGCACTTTCAGCTTTGCTCCTTTTCTTTCACACAGCATCTGCCACGGCACAATGTTGGCGTGGTGTTCCATCTCCGTCACGATGATCTCGTCGCCGGCCCGCACATATCTTTCGCCGAAAGAGAAAGCCACCGCATTGATGGCGCTGGTGGTGCCGTGAGTGAAAATCACCTCATGAGGGTGGGCGGCATGAATAAATTTCCGGACGGTCTCGCGGGCCCCCTCATAGTTTTCGGTGGTCACCGTACTCAGGTGGTGCACCCCGCGGTGCACATTGCTGTTCTCGCGGTTGTAAAGGCGCTCTATCGTCTCCAGCACCACGCGGGGTTTCTGTGTTGTCGCCCCGTTGTCCAGATACACCAAAGGTTTCCCGTACACCTGCTGGTCCAGGATGGGAAAATCTTCTCTGATCTTATGTACGTCAGGTGTGTTCATGATTCTTTTTTGGCATAATCGACAAGACAGGTATGGCAACGCGGCAGTTCCCCGCGCAATCTTTTCTCCACCAGCTCCCGGATACGATCCTGCAGAGGATCTATCTTTATCTCCCGGATCACAGAATGGGCAAAGGCATACATCAGCAGCATACGTGCCTCATATTGAGGGATGCCGCGTGAGCGCAGGTAGAACAGCGCTTCCTCGTCGAGCTGTCCCACCGTGGCGCCATGGGTACATTTCACATCATCGGCATAGATCTCCAGTTGCGGTTTGGTGTTCATCTTCGCCTCGTCGGTGAGCAGAATGTTCTTATTCACTTGGTAAGCCTCTGTTTTCCGGGCATGGGGCCGCACCAGGATCTTCCCCTCGAAAGCGCCGGTGGCCTGATCATCCAGCACGCCCTTGTAGAGCTGGTTGCTGAAACAATGCGGCGCTGCATGATCCACAAAGACCGAGTTGTCCACATGCTGCCGCCGATCCATCAGGAACAGGCCGAAGGCATGGTTCTCCGCTCCTTCCCCCTGCAGAACGACATGAAGATTGTTGCGTATCATCCCGCCATGCAACGAGACCGTACTGGTTCTGACGCGGCTGTTTCTCTCCTGCCGGATAAAGAGACTGGAGAAATCGGTCATGCTGTTGTGTTCGTTCTGCAGCTTGGTGATCTCCATCGAACTGTTCTCGCCGGCGAACACTTCCATCAGACCGTGGGAGATAAACTTCTGTTCCGTCAGGGCATGATCACAGATCAGCAGGCTGGCGCCGGCATTTTTCCCGAGGATGACCAGACTTCTGTGCTGCACAAACAAATCTTTATCATCCTTCACCAGGTTCACCACCTGCACGGGTTTTTCCATCACGACGCCGTCGGGGACATACAAAAAGAAACCGTCGGTGGCAGCGGCTCTGTTGAGGGCCACAAAGCCGTCGTTCACGGTGCTGCCGGCTTTGTCCAGGTACTCTTCCACCAGATGCGGCACCTGCCGGAGGGCCTGCCGCAGTCCGCCGGCCAACACCCCGCCGGGCAGCTCCATGAGGGAGTCCTGTTCTTCAAAGAAAAAACCGTTGAGGACGGTGAACACCCAGGTGTTGAGGGTGGGGATGTCACAACGGAAGATCTCCTCCACCGCAAATCCCCGAGGATAGGGTTGCAACAACTGTTCAAAGGGCCGGTCCAGCACCTTACCGACATCCGTATATTTATACATCTCGTCTTTCTTCCCGGGAATCCCCAGTCGTCTGAAGTCTTTCAGGGCGGCAGCACGCACCTTATCCAGCAGGGGATGGATATCCCCTTCGGGCAGGATATCATACCGCTCCAGGATCCGGAGGTCCGGATTTTCAGGCAGTTTTTCTTCGACAACGATCATAATGTTCCGTTCAGACTTTTTTCATACTCTTCCTTCAGCCAGTCGTAACCTCTCTCTTCCAGGTCGAGGGCCAGCTCTTTCCTGCCTGATCGCAGTATTTTTCCCTTGTAGAGGACATGCACAAAATCCGGCACAATATAGTTGAGCAGGCGCTGGTAGTGGGTGATCACGATAATGGCATTGTCGGGGCGCCGCAGGGCGTTCACGCCGTGGGCCACGGTACGCAGGGCATCGATGTCGAGGCCCGAATCGGTCTCGTCCAGGATGGCCATTTTAGGTTCGAGCATAGCCATCTGGAAGATCTCGTTTTTCTTTTTCTCGCCCCCCGAGAAACCCTCATTGACCGACCGGTTGGTCAGAGACGAGTCGATGCCCACCAGCTTTTTCTTTTCCCGCATGAGCTTCAGGAAATCTGACGGCGACATGGGTTCCTCCCCGCGGTACTTGCGCTGTTCGTTCAATGCCGCCCGCAGGAAATTGACCATGCTCACCCCCGGTATCTCCACCGGATACTGAAAGCTCAGGAAAATGCCCTTCAGTGCTCTCTCCTCGGGGGACAGCTCCGTCAGGTCTTCCCCCCTATAGAGGATCTTCCCCTGGGTGATGTTCACATAATCCCTGCCCACAATAGCCGAGGCCAGCGTGCTTTTTCCCGAGCCGTTGGGCCCCATGATGGCATGTACCTCGCCCGCATTCACCTCCAGGTCGATCCCTTTGAGGATCTCCTTTCCTTCTATCTCTGCATGTAAATCTTGTATCTTTAGCATATCTTACCCTTTTATCTTTTTACTTTTATCTTTTATCTTCCCTTTAGCCTTTAGCCTTTTGCCTTTAGCCTTTAGCCTTATTTATCCTACACTTCCTTCCAGACTGATCTGCAACAGTTTCTGTGCTTCCACGGCGAACTCCATCGGCAGTTGGTTAAGTACCTCGCGGGCATAGCCGTTGACGATCATGCCGATGGCATCTTCGGTGGAGATACCCCGCTGGTTGCAGTAAAAGATCTGGTCTTCCCCGATCTTGGAGGTGGTGGCCTCGTGTTCCACGACCGCCGATTTATTGTCCACTTCCAGGTAGGGGAACGTATGTGCTCCGCACCGGTCTCCTATCAGCAGCGAGTCACATTGCGAATAGTTGCGGGCGTTCTCCGCTTTCTTCAACACCTTCACCAGTCCGCGGTAGCTGTTGTTGCTGTTGCCGGCGGAAATACCTTTGGAGACAATCGTGCTGCGGGTATTTTTGCCGATATGAATCATCTTGGTCCCGGTATCGGCCTGTTGGTAATTGTTGGTCAGCGCCACCGAGTAAAACTCGGCGATGGAGTTATCGCCCTTCAGGATGGTGCTGGGGTATTTCCAGGTAATGGCCGATCCGGTCTCCACCTGTGTCCAGGAGAGTTTCGAGCCGTTGCCTTTGCAGATACCCCTTTTGGTCACAAAATTATAGATGCCGCCTTTACCCTCCTTGTCGCCGGGGTACCAGTTCTGCACGGTAGAGTATTTCACCTCGGCATGATCCATCACGACGATCTCGACGATGGCGGCATGCAGCTGGTTTTCATCACGCATGGGAGCGGTACATCCCTCAAGATAACTCACATAGCTCTCCTCTTCGGCCACGATCAGCGTCCTTTCGAACTGGCCCGTATCGGCCATGTTGATCCGGAAATAGGTGGAGAGCTCCATGGGGCAACGCACTCCTTTCGGGATATAAGCAAAAGAACCGTCCCCGAAGACCGCCGAATTGAGAGCCGCAAAATAGTTGTCGGAATAAGGCACCACGCTGCCCAGGTATTTGCGCACCAGATCCGGATAATCCCGGATGGCATCGCCTATCGAGCAAAAGATGATGCCCAACTCGGCGAGGGTCTCCTGAAAAGTGGTTTTCACCGACTGGCTGTCTATCACGGCATCCACCGCCACCCCGGCCAACCGCTCCTGCTCCTCCAGAGGGATGCCCAGCTTGTTGAAGGTCTCTATCAGCTCCGGATCCACCTCATCCAGACTGGCAGGACCCTCTTTTTTCTTCGGCACGGCATAATAGATAATATCCTGGTAGTCTATCTCAGGGATCTGTAGATGCGCCCAATGCGGCATCTTCATCTGCTTCCACTGGCGGTAAGCCTTCAAACGGAAATCCAGCATCCAGTCCGGCTCCTGCTTCCGCTTCCAGATCTCCCGGATCACCTCCTCGTTCAACCCCTTCGGCAATGACTCCATGTCAATGTCGGAAACAAAACCGTACTTGTATTCGCTCTCCGTTACATTCTTTAATATTTTATCCTGATCTTTTTCCATATCTTTGCCCTACAAAATGCATTAAAGCAGCTTATTTATATTTAATCTAATTAAGAGTGCAAATATAGGGAATTTTAAGCATCATTATTCGTCTTTTTTAAAATATTTTACATCAAATAATACCTTACATCATGCAATCTGCCTCCAACAAAAGTACGGATATTTCCGAATATGGTGAATTCGGATTGATCGCGCATCTTACCAAAGGTTTCTCTATCCGTAATACCGAGACCAAAACGGGCATCGGCGATGATGCGGCGGTCATTTCTCCCCGCAACCGGCAGATGGTGGTCACCACCGACCTGTTGCTGGAGGGGGTACATTTCAATCTGATGTACACTCCTTTGAAACACCTGGGTTACAAGGCGGTGGTGGTAAACCTGTCGGATGTGTATGCCATGAATGCCGAGCCCCGGCAGGTCACGGTGTCCATCGGCGTCTCCGAAAAGTTCAAGGTTGAGCACCTCGAGTCGTTGTACGAGGGCATCCGGCTGGCCTGTGAACATTACGGGGTGGATCTCATTGGCGGCGACACCAGCGCTTCTTATACGGGACTGGTCATCAGTGTCACGGCCCTGGGCAGGGCCTCGCGGGAGGAGCTGGTCTATCGCAACAGCGCCAAGGAACACGATGTGATCTGTGTGTCGGGCGATCTGGGCGGCGCTTACATGGGCCTGCAGGTGCTCAAACGCGAGAACAATCTTTTTCAGCAGGACCACACCTTCCAGCCCGATCTCAGCCGGTATGAATACATCGTCGGGCGGCAGCTCAAACCCGAAGCACGCCGGGATATCATCCAACTGCTGAAAGAAAAGGATGTCCGCCCCACGGCCATGATAGATGTCTCCGACGGCCTCTCCTCCGACCTGCTGCACCTGTGTCACAACTCAGGCACCGGATGCCGCATCTACCAGGATAAGATCCCCATAGACCATGAGACGGCCTCCACAGCCGAAGAGATGCAGATAGAACCCCTCATTGCCGCCCTGAACGGCGGGGAAGACTATGAACTCCTGTTCACCGTTTCCACCAAAGATATGGACAAGCTGACCGCCCTGCCGCAGATCCATCCGGTGGGTTTTATGCCCCGCAAATCCGAAGGCCGGCGGCTGGTGACCACCTCGGGCAGCGAA
Source organism: uncultured Rikenellaceae bacterium (assembly GCA_964649335.1). GTDB lineage: Bacteria > Bacteroidota > Bacteroidia > Bacteroidales > VadinHA17 > DRPN01. The sequence goes on along the minus strand of CAZYPI010000053.1, from coordinate 5,219 downwards.
ACCGACCTGACGGCCCAGGGATGGAACGCGTTTGGAAGGATGAACGATGAAGGATGATTGTTGAAGGGTGAACAAATTCGATGTTTAAAGTTCGAGGTTCGATGGATAAAAGACCTCATATCCAGCACCCAGCACCCAGCACCCAGAAACCAATACCTTCTACACCCCGCTGCGGATGATGCCGCGGCCGGAGTTTTTGATGAAGTTCAGGATCTCGTCCCTTTCGGGGGTGGGTTCATAATCTTTCTCGATTACCCCGAGTGCCTGTGAAACGGTGTAACCCTTCAGGTATATCGTCCGGTAGATATCCTGTATTTCGTTGATCTTCTCGTTGGAGAACCCGCGCCGGCGCAGTCCGACGGAGTTGACGCCCATATAGCTGAGGGGGTCTCTGTCGGCTTTTACAAAGGGAGGCACGTCTTTGCGTACTTTCCCGCCGCCGCCGACCATCACGTGGGCTCCCACATGCACGAACTGGTGCACCAGCACATGTCCGGCCAGGATGGCCCAGTCATGCACCTTCACCTCACCTGCCAGGGAGGCATTGTTGACCAGGATACAATGGTTGCCCACCTCGCAGTCGTGGGCGACATGCACATAAGCCATCAGGAGGCTGTGGCTGCCCACCACGGTTTTCCAGGCCGCTTTTGTGCCGCGGTTGATGGTGACATATTCGCGAATGGTCGTGTTATCTCCGATCTCGACGGTAGTCTTCTCCCCTTCATATTTCAGGTCCTGCGGGATAGCTCCGATCACGGCCCCGGGAAAGATCTTACAGTTTTTTCCGATCCGGGTACCCTCCATGATGGTCACATTCGGGCCGATCCATGTCCCCTCCCCGATCTGCACATCGTCGGCGATGGAAGAAAAAGGGCCGATGCTCACTTCCCTGCCGATGATCGCGTTGGGATGTATATCCGAAAATTTATTTATCATCACCGTATTTTTTATATATCTGGGCCGTAAGCTCGCCTTCCACCACCAGTTTGTTTCCGACATAGGCCTGGGCAAAGACGGTAACGATACCGTGACGGATGGGTCCGGCCAGCACCACTTTGGCAATCAGGGTATCTCCCGGGACCACTTTATTTTTAAACTTCACCTTATCGATTTTCAGGAAGAGGGTCCCGTAATTCTCCGGGTCGGGGACAGTGTTCAGCACCAGCATACCTCCCACCTGGGCCATAAACTCCAGTTGCAATACGCCCGGCATCACCGGTTCGTCGGGGAAATGTCCCTGGAAAAACAGTTCGTCGTAAGTAAGGTTCTTCAGGCCGATGACCGTATCCTCGTCCATATGCAGGATTTTGTCCACCAGCAAAAAGGGATATCTGTGCGGCAGTCTGTTGCGTATCTCCACCACATCAAACAACGGCGGCACATTCGGGTCATAGACCGGAATATCTTTTTGGGCTTTGGCCTTTTTGATCGCCTGGCGGATCAGTCTTGCAAACTCGGTATTGGCTCTGTGTCCCGGGCGGGTGGCCACGATCTTCCCTTTTATGGGCTGGCCTACCAGGGCGATATCCTCCATCAGGTCGAGCAGTTTGTGGCGGGCCGGCTCATTGGGGAAATGCAACTCGATATTGTTCAGCACCCCTTCCGAGTTGGCGGTGATATGGGGCTTGTGAAACAGGTCGGCAATACGGTCGATCTCTTTCTGTTCCACTTTCCTGTCGAGAATAACGATAGCGTTATCCAGGTCACCCCCTTTGATCTTGTTCTGTTTGGCCAGACCTTCCAGCTCATGGAAAAAGACGAATGTCCGGCTCATGGCGATCTCTTTCTCGAACTCTTTGCGGTAGTTCAGGATGGCATACTGGTTCCCGAGCACCTTGGAGTTATAATCTATCAACACGTTGATGCTCAGATGGTCGTCGGGATAGATCATCAGATCCACCCCCCGTTCTTCATCCGAATAAGCGATCTTTTCCTTCACCTCAAAATAATCCCGGGGTTTGTCCAGCTCTATGATCCCGGCTTTTTTTATGGCTTCCACATATTTTATCGAGCTGCCGTCCATGATGGGGGCTTCGGGGCCGTTTATTTCGATCAGCACATTGTCTACGCGCATGCCGTTGAGGGCTGCCAGCACATGTTCGACGGTGGCCACCCGGGCGCCGTTCTGCTCCAGCGTGGTGCCCCGGACCGTTTCGACCACAAACTCGGCCAGTGCCTTCACCGTGGGTTTATCGGGCAGATCCGTACGGACGAATACATATCCGTGATCCACAGGTGCCGGTTTGAAGGTCAGCGTCACGTCAATCCCCGAATGCAATCCTTTCCCCGACAGGGAAACGGCCTCTTTCAATGTTGTTTGTTTTTCACTCATAAATAACTCTGTTTTACTTCCCTTTTCAAAAACGGGCGCAAGATACAAAAATTCAACAAATCCTAAATCAGACGATTATCACCTCTTCCTCTTTTTACCCGGAATACGGAGTTTATTATTTTCCGGAAAGTTCTTTCAATTTTTTCTCCAACTCCCTCACTTTTTGATAAAGATCGGGAAGTTGTTTTATATAAACGACCGTTTTTTGAAACTGTCTGAAGGGCATGGCCGGGATTCCTCCGAGGATGGTATTTTCTTCCTTTACTGACGTGTGGATGCCAGTTTTAGCCGCTGCTTTCACCCCTCCGGCCAGATGCAGATGGCCGCTGATGCCCACCTGCCCTCCGAACATGCAGTTTTTGCCTATCTTGGTGGATCCGGCGATCCCCGTCTGGGCGGCCATTACCGTACTCTCCCCCACTTCCACATTGTGGCCGATCTGGATCAGGTTATCCAGCTTCACTCCTTTTTTGATCAGCGTACGTCCCATGGTAGCCCGGTCGATGGTCGTATTGGATCCTATCTCAACATTATCTTCCAGCTCCACAATACCGATCTGGGGTATTTTTTCATATTCACTCCCGGCAGGGGCAAAGCCGAAACCATCGGATCCGATCACACTGCCGGCATGCAGCACACAATTTTTCCCGATGATGCTGTTCTGATATATTTTGACTCCGGGATAGATAATCGTCCCCTCGCCGATTTTTACATTCTCTCCGATATAAACATGCGGATAAATCTGTACGCGGTCTCCCAGCGTTGCATTTTTTCCGATAAATGCAAAGGGCCCGATATAAACGTCACTGCCTGTCTGCACGTCTTCCTCCAGGAATGCCAGTGAGTGAATCCCCGTGGGCTTCGGTTTATTCTGTTCCACCAGGGTCAGCAGGCGGGCCAGCGACTTATACGGATCATCTACCCGTATCAACGCCGGGGCAACGGGCTTATCCGGCTTAAAATCCCGTCCGACCAGGATGGCCGAGGCATGGGTCGTATAGACATATTTCGTATAGACCGGGTTGGACAAAAAAGTGAGTTCTCCTTCCCGGGCTTCTTCTATCTTGCCGAAACCGGTCAACACCCGGCTGCCGTCACCTTCCACCTCACCCTGCAGGTACTCCGCTATCATCTGAACTGTGTATTCCATTGCTGCTGTTTTAGATTGTTTATGAAATAATTTCTGTATATTCTTTCGGATAGCACATAATATGTTTCTCTATGATCCTGGAGATAATATTCTCATCCATGATCTCGGATACTTCGGTAATCTCTTTTACGGCCCCGTCTTTTCTCATGATCTTTATCTGGTGATCCTTTGGAGAGTATGCAAAATTGCTGATCTTGTCGGTAAAAACAAAAAAGGCTGTTTCTTCCTCCTCCAGGCCTTGATCTTTCATCATTTTTTTCCGGATCCTCCTAACTTTCTCCGGGTCGAAGGGATGGTTTTGGATGTCCACATGAAACAGTTTTCTGTTAACCAGTCTGTTGCACAGGTCTGCCAGCACCCTGTCGGGAGAATCTGACCATACCTTGGCGGAGGTAATGATATCGTTATCATCGAGCAGGGAAAAGCGGTCGAGGAGATCTTTTCTTTCCGGGAGCGTCAGTTCTCCGGTATTTTTCCCGGGATAAAGGGAATAGAGGAAGTAGTGCAATGCCGGGGTGGCAAAGAGTGTCTCCCCGCTTCCGGCCAGTTGGCGGGCCCGTGCCAGTATCTTCAGCAGAAGCTGTTCGGCCGACACCACGGTTTTGTGGAAATAGACCTGCCAGTACATCAGTCGTCGTGCCAGGACAAATTTCTCGACCGAGTAGATGCCTTTCTCCTCCACCACCAGCTCATCCCCACTGACATTCAGCATTTTGATAATCCTTTCCAGGCCGATGATCCCTTCGGACACGCCCGTGAAGTAGCTGTCGCGCTGCAGGTAATCCATCCGGTCCATATCCAGTTGTCCGGATATCAGCTGGTTGAAGAACCTGCGGTGATACCTCCCCCGGAAGATCTGCAGGGCGGTGTCCAGGCGCCCGTCAAACTCCCGGTTCAGCTCCTGCATGAACAACAACGAGAGCTGCTCATGCGACCCCCCCCTGATCATGGTCTCTTCGAGGGCATGGGAAAAAGGCCCGTGGCCAATATCATGCAACAGGATGGCGACGGTGGCTGCGAGGGCTTCTTCGCCGGAGACAGGCACCCCTTTGCTCTGCAGCGACTGCAATGCCTGATCCATCAGCCACGAAGCTCCCAGACTGTGCTGGAAACGCGTGTGGTTGGCTCCGGGATACACCAGCGAGGTAAGCCCCAGCTGGCGGATCCTGCGCAACCGCTGCACCCACGGATGCTCCAGCAGATCAAACAACAACGGAGAGGTCACCGGTATAAACCCATATACCGGATCATTGATGATCTTTCTCTTTCCTGTATCCATATCCCTAAAAACGGTTTTCCCGCTTGCAAAGATAACCCGCAAACAAGCTTACCCGCTGCAAAATAGAATTTTTTTCATTATTTATTGACAGAAAATGAATTATTTGTTTATTCCGGCAGAAAAGATTATCTTTGCAGCCGAAATGAGGCGGTTATTGGCAGGGGACGATGTCCCCTGTTTTATTAGCAACATATGATCAGAAAAGAGGACATACAAAAGTTGATCATGGAATATCCGGGCGGGGAAGACTTCTTCGTGACCGGCATCCGGGTCTCCCCCGCCGGGAAGATCTCGGTATTCGTGGACCGCATGGCGGGGATCACCATCGACGAGTGTGCCCGTATCTCCCGTTTTATCGAAAGCCGCCTCGACAGGGACCGGGAAGACTTTGAACTCGTCGTCTCCTCACCCGGCCTGGACGCCCCCTTTACGGTACCTGAACAGTACCTTAAAAATAT
>CAZYPI010000052.1:0-14950 GCA_964649335.1 uncultured Rikenellaceae bacterium | reverse complement strand
ATATGTCGGTTCAGCGAGTAATTGAAGAGGCCTGGGAGGACAGATCCTTATTAAAGGAACCATCTGTCAGAGAGGCTGTTTTTGAAACGGTTGATAACCTGGACAAAGGGCTTGTCAGAGTGGCCGAGCCCGACGGGGAAGGATGGAAAGTGAATGAGTGGGTCAAAAAGGCGGTCATTCTCTATTTCCCTCTCCGGCAGATGGAGGTCATTGAGGTGCCGCCGTTGGAGTTTCATGATAAGATCCCGTTGAAGACGGGGTACCGGGAGAAGGGCATCCGGGTGGTACCGCATGCCGTGGCTCGCTACGGGGCTTATCTGGCCCGTGGAGTGATCATGATGCCGTCGTATGTAAATATCGGGGCGTATGTTGATGAGGGGTCCATGGTGGACACGTGGGCCACGGTGGGTTCGTGTGCGCAGGTAGGCAAGCATGTTCATCTGAGCGGCGGTGTGGGCATCGGCGGGGTGCTGGAGCCGGTGCAGGCGGCGCCGGTCATCATCGAAGACGGTTGTTTCATCGGCTCCCGCAGCATTGTGGTGGAGGGCGTCCGCGTGTGCCGGGAGGCCGTGCTGGGAGCCAATGTGGTGCTTACACAGTCCACCCGCATCATTGATGTCACCGGCCGGGAGCCTGTCGAATACCGGGGAATCGTGCCTCCCCGGTCGGTGGTGATCCCCGGCAGCTACACCAAAACATTCCCGGCAGGAGATTATCAGGTGGCCTGCGCCCTGATCATAGGAAAACGCAAAGAGTCCACCAACCTGAAAACATCCCTGAACGATGCTCTGCGGGAATACGGAGTGTCTGCCGGATAAAAGAGCGATTTCCGGGTATTTTACAAAACCTGATCCCACTTTTTTCGTACACATAAAATAATTCCTTCAAAAAACAGTTAGCATATAAATATTCTGTTATGCCCGGCCTGTCTGCTGTAATTATCACCTACAACGAAGAGAAGTATATAGGATCCTGTGTGGAATCCCTGCAGGGTGTGGCTGACGAGATCGTCGTGGTGGATTCGGGCTCGACGGATAAAACCCGTGAAATCTGCGAGCGTCTTGGATGCCGGGTCATCCTGCATGATTTTGAGGGATATATCGAGCAGAAAAACTGGGCGATGGCCCGGGCAAAGTATGATCATATCCTTTCCCTGGACGGGGATGAGCTATTATCGGATGAGCTGAAAAAATCCATTCTCCGCGTAAAAGAACATTGGGACAGGGACGGGTATTATCTGAACCGGCGCAACCGGTATTACGGGAAATGGCTGTATCACTCGGGAGAGTATCCGGACAGAAAGCTGCGACTGGCAGACCGCAGGAAGGCAAGCTGGAACGGCATCAATCCGCATGACAATCTGATACTGGAAAATGGTGCGACAAAAGGTTTTCTGAAAGGGGATCTGTTGCATTATGCCCATGAGAGCTATGAAGAGCACCTGGCGAAAGTGAGGAGATTTGCTGCCATAAGTGCCCGGGAGCTATACCGCAGGCGGGGCCGCTCTTCCTGGTTACGCATTATGGTGAGCCCGTTGTGGAGGTTTATGTGGAACTATTTTTTCCGTCTGGGTTTTCTGGATGGGAGTAATGGCCTCAGGGTCTGTTACGTCAATGCTTACCAGAGTTATCTGAAACATAGACATACGCGGGATCCGGAAATCCTGGAGAAGACCGGGAATGAGAACATGCAGGAGCGTATTCAGGAATCATTCCCGGTATCGATATCATAATCTCCGTCCTCCAGTAATTTTGTTCTGGCTTTGTGTCCGGCATGTTGTGCCAGACCCGGCACCGGTGTCCAGAGCTTGCTTTTTCCCGTGGCCCAGATGTGGGTCCACATCACATGGTCACTCCGCTGGATATCGGCATTGTACAGGTACGGCTCCGATTGTTTCAATGCGCGGAATGTGCTCAGGAAAGTGTGGCAGGTCGAGATGGCTGTGCGCCAGTGGTGGTTGAACTCCCTGATGAGCTCAAGTTTATAGTTGATGTAACCCTGCCTGATCAGATCCACATTTTTCCCCAAACCTTTTTTATGAAAACGGAAGAACCGTTTTCCCTGCAGATAAGCTTCGCGTGCATTATTTTCCATTTTCCGGTAGCGGCCGGCATACCGGTCGGGGTGGTCGAAGGGGGAGACGAAGTCATCTTTATATTTCCTGGCAAAGTTGTAGCAGAGCGACAGGGCTTCCGGTTTGAACTTGTAATCGTCTTCTATAAAAAAGACCACATCGCTTTCGTGCAGGGAAAGATCCCGGCAGAGATTGACGGAGGTGATGTAGAGGGTGTAATGCTGCGGGGTGCAGGCAACCCCTGAACCCAGCCTTTCTTCCTGGCGGCGGCTGTCGGTTTCTATCAGCGTGGAGGCAAAAGCGTATTTTTTCCTGCGGATATGATTTTCCGTGATCATTTCTTTCATGCGGGGATGAAGATTGTCGCCGATGATAAACAATTCGACGGAAAGATCTCCTTCGTGGGCCTGCCGGAAAGCATCCAGGTTCTGCATAAAATTGCCGTAACATTCCCGGATGGTGTCGTTGTAATCGTGACACCGGTACAGGAAAACTGCTCTGTTGCCGGAAGATTTTTTCAGTAACATCGGTTTGGCAGATTAGGTTTTTCCCTGCGGAAAGATAATATTTTTTGTGTCAATGGTCCATTTCCCTCTTAACAAGGCGTGCCAGTAGTACCTCAACAGGTATATATACAGGAAAAAATATTTGCGCAGCCGTGCCGCGGGATAGAAAATTATTCCTGCAAGGGCAGGCAGAAGGCCTTCCAGCACCAGAGAGTTGACAGTGAGGAATGACTGCAGAAGAAAATGGTGTAGTCCGGAAAAATGTTTCCGGAAATAGATATGCCGGGAGATGATCACGTGGGATTTGAAGAAGGGGGTGAGGGCCCGGTTTCTGCGGGTGGTGCCTCCGTGCCGGTGGGTAATGGGCGGATTGCATTGCAGTGCCACCTGCCCGCCCCGGTCACGGGCCCTTTTGCACAGGTCCACATCTTCGCTGTAAAGCCAGAAATCCTCATCCCAGCCTCCCAGCAGCTCAAAAACCTTTCTGTTGATGAGCATGACGGAGCCGGAGACCCAGTCCGGGAAAATGATCTTTTCCCGTTGGCACTGTCCGGAGGAAGACTTTCCTGTAAAAAGCCGGTAAAACGTTTTGACCAGCCCGTTAATGGTCCAGAAAGAAGGGAAGATGCCGAAAGGATTTTCCTTTTTGCCTGCGGCATTGACCTGCTGGGACGAAACGATAGACCAACCGGGGTGTTGACGGGCCAGTGCCAGCATCGACGTGGCCGGCGCGGCGGTGATCAGCGTGTCGGGGTTGAGAAAAAACAAAAAATCGCCGCGGGCATGGCGGGCCCCCAGGTTGTTGCCGTAGGAGAATCCGTAATTGCCCTCATTCTCAATAAAATGAAAAGCCGGATAACGCGCCCTGAATTTTTCCAGCATGCCGTCACGGGAAGCATTGTCCACGACAATGACCTCCCATGAAACATCAATGTTTTCCAGGGATTGTATGGAGTCCAGACAGGCTCCCAGAGGCTCCCACCCTTTATAATTCACTATGATAAAAGAAATATCCATACGCCGCGACAGTCATATGTTATTATCTACCTGTGTTCCATCAGCCTGATCAGTTCTTTTTCAGACTCTTTGACCGCCAGAAAATTGGGCCCGATAAAATCTTCATGTTTGAACTTGTAATCTCTGAATTCCACTTTTTTGGGAAAGACCTTTCCGAGCCGGTAATTGTATTTTTTAAAAAACCGGTAAAAATCCACCAAAAGATGTTTGGTTAAAATATTGATGTATCCGTATTCGAACTGTATCATCCGTATCCTTCCCTCCTGCAGGGTGTTTTCAAAACCGCTGAGGGCATCGTATTCGGCCCCTTCCAGATCCAGCTTCAGGAAATCAATGGTGTGGATATTGTATTCCCTGACGAAATCATCTCCCCTGATCATTTCAATCCCGGCGGTACCCGTTGTTTCGTATGGGACATGGCTGATCTCATAAACCGAAGCGTGGGTGTGTGAAGGATAAAGGTGGATCACCTGCTTACCGTTGCGGTGATACAGGCCTTTGTTGATCGGATGGATCTTTTCCAATCCTTTCAGGTTTTCCTGTAGTATTTTAAACGTTTCTCCGACCGGTTCGAAACAATAAATATCCGCCTCACGGCATAAAGCACGGGCTGCCCGGGTGTAGTTCCCGACGTTGGCTCCTCCGTCGATGATCACCTGCGGGTGCAGGACAGAGAGTTTTTTCAGGATGGTCAGCTCGCCATTGCTCTCGATGCGGTGGTTCCTGTTTTCATAGATCCTGTTCATGGAAATGCCAAAGCCGGCGATCCATTTGAAAAGGAGATTGTGTGAATTGCGTTTGAAAATTTTTTTAATCATGAAGCGTAGCTTTTAGAACTCCCCGGCGCAGGTAGGGAGCCTCAATACGTTTTCTGAAGATCATATAACCTTTGGAAAAACGTATGCCGTATCCATATTCTTTTAAGAGGCGGGAAAAAATATCCGCATCCTGCTGTCGGTGGTAGGTGCAGAGGGCTATTTTTTTTATTTTTTTGTTTGCCAGAAGATCTTTCATCCCGTCGATGACTTGTTTTTCGGCTCCGTCCACATCTATCTTGATGAAATCTAAGGGTTCCCTGTTCCTGAAAAAGTCATCCAGCGATACGGCAGTGTCGCCGGAACGGGCGGAAACCATTTTGGGGATGATCTCCACTTTTTCTTTCCACGGGGCAAAAGTGGTGTGCAGGGCTTTCAACCATAAAGGATCGGCCTCAAACAGGTAAACTTTCTTCACTTTTTCAATGATGTCGATGGAAAAATTTCCTTCTGCAGCCCCTATATCCACCACCACATCTCCGGGATCCACCCGGAAATGTTCGTCCAGGTACCGGTGGGGGGAATCCGGATCCTGCTCCATCAGCAGGGAGTTGAAATATTTTGCGGCAGCATGCCTGTTCCGGCTGTCTTTGTAATAAAGCCGTTTCCCCTGATACAGGGTGTAAGACAAACCGGTCTCATTATCTTTCCACAGAGGAATATCCGCCGGCCTGTATTTTTTTGTGAAATCGTAAGGAAAAGCAGACACCCTGTGTTTTTTCAGATAATTGATCACCTTTTGTATCTCCTCCGTCTGTTGTCCGGGGGGCAGATTGCGGTAATGCCTGAAAATGGAACTTTTAAGAGATTTTTTTTTGAGATATTGTTTTAGATTCATCCGGAGTATATTCTGCGGTAAAAATACGTACATTCACCCGGATTGTAAAGATTATTTCCGTAAAATGCGGTTGATCTTTGTTACTTTTGTGTCATGAACCCGGATTTCAGGGGAAATATGTTCAATGAAAAAGATATCGGAAAGGCTGTTGAAGTGGTTAGCCGGGGAGGGGTGATCCTGTATCCTACGGATACCATCTGGGGCCTCGGCTGTGATGCCACCAACGAGGAGGCCGTCCGCAGGATCTCCCGGATAAAGAACAGACCGGAGAAGAAAAGTTACATTGTTCTGATGGGTTCGGTGGAGATGTTGCGCCGTTATGGCGGGGACATCCCGGAGAATACGGTTCCGGAAATAACGGCAGCGCCACGGCCCACCACCTTCATACTGCCGGGGATATGGGCTCTCGTTCCTTCGCTGGTGCAGGAGGACGGCACCCTGGGTGTGCGTATTCCGGCCGATCCTTTTTGCCGTGAGCTGATCAGGCGGGCGGGTGTTCCACTGGTATCCACTTCGGCTAATTTTACCGGCGAGCCTCCGCCGGCACATTTCGCTGAGATCCCCCCGGCGTTGATAAAACTTGTGGATTACGTCGTCCGCTGGCGACAGGACGACCTTGCCCCTTCCCGCCCGTCACGCATCGTGAAGATCCTGCCCGGCGGGGGAAGAGAGGTGCTTAGACCCTGAGCTGAAAAAATATGTATTTAAATAAATATTTAAATGTGTATTTAAATAAATATTTAAATAAATATTTAAAAGAAAGCTGATTTCTTTTTTCTTATCCGTTCAACATTCAACATTCAACGTTCATCGATCTTAATCGCGTCTCCCGATCCGGTGATGCTGGCATCCAGGATCGCGCCCCCTTTATAGTAGACCTTTCCGCTGCCGGTAACGGATATTTTGAGTCTTCCGGTGGCATAAACGCGTGCTTTTCCCGAGCCGGTAATGGAAACTTTTGTGTTTTGTGCCGGCAGTCCGTCATTGAGTACCTTTCCCGAGCCGGTGATCAGGATCTTCTGGGATTCGGCCGTTTCTTCGCCGGCCGCGCGGATGGTTCCGGACCCGGTCACATCGGCCGAGAGTTCGTTGACCGACAAAGCGGGCAGCTCGATCATTCCGCTACCGGTAACCAGCAATGAGAGTTCATCGCAGGCGATCTTTGATTTTGCCGTGATAATTCCTGAACCGGTGACATCCAGTTTCTCAAGGTCGGGAGTTGAAATGTAGATTTTTATCCGGCCTTTGGGTTCCCGCCACCATGTGCAGTATTTTTTGTAAAACCGGATGGCCAGGCTGCCATGAGAGACTTTTGTTTCCACCTTGGCCAGGTAGTCCGCCGGACCTTCCAGTTGTACCTCGGTCAGGTTGCCCTGCGAGAGATACAGGTCGGCCGGAACGGATAATTCAATGCTGCTGAAAGATGCCGTTTTCCGGCTCTCTTTGTTCTGGGCATACAGCGATGTGGCTGAGACTGCAAAAAGAAAGAGAACAGCCGATAAAATGAACGTATTTTTTTTCATGAGGAAAAATATTTAGGGTTAATGCATTTGAAAGACGATTTTTTTTCCTCGTTGTTGCAAATCATGAAAATTTTTTTCTGCCTGCTCCCGTTCACCGTTCCTCAATCACCGTTCATCCTTCACCCTTCACCATTCACCCTTCACCGTTCATCGTTCCGAACATTCCTTCGGGCAGCCGGAAGGCCACTTGTTTGGTGTCCGGGTCGGCATCTAGGATGAATGCCCGGGCTGCCGGCACCAGGTATGAGGATCCGTCTGTTTCCACCTCGAACAGGGGATTGTCGGGGATGGGGATAAAACCGGTAATTTTCCCTTGTTTTCCGGAGGTTTCGTCCCGGAAGGAGTATCCCGTGTATTGGCCCGGGGAGGGGGTTTCCGTGTCTTTTTCCAGATATTGTTCTTCGAGCCAAACTTTACAACCCTGATAACGGGCGGCTTTGTCGCGGGAGGTTATTTCTTCAAAATGCACGATGAAGGAGTTTTCGCCGTATTCTTCGGCGCCGGTGACGGCAAAAGGCACCGGCAGGCCGTCTATCTCCGGAAAGATAAAAGCGGGGAATGTTTCCGGAAAATAAAAAAGTTCATCGAACCGGATGACCAGTCCGCCATCCAGTCCGTGAACTTTCAATATTTCACCCGCAGGGATCAGATTGTTGCGGGACATGCCGTTATTTTCAAAAGTGTAAAAGGTCTATTCTTTTGCCTTTTCCTCTCCGGGGTTTTCCTCTTTCTTTTCTGCGGCAGGCTCTTCAGCGGGTTTTTCTTCCGTCTTGGGTTCTTCTGCGGCGGGAGTTTCCTCTGCTTTGGTTTCCGTGGCAGCTTCTTCGGCGGATTTTGTTTCCGGAGTCTCTGTCTTTTCTTCCTCAGCAGGTGGTGTCTCAACCGTTTCAGAAGATTCCGCAACTTCTGCTTTTTCTTCGGGCGCAGCTGTTTCTTTCTTTTCTTCTGCGGTTTCTGTTTCCGTCTCTTCTCCGGCGGTTTCTTCCGCTGTCACACCGGCAGCTTCGGCACGTTTTTTGGCGATTTCCTGTGCCCGTGCTTCCTTGATTTTGGTTTCTTCCTCGAGACGTTTTTTCTCTTCATCCCGGCGTCCCTGTTTCAGCCGGTCGCGTTTGGCCTGGATCCGGGCTTCCTTCTCCTTCATCCAGGTCTCGAAACGGCGTTCGGCTTCCTCTTCCGTGAAAGCTCCTTTTTTTACACCGGTCAGAAGATGTTTCTTATACAATACCCCCTTGTATGACAGGATAGCCCTGCATGTGTCGGTGGGTTGGGCGCCTTTCAATAACCAGTCCAATGCCTTGTCAAAATCCAATTCTATCGTAGCAGGATTTGTGTTGGGATTGTAATACCCGATTTTTTCGATAAACCGGCCATCTCGTGGCGCCCTGCTATCTGCTATCACAATGTGATAGAAAGGTCTTTTTTTGCGACCTTCACGCTTTAACCTGATTTTTACTGGCATTCCTTCATTAATTTAATTGGTTATGTAAAAATTTTGAGGTTGCAAAGATACAATTTAATTTACGATTACAAATTTTTTAGATTATTGAAAATTAGATATTTTGTTTTTTCTGGAAATTCCCGGGGAATTTTATAAATACTTTTGAACATTTTTCCGTGAATCCATCCTCTTTTTTTACCTTTAAACGCCGCTAAAAAAGAGAATCGTATTTTTATATATAACTATAAATCACTCAATTGTAATAATGGGAGCATTCACACATTTACATCTGCACACGCAGTATTCGATTCTGGACGGTCTGAGCCGTATTTCCGACCTGGTGGCAAAGGCCAAAGAAGACGGGATGACGGCCATGGCCGTTACGGATCATGGAAATCTTTTCGGAGCGAAGGATTTCCACGACCAGTGCAGGGCTGCCGGGATCAAGCCCATCCTGGGGTGTGAGATGTATGTGGCGGCCAACAGCCGTTTTGAAAAAAAAGGAAAAGAGGACCGGAGCGGATATCATCTGATCCTGCTGGCAAAAAACAAAACGGGCTACAAGAACCTGATCCGGCTGGTGTCGCTGGCATGGCTGGAAGGCTTTTACTACAAACCCCGTATCGACCGGGAGCTTCTGGAAAAGTATCATGAGGGGCTGATTGCCTCCACTGCCTGTCTTGGAGGGGAGGTGCCACAGGCGGTGCTGAAAGAAGGTACGGAGAAAGCCGAAGAAGTGATAAAATGGTACAAGGATCTGTTCGGGGAAGATTTTTATCTGGAGGTGCAACGCCACCGTACCGGCGACCCGAAGACGGACGAGGAGGTGTATGAACGGCAGCAGAAAGTGAACGAGGCCTTCCGGCAGCTTTCGAAAAAGCTGGATGTAAAGATTATTGCCACCAATGATGTTCATTTCACCAACGAGGAAGATGCCGAGGCACACGACCATCTCATCTGTATCAATACAGGCAAGGATTTGGATGACCCCTCCCGGATGCGATATACCGGAAAGGAGTGGTTCCGTACCACTGCCGAGATGGAGGAGCTTTTTGCCGATATGCCCGAAGTCTTTGAAAATGTCCGGGAGGTTGTGGAGAAAGTGGAGGAATATGAGCTGAACCGTCCTCCCATTATGCCGAGGTTCCCGTTGCCGGAGGGTTTTGAGGATGATAATGCGTATCTGAAACACCTGACCTACGAGGGAGCCCGCAAACGCTACGGGGAAATAACGGATGCCCTGAAAGAGAGAATAGACTACGAACTGGGGGTGATAAAAAACATGGGGTATCCCGGTTATTTCCTTATCGTGCAGGACTTTCTGAATGCCGCCCGCAGCATGGGCGTGTCGGTGGGACCGGGACGGGGCTCGGCGGCCGGCTCGGTGGTGGCCTACTGTACCGGTATCACGGATATAGACCCCATCCATTATAACCTGCTGTTTGAAAGGTTCCTCAACCCCGAGAGGATCTCCATGCCGGATATCGACATTGATTTTGACGAAGAAGGACGTGACAGGGTGCTGGAATATGTGGTGGAGAAGTATGGCAGGGAGAGAGTGGCTCATATTATCACCTTCGGCACCATGGCTGCCAAAATGGCGATCCGTGATGTGGCCCGGGTGGAAAAACTGCCCCTCTCGGATGCGGACCATCTGGCCAAGCTGGTGCCGGAGACCCCGGGGACCACCCTGAAAAAAGCCTTTGCCGAAGTGCCTGAACTGGAGAATGCCCGAAAATCCGAGAACCCCCTCATTGTCCGTACCCTCCGGTTTGCGGAAGTGCTGGAAGGGGCCATCCGCCACCGGGGGCTGCATGCCTGCGGGATCATTATCGGCCGCGATGACCTGATCGAACACATACCCGTATGTACATCAAAAGATACCGACCTGCTGGTGACCCAGTTCGACGGCGATTATGTCGAGTCGGTGGGGATGTTGAAGATGGATTTCCTCGGCCTGAAGAACCTTTCCATCATTCAGGATGCTCTGACCATCATCAAAGAGTCAAAGGGAGAGGAAGTGGATATCAATCATGTTCCGCTGGATGACCAGAAGACTTATGAGTTGTATGCCCGGGGGGAGACCACCGGTATCTTCCAGTTTGAGTCGGAAGGAATGCGGAAGTTTCTCAAAGACCTTAAACCGAACCGGTTCGAAGATCTTATCGCCATGAATGCCCTCTACCGTCCCGGGCCGATGGATTACCTGCCGCAGTTCATCGCCCGCAAACACGGAAAAGAGAAGATTTTTTACGACCTGCCGGTGATGGAAAAATACCTGAAGGAGACCTACGGGATTACGGTATATCAGGAGCAGGTGATGCTTTTGTCGCAGGAGCTGGCCGGGTTTACCGGAGGACAGGCCGACTCGCTGCGGAAAGCCATGGGGAAGAAGAAGAAAAAAGAGATGGAGAAGCTCCGGGAGAAATTTATCGAAGGAGCCAAAGAGAGGGGATATGATCCGAAGACCGTGCTGAAGATATGGCACGACTGGGAAGCTTTTGCCAAGTATGCATTCAACAAATCGCACGCCACCAGTTATGCTTATCTCTCTTTTCAGACCGCTTATCTGAAAGCCCATTACCCGTCCGAGTATATGGCGGCCGTGCTAAGCCGTAATATCAGTGACATCAAGAAGATCACCAAGCTGATCAATGAAGTGAAACGGATGGGACTGCTGGTGCTGGGTCCCGATGTGAACGAGAGTGATGTGATGTTTACGGTCAATAAAGAAGGGAATATCCGGTTCGGGTTAAAAGGGATCAAAGGGATGGGTGAGAATGCAGCCCTGGCCATCATCGAGGAGCGTAAAAAAAACGGCCCCTACAAGGATATCTTTGATTTTGTCACGCGGCTGAACCTCTCTGCTGTCAACAAAAAGAATATAGAAGCCCTGGCCATTGCGGGGGCCCTGGATAATATGGACACGATCAAAAGAAGCCAGTATCTGGCCAAAGAGACTGACGGGCTTTCGTTTATAGATCAACTGATCCGTTACGGCAACCGCATGCAGCAGGAGAAAAACACTTCCCAGCAGTCGCTCTTCGGCGATGCCATACAGATGCAGATTAAAAAACCGGAGGTGCCGCAGGCCGAAGAGTGGTCGAAACTGGAAAAACTTTCCCGAGAAAAGGAACTGATAGGCATTTACCTCTCTGCCCATCCGCTCGATGACTATGCCCTGGAGATCGAACATTTCTGCAATGCCACCATCGCCGACCTGGAGGATCTGAATAAACTGACTGGCAGGGAGCTCACTCTGGCAGGCATCGTTACCGCGGTTAACAACGGGATATCGCGTACCGGCAAGCCGTACGGTTCGGTTGTTCTGCACGATTATACCGGATCCCGGAAGTTCATGCTTTTCAGCAATAACTATGTGGAATTCAGTAAGTACTTCAATGTGGGCTATTCGCTGATGGTGAAAGGCAAGGTGCAGAAAAACAAATACCGCAACGATGAGCCGGAGTTCAGGATTACCTCCATACAGCTTTTGTCGGAGGTGAGGGAGAAAATGATCCACTCGGTGAAGATCATGGTGCCTTTGTCGGAGATCAATGCCGGATGGATCAGTGAGATACAGAAGATCATCACCCCCGGGGGGAATACCGTCCTGAAATTCTCCGTGTACTCTCCGGAGGACCGGGTGTCGGTAGATCTGTTTTCACGCAAAATGAAAATTGATCTCACCAATGAGTTCATAGATTTTATCCGGGCACGGGAGACAATGGAACTGAAGATTAACTGATTGATATATTTTTTATCCCCTGAAAAAAATCTATCTTTGCCCCCTCATATTGAACCTGAAAAAACGATATAATTATGGATGTAACCCAGGAAAATTTTGAAGAAGTTGTTCTGAAGTCGGACGTACCCGTCATGGTGGATCTCTGGGCCGAATGGTGTGGCCCGTGCCGGCTGGTAGGTCCCATCATCGACGAGATCGGGGCGGAACTGGCAGGGAAGGTGAAAGCCGTGAAGGTGGATGTGGACAGCAATCCCAAAATCGCCGTGGATTACGGTGTGCGCAATATTCCCACCGTTTTGTTCTTTAAAAACGGAGAGGTGGTGGACAAGCAGGTGGGAGCGGTCCCTAAAAGCGTTTTCATGTCCAAGCTGCAGCCGTTACTCGGTTAGGCCGGACACTATTCTTCTTACCCTTGAAAAAAGTTTCCGTTTTTTGTGGTTCCAGCAACAAAGCCCCGGAGGCATTCTTCGGGGAGGCCGAGTTGTTGGGCCGTATCCTGGCACGTGAAGGGTTTACTATCCTTTTCGGCGGGGGCGATTTCGGGCTCATGGGCCGGCTGGCCAAAGGGGCTCTGGCCGAAAAGGGCAGGGTCACCGGCATCATCCCGCAGTTTATGGTGGAGAACGGCTGGGCCCACGACGGGCTGGACGAGCTGATGGTAGTGAAGGATATGCACGAACGCAAATATAAGCTGATCCGGGAGACCGATGCGGTCATCGCCCTGCCCGGCGGGCCGGGAACCCTGGAAGAGCTGTCGGAAGCCATCACTTCCAAACAACTCGGACTGATCACCGTCCCCATTGTGCTGGTGAACCTGGACGGTTATTTCGACCCCCTGCTTCGTTTGTTTGAAAAAATGGAGAAATGTAACTTTATCCGGGCCGGACACCATAAAATGTGGAGCGTGATCCCGCAAGTGTCCGGCATCATGCAGGCCCTCCGCAATGCCCCCGATTGGGACGCCGACGCCATCAGCATGGCGAAAATCTAGGTTGGAGGGATCGTAATTCCCTGAAACCCCATTAAAAATATAATTCAAACTAATAAAAGTTTGAATTATTACTTGTGTGTGTTTATAATTCTTGTAATTTTATATAAACTTTTTTTATTGATGGGATGGGAGAGATATATTCCGGAAGATATTTCTGAACTATATGAGGTTCATGACTTTAAACATGCAGCCACTATTTTATCTAATGATTTTCCCGAACAATTTAATGATATTTGTACTGCTCTAAGAGAATTCAGGTTCAGGGAAGACGATATTTTGGCAGCCGGAGGCAATGAAAGTAATATACCAAAATTATTTTCCAATATATTAAGACCTAAGGATTGGACTGAAGAAAATTTAACTGCTGAATTGGTCGTTTATGAAGGGGAAAAGAAAAAATCCCCTGTAATAAAACATTCATTTCTACATGGGTCACACAAGGTGGATTATGTGAAAGGACGTGTGGCTTTTGATCTGGAATGGAATAGCAAAGACCAGACATTTGACCGGGATCTTTATGCTTTCAGAGCGTTTTTTGAATATGATGCGATCAGTCTGGGAGTTTTGGTGACCAGAAGCATCAGGTTAAATGATATATTCAGGAAATTAAATGTGCTTCCAAAGTATGGAGCGAGTACTACCCATATGGGTAAATTGCTACCCAGACTGGACGCCGGAAGAAATGGGGGATGTCCTGTTTTGGTTTTCGGGATTACGCCCGGGTTATTGATATGAAAATTCTAATGATATTAATTATGGATCCTTCAAAAGATTTATTGAGTTTTGCGGATGGAGTAAAATTTTCGACGGTGTTGGCTGATCCCCCCTGGCAATTTAAAAACAGAACGGGGAAAATGGCGCCTGAACATAAAAGATTATCACGTTATCCGACCATGTCTTTAGGAGAGATAAAGAGTTTGCCTGTCAGTAAAATTGTTGCCGATACCTCCCATTTATATTTATGGGTCCCCAATGCTCTCTTATCCGAAGGGTTGGAAGTAATGAAAGCATGGGGGTTCCAGTATAAGACAAATATTATTTGGTATAAAATCAGAAAAGACGGGGGGCCGGACAGACGTGGAGTCGGGTTTTATTTCAGAAATGTTACGGAGATGATATTATTTGGTGTTAAAGGTAAAAATGCCCGTACCTTACAACCCGGCCGGACGCAGGAAAATATTATCGTTCAGCGAAAAAGAGAACATAGCAGAAAACCGGACGAACAATATGATATCATTGAGTCATGTAGTAAAGGTCCGTATCTTGAAATGTTTGCCCGGGGTAGCAGGCCCGGTTGGTATTGCTGGGGGAATCAGGCCGGAGATTATTTTCCGGATTGGAAAACCTATAAAAATCATTCCCAGGCAAATGTTGCAGAACCTATTCCGCCTGTATAAAGTATCATCATACGGCTTAGAATTTATTTTATATGAGAATTGAAGTGTCCCACGGGGAGATCATTGACAAGCTGACGATCATTGAGATCAAGCTGGAGAAGATCGACGATCCGGAGAAGCGGAAAAACATTGAAAAGGAGTATAAGGTGCTGCTGGCGGCAGCGGCCGGTATCCTGAGCAGAGACAATCCGTTGTACCGCCAGCTTAAAGAAGTGAACCTCCGTTTGTGGGAGATAGAGGATAAAATACGGGACCTGGAACGGAATAAGGATGTCGGGGAGGAATTTATCCGGACCGCCCGCTCGGTGTATCAGCAGAATGACCTGCGGGCTGCACTGAAACGGCAGATCAACGAACAAACGGGCTCGGGGCTGATGGAGGAAAAATCCTATAAACCCTACTGACCATGCGGCTGCTGGTATTCCGCCTCTCGGCCATGGGCGACGTAGCCCTGACACTCCCGGCATTGCGCGGGGTGCTGGAAAAAAACCCGGACCTGCACATCACCCTGGTCACCAGAAAAATTTTCGAACCTTTTTTTGAGGAGATGCCCCGGTTCCGGCTGGTAACCCCCCGTCTGGATCATTACAAAGGGGTGAC
>CAZYPI010000051.1:0-14960 GCA_964649335.1 uncultured Rikenellaceae bacterium | reverse complement strand
TGCCCGGATCAGCTCGCCCGTGCCATAGGTGGAGGTGACCAACGGATTCAACTCATCCGGTTTCAATAACTCCATACCGGATGCCGCAGACATCTCTATAACAGCCGTTTTACCATCATCAATTAAACCATAAAATGAAGTAATCGGCCGCATCAGGGGATCGTGGACACGTACCCTGATCCGGCGGCCTCCGGTGGCATACAAAAGCGCCTCGGTGAGACCTTCACCGCCATCAGACAAAGGCACCTGCTCTATGTTGCTGTCGGGAAAAACCTTATGAACCCCTTTGGCCATGATCCCGGATACTTTGACTGACGGAAGACTGCCTTTGAAAGAATCCGGTGCAATTAAAATCTTCATGATAGGATGAAATTAGAGGTTCCCTCACTGGTAAAGATAAAAATTATATGATCTTTCCGGTCAGCACCGGCTCTTTTTTTCCCTCTTCGATGCCTGTCAGCAATACTTTTACCATCGTATTGTTTTTAACTCTTTCCGTGAGTGTTACGGGCAGATAATGCTGACCGTAACCCATGGAAAAGTTTTTTCCTTCCTTTTCGATCAGCACTTCCTGGGTGCTCCCGAGCATAGAGCGGTAATAGGCTCGTTTATTCTCCAGGGATATCTCCCGGATGATCCTGCTGCGTTCGGTTTTGATCTTTTCGGGGATCTGATCGTCCATTCTCGCAGCAAGAGTTCCGTCTCTTTTCGAAAACTTAAAGGTGTGGATGTGTGAAAAACGGGCCCGGCGGGCGATGTCCGCCGACTGCTGAAAATCTTCCTCCGTTTCACCGGGGAACCCTACAATGATATCCGTTGTAAAATTGAACCCGGGGATCCGTTGCCGGATGCTTTCCATCATACCCATAAATTCTTTCACATCGTATTTCCGGTGCATTCTTTTCAGAATCCTGTCGGAGCCGGATTGCAGGCAGAGGTGCAGGTGGGGGGTAAGCTTCGGATGGGCAAACAGATCAAAAAGTTTCTCTCCGAAACCTTCCGGTTCGCTAGAGGAGATACGCAGCCTGAAATCTCCCGGCAAACCGGTGATCTTTTCCACCAGGTCTTCAAAATTCACCTCATGGTAATGATAACGCCCGATATTTACCCCGGTGAGCACCACCTCCTTAAATCCTGCGTCCACCACACGGCGTATGTTTTCGAGGATCTCTCCGGCGGGACGGCTGACAGCCCTGCCACGTACCCGGGGAATGATGCAGTAAGAACAAAAGTTGTCACATCCGTCCTGTATCTTGATCAGACTGCGGGTATGAAAAGACCGGTCGGTGAGGGGAAAATGAAACTTGTCGCCGGGAAAAAGGTCCGGCGAGGTGATCTCTCCGTTCAGGTGTGCTTCCACCAGCGATACGATCGAGCTTTTCCGATCGTTGGGCACGGCAAAGGTGATCCCTTCGCGCCGGTCGAGGGTCTCCCGGTAATGATTGACCATGCATCCGGTGGCGATCACCACCGAATGGCCGGTACGCCGGATGGCCTGACTGATCATGTTCCTGGATTTATGGTCGCTCTGGTTGGTCACCGTGCAGGTGTTGACCACGTAAATGTCTGCCGCCTGACTGAATGGTACCACCTCATAGCCCCGGTGGCGAAACTCCGAAACCAGGGCGTCGGTCTCATATTGGTTCAGTCGGCATCCCAGGGTCTTAAACGCTATTTTACGGCTCCGGTCCATGCTTCCTCCTCTACTTCAATAAGTTTGCCTTCCACCGAGAACGGGGTGACAGAGGTTATCTTTACCCTCACAAAGCGGCCGATCAACGAGACATCCGGTGAATGAAAACGGACATTGATCCTTCCTTCGGTATGTCCGTCCAGGTATTCCGCCTTCCGGTCCTTGCCCGTCACCAGAATGATCACTTCCCGCTCCAGCAAGGCCTCCGTCCCTTCCAATGCGGTTTGTTCCAGGTCATCTGTCAGGATGTGCAGACGCTCCTTTTTTACGGCCATCGGAATATCATCCTTCCAGCGTGCACTCACCGTACCGGGACGGGGAGAATATACAGCGATATATGCCATGTTGTACCGGAACTGCCGGAGGGCTTTCCGTGTATTTTCAAACTGCGCATCCGTTTCACCCGGGAAACCGACAATGATATCGGTGAAAAGAGTCGCTCCGGGCAGGGTACGGCGGATATATTCAACGATCCTGCCATACTCCTCCACCGTATGCTTCCGGTTCATTCTTCTGAGTATGTCATTGTCTCCCGACTGGAGAGGGAGATGGATTTGTTCGGCCAGGCAACGGTAACGGCCGATCATATCAATGACTTCCTGTTTCATATCCCGGGGGTGTGGAGAGGTGAAATAAACCCAACACCGGCTGCCGGTCTCTTCGCCAAGCTTGCCTATTTCTTCCAGGAGACCGGCAAAAGAGAGTTCCGTGTCAGGCCGGTCCTTTCCGTAAGAGTTGACGTTCTGACCGAGAAGAGTGATCGATTTGTATCCTTTTTCCATGAGCTTACGGACCTCTTCGAGGATATCCCGTGAAGACCGCGATACCTCGCGCCCGCGGGTATAAGGCACGGCACAAAAAGTGCAGAACTTGTCACAACCGTTCTGTATAGGGACAAATGCCTCAAACCCGGAATGATAAGTGGGCCTGATCTCCCACAGACGATCCATGATGGTGCGGTGGTCTTTTCCTTCTTCGGGTTCCAGCCTGTCACGGGCAATGTCGGCAAGACTTGGAAAGGCTTCGGAAGTTTCTTTTTTTATGGCCGGGCCGGACCACAGAGCGGATGAAAAAGAGGTGACGACACCGTACTGCCGGAGCATATCCGGCAAACCGGGCAACTCGTTGGTGGAAAAGACCAGATCGAACAGTTTGTCGAATTTCTTCCTGTCGGCAGGCAGGATACACCCGGTCAGAAAAGTGACCAGGTTACGGCCTGTTTTCATCCGGTTCCATTTATATATTTTGGTATAAACCTTATCTATGGCTTTCTGGCGAACCGAACAGGCGACAATACCGATCAGGTCGGCTTCTTCCTCTCGGCCGGGTTGATACCCCATCCCCTCCAGCACCGTGCTGATCCTTTCACTGTCCGATTTATTCATCTGACAACCCAGTGTGAGTATAAAGTATTTCATTTTATATTATGTACGATATCAGGTATATATAACTAATCATTATAAGTAATCCTTAAGATACGGTCATGTTCCGGTGACCTGTTATGATCTTTACCGGACAGCCGAAGAAGGATTGCTTAAATTTTCTGCAAAAATAAGGGAAAGATTTGAGAATGAAAGATAAAAGTTCCTGATATGGATCAGGATTTAAGCTTTTTTTCTATTTCCTCGATCTGCAGCCTGAAATGTTTATCCGTTTCGATCAGGTTATTCACGGTTTTGCAGGCATGCAGGACGGTGGCGTGGTCTTTTCCCCCGATCCGTGAGCCGATGGTAGTGAGGGAAGATTTGGTAAGGCTTTTCGAGAAAAACATAGCCACCTGGCGGGCCTGGACGATCTCTCTTTTCCGTGTTTTGGACAATACCAGGTCGATGGGGATGCCGAAATAATCACAGACCACCTTTTGTATGTAATCAATGGAGAGTTCTTTATGGGTGTTCTTGATGAGCTTGTCGATCATTTTGCGGGCCAGGTCGAGGGTGATCTCCTTTTTGTTGAGCGTTGACTGGGCCAGGAGGGAGATCAGGGCCCCTTCCAGCTCCCGGATGTTGGTGGTGATGTAGGTGGCAATGTACTCCAGGATGTCATCACTCATCTCTATGCCGTCATTGTAAATCTTTTTTTTCAGGATGGCCATGCGGGTCTCAAAATCGGGCGACTGCAAATCGGTGGACAGTCCCCACTTGAAACGGGATAACAATCTTTGCTCCAGTCCCTGCAACTCCACAGGGGCCTTGTCAGAGGTGAGGATCAGCTGTTTTCCGCTCTGATGCAAATGGTTGAAAATATGAAAGAAAATATCCTGGGTTTTCTCTTTTCCGGCAAATTCGTGTACATCATCCACAATGAGCACGTCGATCATCTGATAGAAATGAAGAAAATCATTCCGGGTATTGTTCCGGATGGATTCGATGAACTGTGTCTGAAAACGGTTGGCCGTAACATAGAGCACGGTCAGTTCGGGAAACTTTTCCTTCACTTCGATGCCGATGGCCTGGGCGAGGTGGGTCTTCCCCAGACCGGAATCACCATATACAAACAAGGGGTTGAAGGCTGTCTTTCCCGGTTTCTGACTCACGGCATAACCGGCCGACCGTGCCAGCCGGTTACAGTTGCCTTCGACAAAGTTTGTAAAAGAATACTCGGGATTCAACTGGGGATCAACCCGCAGCTTCTTCAGCCCCGGGATGATGAAAGGGTTCCTGATGGCTATCTCCTCCTTGTCCATCGGGACGGAAAGAGGCTTGTTCTTCAGTTCTGTGCGGCTGCTGGTAGGAAAACGCACCGTGTAAGGCTTGCTGGAAAAAGCATTGTTCTCCATCACCACGTTGTACTCCAGCTTGGCATCCTGACCCAGTTCCTTGCGAAGGATCTTTTTCAAAAGATCAATGTACTGCTCTTCCAGGTATTCATAAAAAAACGGACTGGGTACCTGGATGGTTAATACATTACCCTGCAGTTTTACCGGTATAATAGGCTCAAACCATGTTCTGAAACTGACGGACGGGACATTGTCCCTGATGATCTGTAAACATTTATTCCAAATAATTTCATGATCTTTGGTTTCTTTGTTCATGGTTTTAATCATGGTTTTGCAGAGTTAATACATATTATACCGGTTGATGAAAAGGGATAGCAATTTTATAAAAAAAAATAAAAAAAAAAAATCAAATTTCACTTGATTTTATGAAAAGAATTATATCCGCTTTACTAAAATATATTTTTATGAAAAAAAAAAAATAAAAAAATATATTGTGTTGTTTTTCAGGGTATTGCGTGCTGTATGGGTTAAATTAATGTTTATGAAAGCTTTAATATGAATCAATTAAAGCCCCTCAAAGATACCGGAGGGAGACATTTTATTATTTCGTCAAAAAATATGCTCCGTTGATCAAATCATTTTTCCCCGGCGGCGTCTGAAAACGTCAGAATAATTTCACGCGAATGTATTTTTTCGGATTTTCGGTGATTTTATTGATCAACGTATCGAGCCTTTGGGTTATCTGCACCAGGGACTGGTACAGGCTGTCGTTGGTGGTCAGTTTGCCCAGGGAGCCCTCTCCGTTATTGATCCTGGTCATAAGGAGGGAGGTGCCGGCCAGAGTTTCATTCAGGTTGTTGATGGTGGATTTGATATCCGACCGGGAGAGGGAATCGGATATGACGGTAACGTTGTCCAGGATATAATCCAGTTTGACCAGTTCTTTTCTCAGCAGGACGGATATCTGCTCCATATTGGTCATGGTCGTTGAGAACTGTCCGTTTTCATTTGTCAGCAAAGTGTCTATCGTGTAGGAAGTCCGTTTAAGATGTTGCACCGAAGAACGGATATCGTCAAAGCTTTTGTTGAAATTTTCTCTGAAATTCTTATTGAAAGTTACCTGTACGACTGCCAGCACGGAATCAAAAGAGCTCAGCAGCTTTTCGGCTTTTACCTTGATGGGCAGGATCTGGGCACTGACCTGATCCTGCAGGCTGCCTTCAATAGTGCCGGGCAGGGTGTCTCCGGAGTGCAGGTACTCATCGGAGGTGCCCAGTAAGATGCGTATGGCCTGTGTCCCCATAATATCAGCACTGTAGATCTGGGCCACCGACCCGCGGGGTATCCGGAAAGGCTGCTCCATGCTGAACTTTACGACCAGCCGGCCGGTTTCGTCCGGTGTGAAGTCGATGTTATCCACCAAACCTACTTTGTAGCCGTTGATATATACCGGATTGGACTCGTTGAGACCGTTGATCTTATCATAAACAACATAATAAGAGCTGATGGGCTTGAGCAGGTTCAGACCTTTCATGTAGTTGAACAACCAAACAAAAACGGCAATGCTCACTGTCATGATGATCCCGATCTTCAGTTCTGTCGAATGTTTCATTTTCCGGGTTTGTTTTTGGTTCTAAATTACATTAAAATAAGATGAATCTATTAACAAAAGTAATAATTTAACCTTTTTTCAAGGAAACACTTCTGTTATTTCGTCTTCTTCATGGCTTCCTGAACAGGGATGATCCTGTCGTCTTTCACCCCTATAATAAAGGCATCCGGAAAGTCAGTCAGTATTTGTTTTCTCAGTTTTTTGATGTCTTCGTAAGAGGAGGACCTGCCCACACAGTATTTATACCGGTTTCCGTCCTGAAATTCCAGTACAGGCTTGTATTTACTTAAGGTTTTATTTCCGGGGGAAATCTTTTTTCTCGAGGTGAGTACCTGTACACTGAAGAAAGTACGGCTGGTATCGGCCGGAGCAATGGTGAAATTACTCTGGCTTTCGATCATAGTCTTATAGTTTTTGAAAGCTCTGTAAATAGCAGAAGCGATCAGTGACTGACCGCGGTCTGTCATCAGGAATTTCTCTTCGTTGGCATTGGAGAGGTAGCCTGTCTCGATCAGCACACTGGGCATGGACGTTTTCCAGAGCACCAGAAATCTGGCCTGACGCACCCCGTGGTCCCGGCGGCCGGCTCTTTCTCTGAATTGTTTCTGTACCAGCGAGGCAAATTCGAGACTTTGTTCCTGATAAGTGTTCTGCATCAGATTAAAGACAATGTACGACTCGGGTGAATTGGGGTCAAAGCCTTCATAATGCTGGGAATAATCGTTTTCCAGGGTGATCACGGCATTTTCCTTGCGGGCCACTTCCATGTTGCGCTCTTCCATGTCCAGCCCCATGACGTAGGTTTCTGCTCCGTATATTTTTTTGTTGGGGCTGGAATTACAGTGTATGGATATGAACAGGTCGGCATGGTTGGTGTTGGCAATATTGCCCCTTTCATGCAGTTCGACAAAAACATCCTTTTTGCGGGTATAGATCACCTGGACGTCTTTGACGTTTTCTTCAATGTATTTTCCCAGTTTCAGCGCGATGCTCAGGGCGATATCCTTTTCCCGGGAATGACGTCCCAGGGTCCCCGGATCTTTGCCGCCGTGCCCGGCATCGATCACGACTTTTTTTATCTTATAAACAGGTTCTCCCTGGTCCTGGGCCATTGCCCACAGCGAAAAAAACATAAAAACCAAAACAAGCGAAATTATTTTCCGTTGTCTCATGGAGAAACTGTTGAGAATATTGGATGTGCACACTTTCATCTCAATGAATTTCGTTAGTTTTGCCGTGGCTGTTAAAATGTCATTAAACGCATTGTTTAAACATTCGACATACAAAAATAGTATAATCCTCTGGCATAAAAAGATTTTTCTTTTTTGCCTGGCTATATTTTTTTCCGTCAGGGCTTATCCCCAGCGGGAAATCCCTGTTCCCCGGCTTATTACGCCTGATACTGCGGTCATCCCCCTGCCGGACTCCATGGATATTCTTCGCAACACAACCATCATGCCTGACTCGCTGCATGTTGCTCCTGATACAGCCCGGACGGGTTCCCCCAACCGGATCGATTCCAGGATTACCTATCATTCTGTCGATTCCATGATCATTGACCTGGAAACCAGAAAGACTTTCCTGTACGGGAATGCGGAGGTTACCTACAAAGACATTGAGCTGAAAGCCGATTATATTGAGATTGATTTCAACAAAAATGAGATTTTTGCCAAAGGGTTGCCCGACAGCACGGGACAGATCGCCGGCAAGCCTGTCTTTACACAGGGTTCTGAGAACTTTGAGGCCAATACGATGCGCTATAACTTCCGAACCGGCAAGGGATATATCCGGGGAGTGGTGACTAAGCAGGAGGGAGGTTTCCTGCACAGCGGTATCACCAAAAAACTCCAAAACGGTGTTTTTGATATCAAAAACGGAAAATATACCACTTGTGATGCCGAACATCCCCACTACTATGTGGCCCTCACTAAGGCCAAGGTGGTCCCCGGCAAGGAAATCGTTTCCGGTCCGGCCTATATGGTCATTGAAGATATCCCCCTGCCCATCGCAGTGCCGTTTGGTTTTTTCCCGGTAAAACAGACCCATGCTTCCGGAATCCTGATCCCCTCTTACGGAGAAGAAAAGAACAGAGGGTTTTACTTACGCAACGGCGGATACTATTTTGCCCTGAATGATTATTTCGATCTGAGTATCACCGGGGATGTCTATACCAACGGCACCTGGGGGGTTCGTGTGGGTTCCAACTATAAAAAGAGATATAAATTCGGCGGGAACTTCAGCGTGAATTATTATAAAAATGTCTCGGGAAGCCTGGATGTGGGAAACTATGTGGCCCGGAACGATTATTCCGTGAAATGGTCACACAACCAGGACCCCAAAGCTAACCCAACCCGAACTTTCCGGGCTTCGGTCAATCTCAGCTCCAGCTCTTATGACCGTAATCACAGCTATGAGGCGACCGATTATCTTACCAACACCAAACAGTCGAGCGTCTCTTTTTCCAAGATGTGGCCGGGGACCCCCTTTAATTTTTCCGGCAGTGTCTCCCAGTCGCAGAACTCACAGACCAGGGCCGTTGATCTTAACCTGCCTAAGCTGGCTTTTACCATGAACAGGATCTATCCTTTCAAAAAAAAGAACTCCGCCGGCACCCATTGGTATGATAACATCGATCTGACATACAATGCCATCCTGGACAACCGGATCAGAACCACCGACTCGCTGCTTTTTACTTCCGAGGTTTTTAACAATATGTCCAACGGTTTCAGACAGACTATCCCCCTGGGGGTTAATTTTAAGCCGTTTAACCATTTCAATGTTTCCCCGAGGATCCAGTACACCGGCCTGCTCTATACCAAGTATATCGAGAAACATTATACTTATAATTATGATACGGCTCAGGCGAAGTATGTTTCCCAACTGGTCACCGACACCATCAATAAGGTCACGTATGCGCAGTCAGTGAGGCCTTCCATTAGCATGTCTCTCAATCCCAAAATCTACGGGATGTTTATTTTTAAGAATCCCCATGGTAAAGTGGAGGCGATCCGTCATGTAATGACCCCGTCGGTGAGCTTTTCTTACGTGCCGGACCTGAAAGACATCATGCCCGATTATTACAGGGAGATCACGGATACGACCACCGGGAGGGTTATGAAGTATTCCATCTATGAAAAAGAGATTTACGGCACACCCACACTCCCGGGCAGAGCGGCGGTCGTTAATTTCTCCCTGAATAACAACCTGGAGATGAAAGTGCGAACCAGCAGTGATACCGCGAACAATACCAGGAAAGTCAAATTGCTGGAAAGCCTGAACTTCAATACCAATTATAATGTTTTCAAAGACTCACTTCGCTGGTCGCCCCTCTCGTTCAACGGGCGTACCAGCTTGTGGAAGAACAATATTCAATTGACCTTCGGCGGGGTGTTCAACCCGTATGCCCTCGATACCAACGGCCGTGTGATCAACACTCCCAACATAGCGGTTTCCCAAAATATCTTTCGTATGACCAACCTCAATTTCTCCCTGAACCTTCACTTTACGGGAGGCAAAAAAAAACCGGGCGGCGGAGCCTCCGGAAGGCCTTCCGGAGGACCCGGCGAGATGATCGGTCTGGAGTCCGGCACCGGCCCCATAGACAAAAATATGGTCAGGCAGGGACAGGAAGAAACCGGCTACGATTACTTCAACATCCCCTGGGATATACGTATCCGTTATAATGTGAATTACAGTAAACCGGCTTTCGAACCCTCCATTATACAAACACTGAATGTCTCGGGCAGTTTCAGTCTGACGCCCAAATGGAAAATAAGCGGAAATACGGGGTGGGACTTTAAGCTGAACAAACTGACCTATACTTCCATAAATATCCATCGTGACCTCCATTGCTGGGAGATGAGCCTCTCCTGGATACCTATCGGCTACCACCAGAGCTATGGCTTTACCATCAATGTGAAGTCTTCCATCCTCAAAGACCTGAAATACGAGAAGAGAAAAAGCTGGTATGACAGGTAAAAAACCGGGGAAGGTTGAATTTGGTTGAGACGGAGCAGAAATCCCCGGAAAATGGATATTTTTGAATACTCGTAACCACTAAATACACCAGCCATGAAAAAGATTATTCACACCTTGAAAGCTCCGCAGGCCATAGGCCCTTACAGCCAGGCCGTGGAAGTGAATGGGATGCTTTTTGTCTCCGGCCAGATCGGAGTGGACCCCGAAACGGGGGATTTTGTGCCGGGAGGAATCCGGGAACAAACCCTGAGGGTACTGAAGAATATTGAGATCATCCTGATGTCGGCCGGATATACCCGCAACGATGTCGTAAAATCTACGGTCTATCTGAAAGACCTGAATGATTTCAAGGAGATGAATGAGGCCTATGCTTCCTTTTATGAGGAGAGGCATCCTGCCCGTGCCGCTATCCAGGTGGCCCGGTTGCCGATGGATGCCCTCGTGGAGATCGAAACGATCGCCGTAAGGTGATGACCCCAAAAAAAAAGCTGCCCCGCAGGACAGCTTTTTTTTATAATGGAAAACTTATTCGGAAACTACTTCAAACTCTATTTCCACCGAAACATCCCGGTGCAGGTGAATCGTGGCACTGTATTTCCCGACTTCCTTGACAGAATCCCCTTTGATGGAAATGTTCTTCCGTTCAATTTCAAAGCCTTTCTCCTTGAGGGCTTCCGCGATCTGGATTGTGTTCACCGATCCGAAGATCTTCCCGGTTGAGCTGGTCTTGGCGCCGATGGTAAGGGTGAGCCCTTCCATTTTTTTCGCCAGCTCCAGTGCTTCGTTTTTGATCTTTTCTTCTTTGTGGGCACGCTGCCTCATATTTTCCTCGTGCATCTTCCTGGCGGAAGGAGTGGCGGCGATAGCATATCCTTTGGGGATAAGGTAATTCCTGGCATAACCGTCCTTAACCCTGATGATATCGTTCTTGTGTCCCAGTTTGGGCATATCTTCTTTTAAAATGATCTCCATGGTTTTTCCTCCTGTGTTATTTTAAAAGATCTGCAACATAAGGTAACAGGGCAAGATGCCGGGCCCTTTTGACTGCCTGGGCTACTTTCCGCTGGTATTTCAGGGATGTTCCGGTGATCCTGCGGGGCAGGATCTTCCCCTGCTCATTCAGGAACTTTTTCAGGAACTCGGGGTCTTTGTAGTCTACATATCTGATGCGGTTCTTTTTGAACCGGCAGTATTTTTTCTTTTTGATCTCTACTGACGGCGGGGTCAGGTATCTGATTTCAGAATCGTTCTGTGCCATGTGCTAGTCCTCCACTTTTTTTTGGGTTTTTTCATTACTGCTTTCTTTTTTCTGCCTTCTTTTCTTTTCGGCATACTCGATGGCATATTTATCCATCCTGAAGGTCAGGAAACGGATAAAACGTTCATCACGCCTGTACTCGGTCTCGAGCTTTTCAATCAGGCTGCCTTCGGCACGAAATTCAATCAGATAATAAAACCCGGTGGATTTTTTCTGGATCGGATACGCCAGCTTGCGCAGGCCCCAGTTCTCTTCATGGACGATCTCTCCTCCATGGCCGGTGATCACCGACTTGACTTTTTTTACCGTTTCCTTCATCTGTGATTCAGACAAAACGGGAGTTGCAATGAAAACGGTTTCGTAATGATTTAACATACTTACTTTGGTTTTTAAATGAATCATTAAAATTATTGGGGTGCAAAAATAGAACATTTTTTATCTACTGCAAAATATCTAGGGCTTTTTACGTGCCGGGCCTGAAAAATTCCGCCAGTTTGGTTATCTTTGTGGGGCAGGCCGGTGTTTTTCTCAGATTATCCGGTGTTGTTTTGGTATAACTCTGTTTCACAGCTTTATGGAGAATTTTATTGTATCAGCACGCAAATACCGTCCGGCCTTGTTCCGGGAAGTGATCGGCCAGGAAACCATCACACAGACGCTCAGAAATGCGGTTGTAAGCCGGCATCTGGCACACGCTTATCTGTTTTGCGGCCCCCGGGGGATCGGTAAGACCACGGTGGCGCGGATATTGGCCAAAACGATCAACTGCGAACATCCGTCGCCGGATGGTGAACCCTGCAATGAGTGCGAATCCTGCCGGGCGTTCATGGAAAACCGTTCGTTCAACATCCATGAACTGGACGCCGCCTCCAACAATTCGGTGGACGATATGCGCAACCTGATCGACCAGGTCAGGATCCCCCCGCAAACAGGAAAGTACAGTGTCTATATCATCGACGAGGTGCACATGTTGTCCCAGCAGGCGTTTAATGCCTTCCTGAAGACCCTCGAAGAGCCGCCTTCCTATGCCATCTTTATCATGGCCACCACCGAAAAACAGAAAATATTGCCCACCATCCTGTCCCGGTGCCAGGTGTTCGACTTCAATCGTATTTCGGTAGATGCTATTGAACAGCACTTGCAGTCCGTGGCTGAAAAGGAGAGCGTGCAGGCAGAACCGGAAGCACTGAACGTGATCGCCCGGAAAGCCGACGGGGCCCTGCGCGATGCCCTGAGTATATTCGACCAGCTGGTGAGCTTCTCCGGAAAACACCTTACTTACCAGGTGGTGATAAAAAGCCTGAATGTGCTGGATTACGATTATTATTTCAGGATCACCGGTCACCTGCTGCAGGGTGACGCCACACAAAGCCTGCTGGTCTTTGATGAGATCCTGAAAAAAGGCTTTGACGCACAGCATTTTCTCACCGGGCTGAGCAGCCATTTCCGGGACCTGCTGGTGGCCCGCGACCGGCTGACCCTGCCGCTGCTGGAAGTAGGGGCCGTGGTACGCGAACAATATTTTAAACAGGCCCGGGAGTGTACGGTGGACTTTCTTTATAAAGCACTCGATATCTGTTACCAGGCGGATATTACTTATAAAACCAGCAAAAACCAGCGTCTGCACGTCGAACTGGTGTTGCTGAAGATCAGCGCATTAAAAAAAAAACCTGACTCCTCCGGGAAAAAAATAAAGGAAGGGAAAAAAGAAGAGGAGAAAACCGTTTCTCCGGCGTCTGTCGGTCAATCCCCGCCGGAAAAGAAAAAAGAGGAGGGAAAAGAAATGTCTGCCTCCTCCGTTGGCCGGAAAGAGGAAAAACAGCCTCAGACCGAAGAGAAGAAAACTCCGGAAACATCAGACAAAGAGCAAACCGGGGAGGCCGCCGTCCGGGAGCAAGAAAATGGGGGCTACATGCCGGAAACCACCCCGACCATTTCCATAAAGGATGCCCTGAACGGAGATACGAACGGAGAGGCGGAAAAAAAATCATCCGCAGAAGAAGGAGCCGCCACCGTCAGGGAACCTGATGAAGATAAACCGTTTACTATAGATAAACTGACGCAGAAATGGCTGGATTATGCCGAGAAAATGAGCCACGAGAAACCCCGTTTTGCTGCAGCACTGCGGCTGCATATGCCCGATCTGACCGGAGATCAAACCATCCGTATTGTTCTGGAGAATAAGAACCTGAAAGAGGATTTTGAGCAGAACCTGAAAACGGACCTGATGGACTATCTGAAGAAAGAACTGGACAATTACGGGATCAGACTGGAGATAGACGTGGAGAAAAATACGGGGGAAGCATCCGCCAGGAAACCTTACACGCCTGAGGAACGGTTCATATACCTGGCTAAGAAAAATCCGGAGTTGCAAAACCTGAAACGAAGGTTCAATCTGGATTTTGAGTGATCTGACGGTACTTTGCAGGCGGATCGTTTGGGAATGCTGTTTGTTTTGGATAATTTTGCCGGCACCGAAAGCCGGAAAAAAACGAAAATGTTTTAATTATTTTAATACTATAAAATTTTAACAATTATGGAAGGTGAAAAAATTACAATTCAGGAAGGGCATCTGAAGGTACCCGACCATCCGGTAATACCATTTATTGAAGGTGACGGCACCGGTCCGGATATCTGGAGGGCCTCGGTAAAGGTTTTTGATGCAGCGGTGGAAAAAGCTTATGGCGGCAGGAGAAAGATCGTCTGGAAAGAAGTGCTGGCCGGAGAGAAAGCTTTTAATAAAGTGGGGGAGTGGCTGCCCCGGGAGACCCTCGACACCATCAATGAATACCTGGTGGCTATCAAAGGCCCCCTGACTACACCGGTGGGCGGAGGAATCCGTTCACTCAACGTGGCACTGCGGCAGATCCTCGACCTCTATGTGTGCCTGCGCCCCGTTAAATATTATGACGGTGTGCCCTCGCCTGTAAAAGACCCCTCGAAAACGGATATGGTGATCTTTCGTGAAAACTCCGAAGATATCTATGCCGGGATCGAATGGATGACCGGAACACCGGAAAATGATAAGGTGCTCGATTTCCTGATCAATGAGATGGGCGTGAAAAAAATACGGTTCCCCAAAACCACATCCATCGGGATCAAACCGGTATCAAAAGAAGGAACGGAAAGATTGGTCAGAGCGGCCATCAACTATGCCATAAAATACAACCGTCCCTCCGTTACCCTGGTGCACAAAGGAAACATTATGAAGTTTACCGAAGGCCAGTTTAAACTGTGGGGATATGAAGTGGCTGAAAGAGAGTTCCCCGACAAGGTGTTTACCTGGATGCAATACGACCGGATCAAGGAGGAGAAAGGGACGGAGGCTGCCAACGAAGCCCAGGATGCAGCCCTGAAAGCAGGCAAGATCCTGATCAAGGATGTGATTGCCGATGCATTCCTGCAGCAGATCCTGACCCGTCCGGCCGAATACTCCGTGATTGCCACACTCAACCTGAACGGCGACTATATCTCCGACGCACTGGCGGCCACCGTCGGCGGCATAGGCATCGCCCCGGGCGCCAATATCAACTACGAAACAGGCCACGCCATCTTCGAGGCAACCCACGGCACCGCTCCAAAATATGCCGGCCAGGATAAAGTGAACCCGGGTTCCCTGATCCTCTCCGGCGTGCTTATGTTCGAATATATGGGGTGGGAAGAAGCAGGCGCCCTGATTGTCAAAGGACTGCGCCAGGCC
>CAZYPI010000050.1:0-15186 GCA_964649335.1 uncultured Rikenellaceae bacterium | reverse complement strand
GGCACAGCCATAAACAGATTGACGGTAGTATCAGTTTCCGACCAGATGCCGTCATTATTGGCTGCTTTCACATGAAAAACATGTTTCCCCGGATAAAGGTTTGTAAAAGCGGCTACGCGCATTCTACTCCCCAAATCGATCCATTTATCATTAAGGCCTTCCATCATATAAGCATATTGATACTGGTCGTTCATTGAGTAAGATAATGCAGCAAACTTAAATGAAATAATTTTGTCTTTATAGGATAAGAAGATCTCATGTTCGTTGGCACCGTTATAATGAATCACTAACCGACCTTTTTCGTATCCGATTTTTACCGGTTTATTGTTAATAGAGATCTCCGTAATCACAACCGGTGGGGCTGACGTGTTAATTCTAAACTTATCGGGACGAAATATATTAAAACCATTCCGGCCACCTATGAAAAGTGAACCATCCGAAGCATGATACAGCGCATTAATATTGAAATTATTTCCCTGCAATCCGTTCGAGGTACCGTACCTGTTCACTCTTCTGCTTTTCAGGTTATAGCGGTAAAGGCCGTTGTCGGTAGTAATCCAGAGGTTACTGTTTTTATCCAGGAAAATCTCACTGATCATTCTGTACGGTTCACCCTCCCTGATTTGAAAGGCAGTGAACGTCTCCTGTTCCCTGTCGAATTTATTCAACCCTTTGTAAGTGCCCACCCATAGATTTCCAAAATGATCTTCATAAATCTCGGTTACAAAATTATTGCTTAATCCGGAGGGGTTATCCGGATCATGTAAGAAGTGTGAGAATTTTCCCGTTTCAGGATCATACC
This sequence comes from uncultured Rikenellaceae bacterium, assembly GCA_964649335.1. Lineage (GTDB taxonomy): Bacteria > Bacteroidota > Bacteroidia > Bacteroidales > VadinHA17 > DRPN01. The sequence continues at coordinate 14,384 of CAZYPI010000050.1, read as the reverse complement.
TGTCGAGGCCCGAGCCCAAGGTGCCGATCCACACAATCCCGAAACGGTCCACAAGCACTTTTCGGATATAATTATTACTCAATGAATTGACATCACCCGGCTTATTATTAAAGTGAGTAAAATAGGCTTTTTTTGTTTTACCGTCAACTTTTACACGTGCAATACCCCCGCCATAGGTACCCAACCACACCTCTCCGTCCCGGCCTTCCGCCAAAGAGAGAATCGCTTTCCCATCCAGTGAATAATTATTTTCAGAGAGGAAATCGGGATTGTATTTTCGGTAGCTGTAATGGTAAAATTTCCCGGACAGCTGATCATATCTATCCAGGGCATTGCGTGTTGCTATCCAGATATTACCGTCAGAAGAGGCACAGAGGTCATAAATCACCTTATCCAACTGTTGCGGGACAAACCCTGTGATCTTTTTCAGAGGATAAAACTTTTTTGTAGCCGGGAAAAAAACATTTACTCCGCCTCCCTGTGTTCCAATCCATACATTATGGTTCTTGTCCTCACAGAAAGAGGATATATTATTAGTAATCAGGGAAGTGGGATCGTTGGGGTCATTTTGATAATATGTAAAGAAAGAAAGTGCCGGATCGAGTTTATTGATACCTCCTCTTGTAGCCACCCACAGGACACCGGTACGATCCCGGTAAATATCGTTGATTTCATTATTGCTGATGCTCATTATATTATTTGGTTCTCTCACAAACTGGATGATTTCATCATTCACTTTCATCAAACCATTCCCCGATGTGCCATACCATACGGCACCCAGTGTATCTTTGAAATAACAGGTAAAACTATAGTCTTCCACATGAACCCCTTTTAAGGGGTGTAAAGCGAATGTTCCCGTTTTCCGGTCGAAGTCAAACAATCCTTTGGTCGAACCTGTCAATAATTTATTATCATTATTTTGTTCAATAATAAACCATACATAATCATCATGAAGCTGGTCAGCATCCACAAGAGGATTATTGAACTCTTTAACGGTTTGTTTTTTTACATCTATTCTGAAAAGTTTTCCCAGGTCCGTTCCCACCCATATCATTCCGTCTCCGGTCTGCACAATGGATCCTATACCAAGATTACCGACTTTTCTACTATAGTCAATGATCTTTTTTTCTTTAACAAGATACCTGAAAAGTCCCAGGTTAGAATTGCCCAGCCATATATTATTCTCTTTGTCAACAATGAGAGACATCAATTGTATCCCCTGGTACTCTATTTTCTTTTTAAACAAAGGGATTCTTTCAAAATCATCAGAATCAGGGCGGTAAAGATGAAGGTATCCGTTGGTGCTGACCCAAAGATTCCCTTCTTTATCTGTCAGGAGTCCGTTCACATAGTTATTGGCAAGAGAAAAAGAATCATTCTCCGAATGAAGATATTGTTTAAATTCATAACCGTCATAACGGTTCAGTCCATAGTCTGTGGCAAACCACATAAACCCCATCGTGTCCTGCACAATGGCAAACACGTTGTTTTTGGACAAACCGTCATCGGTAGTAATTCTTTTAAAACGATAATCTTCTCCTTTTGCGAATACCTGCAAGGGTATCACTAAAAGAATTATCCCCAGAAAACGAACTCCCTTCATTCAAACCCCCTTAATGTAGCAATCCTTTTCCAAATTTATTTTTCACAGCATGCAAAAACAAACGGAACGATAACAAACATAATGAAGGTGTAAATATAACCAAAGAAAAGGATAATATCAGACCTGTTATCTTCTCCCCGGCCGGATTTTTTTACTTCTTGATTACTATTTTAAATATTCTGCTATTTTCCCCCGAAATAAGGCGTAGAAAGTAGGTTCCGGGAATAACATTACTGACATTAATTACAGCGTTTTCGGATATTTCCATCACTTTTTTCCCGGAGAGATCTGTCAATGAGATAAGAACGGGATTTTCTATTCCCTCCCCCCCAATGGTAAGCTTCTCCGTTGCGGGATTGGGATAGACCGTCCAGGAAGCTGTTGTTGTCACATTACCGAATCCTGATGTGTTTTCGGAATAAAACACAATCTTATATTGATAAGTGATCAACCCGTTTTGCGAGGTGGTGGTGATCACTGTTGTTCTGTCGGATTCGTCCGTTGCCGTAAGATCCGAGGCATCATCAATGGTCATCAACGTACCGCTGTAGTACGGTGTAGCGGTAACCGCGGGAATCCCGGTAGTGTTATCCGGAAGGGTATCATAATAAACAAACACATCGGGTTTAAACTCCGGTTCAAGCGTTCCGTTGTCAACGGTAATACTTTGCAGGGCGGCATTATAGGCATCCGTACCTCCTACGGCAGACTCCTGCGGACCTAAGTCGATAAGGGGGCCCAGCACCCGGTCATTTCCGTCAAAATCCATTTTCATGGTATCTTCCAGAAGGTTATAGCCCGTATTGATACAGGGAGACTCTCCGGAAAGATGAAACCGGTCATCTGAAAAAAGCGGATCTTTCTCCATGCTGTACTCCCCGTAAGGTGTAATATTTTTCCAATCATCCAAAGAAGAAACGGTTCTATTTCCATATTTCATACGAACCGAACCGTTTGTCCGGTAATAAAGATTATTCCGACAAATATTATCGAAAACCACGTTACCGTTTTCCGGCAGCATACGCAATTCATAATCGGTATTGTTATCAAAAAATATATTGTTTACTATCCTGTTCTTTTTAAGATACCCGGGAGGTGTTGATACATAAATGGCCCCCGCATCTATGGAGTAATATCCTGAACCATGTGCAATAAGATTATTGGTCACGGTAGTAAAGTAACTTCCCGAGACCCATATTCCCCGGTACTCGAAGGTATCAATAATGTTGTTATACACCAGGGCCTGTTCAGAGACCTCAATCAATATACTGGCATTATTATTGATGCTGTTGGGGTCATAACTTCCTGTTCCGTTGTGATGGAAATAGTTATCACGCACAATAATAGGATAAAAGTTCTCTCCATCCTCGCCATCATATTTACCGCTGTGCATGCAATAATCGAACCACACACCGGGTCCGTTATTATGGTCCACCTCACACTTCTCGATCGTTCCGTAAGAATAGGTAGCCCCTTTATATCCTCCCGTATGCCACTGTGAATAAAAGTTTCTGTAATTATTGTAGGCCATGCGGGTGTTTTTAATCAAAAAGTCATAACTCTCGCTTGATTCTATGCCGACAGCGCCATTATGTAACACCAGGCAATTCAGTATTTTCGCGCCCGATTTAAAATATCCGGTACCGATGCCTCCGAAATCACACCACTGCACAGTACAGCTATCCATCACACAGTTTGTTCCGAGAGTTACTGCAGAAGCCTGATTTCTGTATGTGTTTCCATTGGAATGTTCAAAAGTAATCCCTTTAATATATACATTTTTTGCTCCATAAGCTGAAAGGATATACTCATACCGGCTCACTTCAATTTGATGGGCATTGGGGTCGGAACCATCCTGCAACCAGATATAAAGGGTATCGCTTTCCCACCAGAACCTTCCCGGCGCCATATCCTCTATTCCTTCTCCGACGGGATTGTTAAAAACGGGATAACCGGTATGATTTTTGAACCACTCATTGGGATAACCGATTTGCTGCAGGGGGTGGTTGCCATCCACAAAAACCTGCTGTGGTTGAATATCGACATATTTTTTCCAGAAATTGCCGCGGGATTCCCAATTCTCCATGACGACCGATCCTTTCATCACCGGTTTCTCTCCCGGGAAACTACATAATGTCAGATCGTTTTTATTGATTTCAACTTTTTCACGGTAAACCCCATCTCTCAAATAAACAGTATCTCCGCCGGCAGCTTTTGCAACGGCGGCTGTGACTGTTTTCAGAGGTTGATCTACTGTTCCGGGATTGTTATCATCCCCCGTTCCGGAAACATACCAGGCTTTTTGAGATATACCGTAAATGAAAACCATAAAGTATATCCCCGTAAAAAAGAAGAATCTTTTCATAAAAATAAAGTTAACAAATAAAGAGAGATGTGACAAGTCACATCTCTCCGTAAAAAAAAATACTCTTATTTAATAATCAGTCTTTCTACGGCATACTCATTGTCTATTTCCGTTCTGATTATGTATAACCCGGGCTGAAGATTGTCATCAATGGTCAACCGGGACTCTCCTGTATTCAACACTTTGTCATACACTTTCTGCCCCAATGCATTAAAAACATCAATTCTTCCGTTGCGGTAATCTTTTTTTGTAATACTCACCGTAAATGCTCCTTTAGCAGGATTGGGGTAAACCATAAAGATATCTTTGCTGTTTTTATGTTGGTTAACAACGCCGGAGGGATTTAAAAGCTTGCCTATTTCATTGTTCATCACCAGCTTGATCTGGTTTTGTGTCAGGGCGGTATCTTTCCAGTAGGCAAACTCATCGAGATATCCTCTGGCGGGCCAACCGAGACGATAATGATCTTCGATATAGCCATATTTCCCTTCATACTGAGGCACTTCTCCCCAGAAAGCACCGCCACTGTTCTTCCCGCTCGGTGATGGGCCGTTGGTAGCACCAAACAAAACCGCACCATAAGGTATCCCCACTATTTCGGGATCGAAAGTGACAGCATCAAATTGTGACAAACCTGTTTGAACAGGGTTTGGATTGTCGGAAGTATTTCCCTCCCAATCTACTGCGGGTTCACCGTTCAAATATAATGTTAATTCACCTGTAGATCCGTCAAAGGTTACCGCGACGTGTACCCACTCCCCTTTAGCGGGGGGCACTCCATTTGCGGGAACGAAATAACCGGTAGAGTGTGGTTCATCCACACCATCGGAACCATTCCTGTATCCTATTTTATAATAATTATAATAACACAATATATCAATACCATTAAATGAACCTCCATCAAACTGAGTCTCATCTTCCCCCCAGTCAGGTTTTTGGTCAGGAGGACAGGCATTATTGTAATTTTGTGTTAACTCTCTTTCCGACCTCCACCAGTAAGCAATCGTAAATGCTTTTCGTACCCCCTGCCATAAAGCAGTGGTATCAATAACATCCCAGTTATTCGGATTATCATTCCCGGCAAACAACAGGACATCCCGTGAAGAAGCGGCAGAATTATCTCCGGGAAATTCGGGATCATCGTTACAAACACTCTTATATCCGGAGAAGAAAGCAGCACCCCCGTATTTCAGGGTGTCTCCTCCTCTGAATCCCCCGTAAGTAGAAGGGAAATTTCCTTTATAATTATACCAGACGGGATCCTGTGCTATACCGGCCGACAAAGGGACCTTTGTCGTATTGTCATTCACTTTATTGTCATTAACAAACCAATCCGAATTAAAATCCAGGTAAACCGTTGGCTCCGGGATGGAATCTTGTGCAAAGGAAAAATTTCCTATAGCCAACACACTAAAAAAAATAAGTAAAATCTTTTTCATAATCTCTATTTTTTATTAAACATTCTTGCAAAAATAATTCCAAAATCAAAGCGGGAAGGGCGGCATGTTCCCGCCCTTCCCGTTTTGTAACAGATCATTATTTCACCAACTGGACTTTTGCCGTATACACTTTATTTCCGGAGGTAACTCGGATAATATACAATCCGTTGTTCAGACCCGACAGGCTGATTTGTTCTTTTCCGTAAGGGATTCCAATCTTTTCAGCCAGAACCACCATACCCGTCATATTCATCACCTCGACGGTGACAGGTTCTCCGCGTTCTTTGAGGTCGACATAGACTATGCCTCTGGTAGGATTGGGGTAAACTTTAATATGCTCCCACTTATCCACCTCATGGATTGCAGAGGGGTTATTCGCTTGATAATCCGCCAACATATCTTCTTTGGAGATTGCAGACTTTGTGATCAGCACATTATCCATTAATCCTTTGAAGAAAGATGTTGTTTCTCCGTCGGGGGTGTACAAGGCAACGGGGCCGAGGGGGTTCCAGGAGTATTCAGCACCCAGTACCGTAGAGCTGAAATAGGAAGAATAGATCATATCTCCATCCACCACAGCCGTATCGGCAACTTCTCCGTTAATATAGAGATAAGCGACAGAGGCCGTATCTCCGGCAGCTTTACCATCGAAAACGACGGCGACCTGAGACCATACGCCCGCTTTGTCAAAAGGAGCTTTCAGAATCACATTATCATTGGGATCGTTTCCACCGGCACGATTTCTGACCGCAGCACCTGCCCACAGCGTATCATTTTTTATCATAATCGCCACACCGTTACTATGTCCCACATGGAGAATGAACTGATCGGGGGATTTCGGCGGTGAAACCGTAGTCATTTCCGGGTTGATCCATACCCTGGCAGTCAGGTCTTCATAAGCATCACCAAAAGGCGGTACTCCGTCCGGATAATATCCGTCATACTTATTTTGTACCAATACCCAGTCGGAGGATCCGTTAAACTGCATGGCTTTACCATCACCTCCCAAACCTTCGACAAAAGTTCCATGGCCCAGAGACGGGAGTACCAGCGGGTTGGCTGCATTGGCCTCATCATGGGTCAGGTGAGAATTGAATACTTTGGCATTCCAATTGCCAAGACTGTCGATAACAATGGAGTCGCCATCTACCTGTTCATCGAAATTGTAATAGACTGCCGGCACATCCAGGCCAAGGAGGTAATCCTTTCTCTGGCTGTTCGGATCAAGGGCTTTTTTTGATATTTTGACTTCGCCGAGCAACCCTTTGAAGAAATGACCGGCGATATGATCATCCAGGTACCCTATGTCATCACCGAACGGGCCCCAGGACATATAGGAACCGATCGTGGTATTGGTAAAAGCGGATCTGAAGAGCACACACGTATCGAATTCGGCCGAAGCCGCTACTTGTCCGTTCACGTACAACTCGAGCAAACCTTTGCCCGTAGTAGTATCCCCCTTGAAAGAGACACCTACAAGCGACCATTCTCCCGCTGCCGTGAAAGGAGCACTTATTATCATGTTTTTTTCAAAGCCGGAGCCTTCGTATCTGTCTCTCGCTGCCACGGCTGCCCATAATGTATCATTTTTCAGGTTCAAGGCAATGCCGTTTCCGTGACCAATCTTGATAATGGTCTGGGATGGTGATTTGGGAGGATTGACGGAAGTCTTTTCCGGGTTGATCCATGCCGTAGCGGAGAGCTCCGTCATCTTCAGTCCGAAAGGTTCGGCTCCTGCCGGATAATTCTCATACTTGCCCTGCACCAGAATAAACTGATTCGATCCGTTTAACTGAAGTGCTTTTCCTCCCAGATTATCATCGGCCAGGGTAATATGACCCAGCGGACTGTCTTCCGTGCCTCCCTCAATGAATTTCACATTGAAAGGAATGACATTATCGGCATCCAGAATGATGGAATCACCATCCTGCTGGGCATCGAAGTTATAGACATAATTTATTTTATTCTTCAGGTACATATTTTTCATATCCCAGGCACTAAGGGCTTTTTTTGATATTTTGACTTCGCCGAGCAACCCTTTGAAGAAATGACCGGCGATATGATCATCCAGGTACCCTATGTCATCACCGAACGGGCCCCAGGACATATAGGAACCGATCGTGGTATTGGTAAAAGCGGATCTGAAGAGCACACACGTATCGAATTCGGCCGAAGCCGCTACTTGTCCGTTCACGTACAACTCGAGCAAACCTTTGCCCGTAGTAGTATCCCCCTTGAAAGAGACACCTACAAGCGACCATTCTCCCGCTGCCGTGAAAGGAGCACTTATTATCATGTTTTTTTCAAAGCCGGAGCCTTCGTATCTGTCTCTCGCTGCCACGGCTGCCCATAATGTATCATTTTTCAGGTTCAAGGCAATGCCGTTTCCGTGACCAATCTTGATAATGGTCTGGGATGGTGATTTGGGAGGATTGACGGAAGTCTTTTCCGGGTTGATCCATGCCGTAGCGGAGAGCTCCGTCATCTTCAGTCCGAAAGGTTCGGCTCCTGCCGGATAATTCTCATACTTGCCCTGCACCAGAATAAACTGATTCGATCCGTTTAACTGAAGTGCTTTTCCTCCCAGATTATCATCGGCCAGGGTAATATGACCCAGCGGACTGTCTTCCGTGCCTCCCTCAATGAATTTCACATTGAAAGGAATGACATTATCGGCATCCAGAATGATGGAATCACCATCCTGCTGGGCATCGAAGGTATAGACATAGTCTTTTTTCTTCTCGAGGTACAGATTTTTTATATCCCAGGCATTGTAAGCCGTTTTTGATATCCGCACTTCATCCATCAATCCTTTGAAATAGCAAGTGGTTACTCCATCAGGGGTATAGGTGGCAACCGGCCCGAGAGGATTCCAGGAATATTCGGCGCCAATAGCCGCTGACGAGAAGTAAGATGAATATAATTTATCCCCCTGCACCCGGGCGGTATCTACTAAAGTACCGTTAATATATAACGATGCAAAAGATGTCGTGTCATTTATTGCCTGACCCTCAAAAACCACTGCCACCATAGACCATTTTCCGGCAGCGGTAAAAGGAGCTTTAAGGATTATATCATCATTGTATTTACCATCTACTCTGTCACGTACGGCGACGCCTGCCCACAGGGTATCATTTTTTATCATCATTGCCACGCCGTTTCCATGGCCTATATGAAGGATGAACTGTTCGGGCACGTTCGGGGGAGCAACTGTTGTGGCTTCCGGATTTATCCAGGCCACAGCGGAAAGATTATTACAAGAAACGCCGAAGGGAGGCACTCCTTCGGGATACGTCCCATCATACTTATTTTGAAGCAGTACCCAGTCTGATGAGCCGTTAAAACTCATGGCTTTCCCTTCTCCATACATCCCTGTCACAAAAGTGCCGTGGCCCGCCTCCGGAAGATTAAGAGGGTTGGCAGCATTTGCCGAATCATGGGACAGATGCGAATTAAAGATCAGGGCATTCCATACCGTATCATTATCAATGTTCGCATCCAATACCACCGTATCACCATCATTTTGGTCATCGAAGGTATACACATAGTTGATTTTTCCATCAAGAGCAGACCCCTGGCCATACCCCCGGGAAATCAACCCGGCTGAAAAAAAGAGAATAAAAGCTATTCCCCAGAGCATTTTCAGCATTTGACTGTTTTTTGAGTTCATCTTTTTCATAAGCTTTTTTTTTGGTTAGAAATTTATTTTAAAAGTATATTCTAAAAAGAAGATCAAAAGGAACAATTTTTTCAAATTGGGTATTCAATTGTTTCAGCCGGTTAAGAATTTTTTCATCGCGGTTATATATATATATCATTCCGTTGTATTTTTCTAATAACCGGGGTTTTGAACAAGGTTGCTATTTTTGTTAATCTCAGACACCGGGAGAGGCCAGAGTGTCTGATATTCCCGGTCAAGGCCGAGATTCGCGCCGTTTTGCCCCAGTACATCAATCAGTCTGTGGTTTCTTTTCAGATCATAAAATTCCTGGAATTCAAAGAAGAGTTCTTTATGTCTTTCTTCTTCAATCACCCGGGCGGCAGCCTCCTGTGAAGAACATTCGGCCAGTGTTGTCGGTACGGCACCGGCTCTGTTACGAACCCTGTTTACGAGATCGACAATTTCCGCTTTATGGGCCTGATAGTCCAGGCGGTTCAGAGCTTCGGCTTTCAGCAGGATAATATCAGAAAGACGCAAAACATACAGATTGGGGTTGGAATGGTTCGGGGAGGTTCCTTCACCGGCACGTCTGTATTTGTTATCCAGGATATACTTTGTCATGGGGTTCAGGTACAATGTAGAGTTACGTCGCACATCGGTAAAAGTATCTCTCACCCCATTGATTTCAGCAATAGAGTCGTAATCAAAGGAGTCATAAAATCTGCGGGTGGGTTCAAAATCATGGGCTGCATATACCGACCAGTCGATTCCGTTGGCAGACCCCTGATTGGAGAGGGCGGCGGTAAAGATCTGTTCACTGTTATAGGTATTTTCTTTATCCCACAGATCATCATAGACAGGCAACAAAGAATATTGAGGGTTGTCGATAATCTGTTGACACAAGTCAGCCGCACGCTGAAGGTCGGACGCCGGGACACTCTCACCCCATTTATGCGGAGTCATCAACACCTTTGCCAGGATCCCCTGGGCTGCAGCCCTGGTAACACGTGCCGGTTCTACCGTATTGCTAACAATATTGTCATACTGATCAGGCAGAATATTCACACAATATTCGAGGTCATCAATGATCTGTGCATAGATCTCATCTTCGGTAGAATTTTCCGGGTAAAGTATTCCATAGTCTTTGGTATCGGTAATCAAAGGCACCGGCCCCCACAACTGGACCAGTTGGAAATAGGTCCATGCCCTCAAAAAACGGGCTTCACCAATGGCTTGCATTTTTCTTTCCGGCACTTTGAAAGGGGTTTTTTCAATATTCCTCAAAAACGTATTGGCATAAAGGATCACAGCCCAGAGCCTTTTATAACCGATATATAAAGAATGATCAGCCGGGCTCATTATATGTGTAGTATAGATGGCATATAAACCTCCCAATTTGGACCCCGGGTTAAAATCTTTGTTCCCGTATACTTCCAGATTAATAACATAGTATTTATACCATCCGGGAGAGAACCTGGAATAGACCCCCAACAAAGCAGCTTCTGCATTATCTTCCGTAGCAAAGACCTTATCGGTTGTAAGCTGATCGGCAGGATAATAATCCATGGCATCCTTATAACAGGATGTCAGTCCGCTTGTCAAAACAAAAAATATTAGAATAATTTTTTTCATACCCTGCAATATTAAAAGTTCACATTGGCACCAAAAACGAATGTCTTATTTTGCGGATATCCTGAAAAATCCACCGGTCTGACTTCCGGGTCATAACCTGAATATTTTGTAAAAGTGAGCATGTTCCTGGCAGAGAAGTATACACGAATATTATTGATTCCTACTTTATTGAGCACCTCGCCGGGTATGGTATATCCCAGGATAAGGTCTTTCAAGCGCATATACGATCCGTCCTCCACCCAACGATCGGATTTACGGTTGTTTTGCGCGGGATCACCCAATACGGCTCTGGGCATGGATGTATTGGTATGTTCCGGCGTCCAGCGGTCGAGAACCGTGGCGAATTGTTGCAGATTATTAATCATAGCCTCGGTAGAGACTCTTGTTTTATTCCATATTTTATTTCCCTGTACTCCCTGGAGAAAAACAGTCAGATCAAAGCCTGCGAATGTAAACACATTAGACAATCCGTATGTCACCGGCGGGGTAGGATTTCCAAGATAAACCTTATCATCCTTGTCCACCTTTCCGTCCGAGTTATTATCTTTGAATTTAATATCACCCGGTTGCACATTGGGTTGCGTGGGTATACCTTCTTTCAGCCGGCCTGTATTGGGGTCAAAATCATCCTCCTGAAAGAGACGGTCCACCTGGTAACCCCAAAAAGCGTACAAGGGATAGCCGGGAGCGACAACCTGTTCATTATCAAAGTTAATGCTGGGGTTTTTGCCCAGATCCAAGACTTTGTTTTGGTTATAAGCAAAAGTAAGCGAAGTGGACCATTTAAATCGGTTTACAAGATTTTTGGTTTCCAGTTGCAGTTCAATTCCCCGGTTTTGTGTACTGCCGATATTCATCAACAATCCGCCAAGCGATCCTCCCTGCTCGGAATAATCGTAGAAGGTTACAGGAGGCTCATAAATATACAACAGGTCCCTGGCCGTCCGTTTATAAAGATCAATATTCATAATGATCCTGTTCTTGAACATATTCATGTCAAGCCCCATATTGTATTCTGCGGTGGTTTCCCATTTCAGGTTGTTATTCTCCATCCGGAGTATGGCATAACCCGAATAGAGATCGTCTGTTAAGGTAACCGGATAGGCAGCATCTTCCCAACCATGGGCTTCAGGCCCGTAAAGGGCCATATACATAAAGTTATAAGGAGGTTTGTTACCACTGAGCCCGTAACTGAAACGCAACTTCAGGAAATTGATTGCCTGCACTTTAAAGAAGGGTTCTTCAGAGATTTTCCAGGCCACGGAACCTGAGGGGAATTGTGCCCAACGATTGTTGGCACCGAATTTTGCCGAGCCGTCGGCCCTGAAATTAAACTGAGCAAGATATTTACCTTTATAAGCATAATTAATACGTCCGAAATAAGCCGCATTGAAATCCTGAAAATGTAATGACCGGCCGGAAATATCCGTGGCCGCCGTGATTTCTTTAATAATGTCGTTGGGAAAACCCATTCCGGTAACACTGCTACTCAGACCTTTGCCTTTGCTCGCCTCCATACCGCCCATGACCATCAAGGAGTTTTTCCCGAAATCATGTATCCAGGTGAGGGTATTTTGTGTTCCCACACCTATTCCTTCGTTAAAGCTAACGGTATACATCCCCTGGGAATTTCTTCCATTGTAAGTATCATATCTCGAGAGCCAGGTACTGGCGTTACCAGCGCCATAGCTCATGGAATTCCTGGAGAGGAAGGTTAATCCTTTGAGGATATCCCATTTTATCGTCAGCAATCCGTTAATAGACGTAGATAAGCGTTCCTGCTGTTTTCCACGGATCCAGGCATCGGGGTTGTCAAACTGGGGACGTATGGGATTCACGAAAAACGCATCGGGGTCATCCGGATCATAGATAGGGATAAAATTAGGATAAGTAAAAGCGGAATTTATCAGTGCGCCATTCCATCCCTGGGTATTGTCCGCCACCGGTTTCTGTTTTTTTCTCGAGACATTGATATTCGTTTTTATTTCCAGACTTTTCGCAACTTTATTTGTAAGGTTCATTCGAAAGACATATTGGTCCGCACTGGCTGTTTTGATAACCCCTTCATTATTGCGGTAAAGAGCCGATACCAGGTATTTTGTCTTCTCGCTACCGCCGTTCAGTTGGAGAGAGTATTCCTGGAAGGTTGAATTTTGCATGATCTCATCCTGCCAATTCACATTGGCCCAGTTTACCGTATCTATCCGTGAATTGGCAGGATTTTCACGATCATTGTAATTGTGATCGGAAAAAATATTAAAAAACCCGGGGTTATCCGCATTCAATTCTTTCAGCAAATCATATTCCTGTTGAGAGGTTAAAAGCGGTATCGGCTCCGGTTTCATCTGGACGCCGGCTTTCATGGCAAAGTTAACCTGCATTTTCCCCTTACTTCCCTGTTTGGTGGTGATCAGGATTACACCATTCGCTCCGGCAGCTCCATAGATGGCAGTAGAAGCCGCATCTTTTAATATTTCAATAGACTTAATATCATATTGATTCAGGTTATTGATGTTGGTAGACACTCCGTCGACAATATACAACGGTTCGTTACTGGCCGTGATGGAACTGATGCCGCGAATACGGATAGTGGGTGAAGCTCCCGGCATACCCGTTTCCGAACTGACAACCACTCCGGCGGCCTTTCCTTTCAGGGTAGAGGAGACATCGGCAGCAGGGATATCAACCAAATCCTCCGAACTTACAGAAGCTACCGAGCCACTCAGGTCGCTTTTTTTCTGGACACCATACCCGATGACCACCACTTCATCAAGTTTCTCCGAAACGGGATGCATCTGAACATCCACCACAGACTTTCCGTCAACAGGAATCGTCACATCTTCGTATCCTACGAAAGAAAAGCTCAATTGCGCTTTATTGCCGGGTATTTTCAATGAGAATTTTCCATCCATATCCGTTGTTGTCCCAACGGTGGTTCCTTTCACGGCAACATTCACAAAAGGCAACGGCTCACCACTCTTGGCATCCGTAACCTTTCCCGTAACGGTCACTCCCTGAGCAAAAGTTAATGTGTTAATCAAAAAGAACAAAACGATCAACTCTATGCCCGGAATTTTCTTAAACATCAATTTCGGTATATGCAACATACGGATACATTTTAAAAAACTGTAACAAATAAAAAAACTAAAAAAGAAACCAGCAGGATAATCATAACAACGATCATAGCGGATACCTTTCTGATTTTTTTCTTTTTCAGCACCAATATTTTTGAATTATGATCCATGATCCGGTTCTCACAATTTTTTATACGCAGATAACGAGTGTATTTTCAGCATAAAAGTATTTCAAACGGTTTCTATGGAAGGTACATTTTTTTTCAAATTAGGAAATATATTATCACAAAGGGGGGCATTATTTTCAAAATAGGGAAAAAATGTATCATACTGCTCCTGCGGGACTCGTAATTACTCCGGGAATCCAAAAAAACAGTCATCTTAACAAGATGAAAGGATAAACATATGGCGTTCCAGCTATTGGTCGCGTATTCATCCAGGATGATAAAATGAGAATTGCCGTAATCAAAAGACATCATACCGGTACATATGCGTATCTCCGGTAACCACAAAATGAAAACCCGCGTCCTGAGAAAATCTAATGAGAGCATTATTATCCCCTCTAAAAGATATTTTTATCAGACGGGAAGAAATTATCACTAATCTGGGA
>CAZYPI010000049.1:0-15220 GCA_964649335.1 uncultured Rikenellaceae bacterium | reverse complement strand
ATGCCGATGTGATAGATAAACTGATAGAAAAAGAAGACCTGGGCGAGTCCAAACTTTCGGAGGAGGAAAAGGAAGACCTGCGGGAGGTCTTTCTGAGTGCGCTGCCCGAGAGGGATAAGTTCATGGTGGTCTTTGAGCACCTCAGTGAGAGTGACAGTCCCGTGATGATTACCCAGTCGGAGTTTATGCGGCGGATGAAGGATATGTCGGCCCTGGGCGGAGAAGCGGGTATGTTCGGCAACTTCCCGGACAGCTATAACCTGGTGATCAACACCAGCCACCCGCTGGTGAAGAAGGTGCTGGAAGAGAAAGAGAAAAAAACCGGGGCACGCCTTTCGAAGATAAAAGAGAAAGCGGAGCCGCTGAAAAAAACCAAAGAAGAGCTGGAGAAAGCCAACAAGGATAAAAAAGAGGAGGAGATCCCGCAGGCCGATAAGGACCGCATCAGTGAGCTGGAGAAGAAGATCGGCGAATACGATGATAAACGCAAAGCGATCCTGAACGACTATGCCTCAAAAAGCAAGCGGGTGCGTCAGATGATCGATCTGGCTCTGCTGGCCAACAACATGTTGCGCGGCGAGAAACTCAATGCTTTCGTAAAACGCAGCATTGATCTGTTATAATGACGAAGGTGGGGGAAAAGGGCCGGTGGCGGCAGTCACCGGCTTTTTTTATCAGAAGATACGGTTGACTTCGGCTTTCAGAAAGTCTATGGCGGCCTGGGTGGGTTGTTTTTCCATATCCACGAGGGCTTCCATCAGACTCTGGCTGTATTCCAGCGCCGGAGCGTCCGGCTTGAACTTTTCGTAGATGGTGTTGATGATCTTCAGCATGTTGGCCCGGGCGTTTTTGATCACCTCCCAGGCATTGGGAGAGATATACAACTGTTGGGATAAGTTGTGCTCATATTCCGACCGGATGGCGGCGAGCATCTCCTGATGCAGCTCGCGGGTGGTCATCCCCGGGCGGTTGATACGCATGATCAGCGACTCGAGGGAGATGCGCTCCAGAAAAAGGATCAGCCGTTCATAGGCCTGCAGCTTCACCGGCGTGATGAGCCGCTGGTTTTCCAGGATAATATCCCGGCGGCGGTCTTCGTTTTGCGATTTTATCATCTCCCGCAAAACAAAATATACGGCCAGAAAAACGATCAGCGAAGGCAGGGTATATTTTAGAATCTCCAGAGCAGTATCCATGGTATAAATTTTATGCTAAGATAATTAAGATAACAGGAAAATCAAAAAGGGCATGACTCACGCAAGTCGCGCTGATTTACGCAGACAGGAAAAAAAGTCATGACAAACGGCTGTTTGCCCGGACAAAAACCGTTATTCATCAAAAAAGAATACCCCGGAAAAAGCCTCAAAGAAAATTAATTCTATTTTTATCCGTTTTTACTGAAAAATTACCGGTACTTGAAGAAATATCTTTATATCATCGGCCCTGCCGTATTTTTTCTGGCCTTTGTGTTTTTATACGTAGTGGCCTGGATGCCGAATGTTTCCCTGCGGAAGGGGGAGAAACGGGTGGTGCTGATCCCGTCTGGGGCGGATTATACGCAGGTGCTGGACATCCTGAAAGCGGACTCGGTGCTGCGTTATCCGGCCACTTTTGATTTTCTGGCCCGCCGCAAGCATTATCCCAAATTCATCCATCCCGGCAGGTACCTGTTCCGGCCGGGGATGAGCAACAATGAGATGGTGAATATGCTGCGGGGAGGATTCCAGCAGCCGGTGAGGGTGACCATTCACAACATCCGCACCAAAGAACAACTGGCCGGCGTGGTCGGCCGCAAGCTGGAGCTCGACTCGGCCGCCCTGGTGCAACTGCTCAACGATACGGCCTTCGTGGCCGGTTTCGGCATGGACACCGCCACGGTGATCAGTCTGTTTATCCCGGACACCTATGAGTTTTACTGGAATATCCCGGCGGAACGTTTTGTGAAAAAGATGTACCGGGAGTACAAAAAGTTCTGGAACAAGAAACGTCTGGAAGAGGCGGAGCAGACCGGCCTGACGCCGGTGGAGGTGATCACCCTGGCTTCTATCGTGCAGGAAGAGGCCATCCACCCCGATGAGATGCCACGTATCGCCGGCGTTTATCTGAACCGCCTGAAAAAAGGGATACGCCTGCAGGCCGACCCGACGGTCAAGTTTGCCCTGCGGGATTTTCAACGGCGGAGGATTATCACCAAAGACCTGCAGATCGATTCGCCGTACAATACCTACAAGTATGCAGGGCTCCCCCCCGGGCCGATACGCATCCCCTCCAAGGCGGCCATTGATGCGGTGCTCCATGCCGAGAAAAACGGTTACCTTTACTTCTGCGCCAAAGATGATTTCTCGGGATATCATTATTTCTCCAAAA
The DNA here is from genome assembly GCA_964649335.1 of uncultured Rikenellaceae bacterium. Taxonomy (GTDB): domain Bacteria; phylum Bacteroidota; class Bacteroidia; order Bacteroidales; family VadinHA17; genus DRPN01. The sequence goes on along the minus strand of CAZYPI010000049.1, from coordinate 12,853 downwards.
CCCTTTCGCAGCACAACCGTTATGCCCGGAAGTACAGGAGAGCGTTGAATAAAAGAAGGATTTACCGGTGAGTTTGATCAAAGGCTAAAGTATAAAGGCTAAAGGCTAAAGGTTAAAGGTTAAAGGCTAAAGGCAAATGGTTAGGAGTGGTCAGTAACAGGGTTAGTCATTATATTAAAAAATTAGTGCAAAAATATTCCAAAAAAACGTATCTTTAAATCCCTTTCGGGAGAGGTATTATGGCGGATATTAAATTTGGTACGGATGGTTGGAGGGCGGTGATAGCGGACACTTTCACCGTCGATAATGTGGCGCGGGTAGCCTGGGCCGTGGCCCGCTATGTCAGCGGCAAAGAAGAGGGGGAGGCCAGTGTGGTGGTGGGCTATGACACCCGCTTTGGCGGGAAGATGTTTGCCGAGACGGCTGCCAAGGTGTTGACCCTGAAAGGTATCCGTGTGTATCTGTCGCCGGACTTTGTTACTACGCCGATGGTCTCGTGGGGCATCACGGCACTGAAAGCCAGTGCCGGCGTGGTGATCACGGCCGGCTATCACCCGGCGCAGTTCAACGGCATCAAACTGAAAGGCCCTCACGGAGGGCCCCTCGACAACCGGGAGACTCGCATTGTTGAGAGCATGGTGCCCGAAGAAAACGAGCTGAGCCTCGAGACCATACGCTGGGACAGCAGCCTGCAGAGAGACAAGATCATCTATACCGACCTGGAACAGCTCTACTTTGAACAGGTACAAAAGCACTTTGACCCGGATGCTTTCCGGAAAAGCGGCTTGAGACCGGCCTTCGACGCCATGTACGGAGCATCACAGAATATTGTCAGGCGCCTCTTTCCGGAAGCCCGTTTTTTCCATTGTGAGGTGAATCCTACCTTTCACAATATCCCGCCCGAGCCCGACAGTACCTATCTTATGGAGTTCAGCGAGGCGGTAAGGAAAGACGGTAAAACGAACCTGGGCGTGGCCGTGGACGGTGACGGCGTCCGTATCGCACTGATTGACCCCGATGGGAATTATATAGACCCCAACCATATCCTCCTGCTGCTGATCCATTATCTGGCAGGCTATAAAAAACGGAAAGGCAAGGTGGTCACCGGCTTTTCTTCTACCGGCAAGGTGGAAGTCCTGGCCGGGCATTACGGCCTGGAAGTGGTGCGTGTGTCCAAAGGGTTCATGGATATCCCGGCGACCACGCGGAAAGAGGGGGTGCTGGTGGACGGTGAGGAAGCCGGCGGCTTCTCGGTGGCCGGACATATCCCCGAACGCGACGGCGTATGGCTGGCCCTGACCATCCTGCAGTTCATGAAGGAGACAGGCAAAGGGATCAGAGACCTCCTCAAAGAGGTGGAGGCGATCACCGGGCCTTTTGTCTTCGGCCGGGCCGACTTCAGGATGTCATCCGCCGAGTTACAGCGTATCATGAAGAGATGCCAGACGGAAGGCTTCGACCGTTTCGGGGATTTCCGGGTGTCGCATGAGGTGACTTTCGACGGGTTCAAATATTTCTTCAGCGACCATGAGTGGCTGATGATACGTTCTTACGGTACCGACCACCTGTTGCGCCTGTATGCCGAGGCGGAGACACAGGAACAGATGGAAGCGATCCTTAAAAGCGGGTATAATACACTCGTGAAAATACTCGAAGAGAAAGAATAGCTCTCACAGGATCAGTACCTCGGGCTCCGGCAGGATGCCGAATTTCCTTTTCACGCTCTCCTGTATCTCTTGCGAGAAGGCCAGGATCTCCCTGCCCCGGGCTTTTCCGGTGTTTACAATTACCAGCGGCTGGCGATGCCAGACGGCGCAGGAACCGGATTGTTTTTCTTTCCACCCGCACTGTTCTATCAGCCAGGCTGCGGGGATCTTGACCCGGCCGTCCTGCAGTTCGTAATGAGGCATCTGCGGATAATCTTTTGCGAGCTGTTGCCATCGTTCCTTTGATATCACCGGGTTTTTAAAGAAACTGCCTGCGTTGCCGGTATCCGCTGGGTCGGGCAATTTGCTGCGGCGGATACCGATTACGGCTTGCCGTACATCCCGCAGCGAGGGATGGGGGATCTGTTTCATCGCTTCCGCCAGCGGCGGGTAGGTGAGGTGAAGGCGGGGATGCTTCGACAGACGGAAACGTACCGAAGTGATGAAGAAAGACCGCAGGGCCGGACTCTTGAAGATGCTGTTACGATATCCGAAGCGACAGGACGCATTGTCAAAGGTTTTTTCTTCTCCTCTAAGAAGGTATGTGCCCTTTACCTCCAGAATGGTCTCTCCGGCTTCGGCGCCGTAGGCCCCGATATTCTGTACGGCGGCGGCTCCCACCGTGCCGGGGATGAGCGAAAGGTTCTCAACGCCGTGGTAATGATGCTCCGTACAATATTCTGCAAAATGATCCCATTCCGTTCCCGCGCCGGCCTCCAGGATCACTTCATCCTCGGTTTCTTCGATTTTGCTTATGCCACTGATGCGGTTGTGCAATACCAGCCCCGGGAAATCTTTTGTAAAGAGGATGTTGCTGCCGCCGCCCAGGATCAGCACGGGGGCTTTCCGGGAGATTCCTTCATCTGCCAGCGCCTGCAACTCTTCCCTGGAGTGAATGGCGGCGAAATAATCTGCCTTTACATCCACCCGGAAGGTGTTGTATCTCAGCAGAGAGATATTTTTTTGGATCGCGGCTGGTGTCAAGACGAAAAACGGTTTTTTATGAAAACATCAGTATCCGGCGGGTATCGCCGACCCCATGCCGCTGCCGGTGGGTTCCATCAGCCCCAGCAGGGCGTCGGCAGCGATGGCGGCATCCACGGCAGTGCCTCCTTTCTTCAGGATGTCGAGGGCGGCCTGGGTGACCAGCGGCTGGCTGGTGCAGGCCATGCCGTGACGGGCGATCACCTCCGAACGCGTGGCAAAGGTGCGGCCGGTGATGCGGTCCTGCGGGAAAAGTAAGCCGTGCACGAGGAAAAGGCCGACCAGTATGGTGAAAATCTTCTTCATTTGTACAGATTTATAAATGTAAATGAATACGGGTTTCTGAAAAGAGGTATTTACTTCAGGATGAATTTATAAGTGATGGTCCCTTTCTGGTAGGCCGGGGCATCGGGTTTGCGGTCGAATCTGGCAGCCAGGGCGGCTTTTTTGGCTACATTCAGGAGATATTGGTCGAGGGTGGTGGATCCTTTCACTCCCGGGACGGCTTTGGTAACTTTGCCGTTGCGGTCGACGGTGACCTCCACCACGACAACGCCGGCTACCTGGGATTTATATTCGGGTGGGGGCAGTTTCTGGGGTTTTCGGCCGGCGAGGCTGTAGGATATGCCGTTGCCGTTGCCGGGGATGCCGCTGTGGGCGCCTGCCCGGGGTTCTCCCTCAGGGTTTCCCTGGTTGCCTTTGCCGCCGGTTTCTCCTTCGGAAGTAGTTTTGCCCGTACCCAGGGCATTGGAAAAGGCATTCTTCGCCCGTTGTTGCGCTTCCCGTTTTTTACGGGCTTCCTCTTCCCGCTTTTTCCTTTCTTCCTCTTCGCGGCGTTTTCTGGCCAGCTCTTCCTGCCGTTTTTTCTCCAGTTCCTGCTGTTGCTTTTTCCGGGCTTCTTCGGCCTCTTTCTTTTTCCTCAACTCTTCGGCCGTGGGCTTTTTGGGTTTGGTCTCTTTGCCCGATTCCACGGCTGCCGCTTCTTCGATATCCTGGGTCAGGATCTTCTCTTTGGGCGTTTCGGTAGTTTTCGGCGGGGTCTTTTTTGCCGGTTGCGGGCGGCTGGCAGGCGGTGCGGGCGCCGGTTCCACCAGGCCGGTGCCGCTGTTGTCCGTACCGAAGTTGATCAGCAGGGCCTCTTCCTGCGGCGGCGGGAAAGGAGCATGCAGCCCGTAAAAGATCAGTAAAAGAATGAGGGTGCCATGAAAAAGGATCGTGGCCACAATGCCTCCGGTATGTTTCTCGTTGCCGGGCATAGTTATCGGGCGGTGGTCGCCAGCACCAGTTTGTAACCGTTGCGTTTGGCGATGTTCATTACGTCAACCACATACTGCACGGGAATGGTCCGGTCCACATGCAGGGAGATGTAAATGTCCTTGTTGTTGCCGATCTTTTGTTGCAGAATCCTTTCCAGGTCGTTGAAAGCCACCGGTTTGTCTTCAATATAGAACTTAAGGTCTTTGGTGATGGAGACGGTGGTGAACGGTTTGGCGGAGGTCTGGTTGGCACTGCGCGGCAATAAAAGCTTCAGGGCGGTGGGACTGATCAGGGTGGAGGAGATCATGAAGAAGATCAACAGCAGAAAGATGATGTCGGTCATTCCCGACATGCTGAAAGAGGGGCTTATTTTATTTCTCGACTGTATGGCCATAATCGGACAGGTATAGTGACGGTGTGCTAAGCTTCTTCTACGGGTTCATTGAGGATATCCATGAACTCGGAGGTACGTGCTTCGAGGAGGAAGACCACTTTCTCGACGCGTGCTACCAGGATGTTATAAGCGAAGTAGGCGATGATGCCGACGATCAGTCCGGCGACGGTGGTGACCAGGGCGGTGTAGATGCCGTCGGAGAGGGTGGTGATGTCCACATTGTTGCCGGCATTGGCCATATCGTAAAAAGCCATGATCATGCCGATGACGGTGCCGAGGAACCCGAGCATGGGGGCGCCGCCGGCGACGGTGGCCAGCGCGGGGAGCCCTTTCTCAAGATTATATATCTCCAGCCGGCCGGCATTCTCGATAGCAGCATGAACATCCTGTATGGGACGGCCGATCAGGCGGATCCCTTTCTCCAGCATGCGGGCCACCGGGTGATCATGCGACTGGCACAGAGCCAATGCCGAATCGATCTTTCCTTCGTGGATATAGTCCTTGATGCGGTTCATCAGCGAAGTGTCCTCGCGCGAAGCTTTGCGGATCACAAAATAACGGTCGAAGAAAATATATATGGCGATCAGCGACAAGAGGAAGATCACAAAGTTCACCCATCCTCCTTTGAGGGCGAGGTCCCAGTACGACATGGAGATCTCTCCGGCTCCTTGTGCCGCCGTGTCGGCCACGGAAATCTGTGCAAAAATCATCATCAGGTTCATATGTTTTACATTTTTTACGAAATTATAAAAAAAAACGAGATATAACAGGGAATATTATATCTCGTTGTAATATCATTTTGATCCCGGATTTTATTTTACCAGGTAATAGACAAACGAACCGGCCAGATACCCCGAAAGGGCCAGAAGGCTCATCCGTTTGAGGTACCAGATAAAGTCTATCTTTTCCAGACCCATGGCAGCCACGCCGGCAGCCGATCCGATGATCAGGATGCTTCCGCCCGTCCCGGCGGTGTAGGCGAGGAATTCCCAGAACAGTCCGTCCTGCACAAAGTTCTGTGCCCAGGCCAGGGCCGCCGGGTCGGTGATGGCCTGCAGCATATGGGGCTCTGGTATGGGGTACATTCCCATGCCGCCGGCTACCATCGGCACGTTATCCACCACGGAGGAAAGAAGACCGATGGACATGTCAATATAATAAATGTTATGAAGTTTCTGATCCAGGTATTGTGCCAGCAGATGCAGATGGCCTGCCGACTGGAGGGCAGCTACGGCTGTCAGGATCCCCAGGAAGAAAAAGATGGTCGGAGCATCTATCTTCTTCAGGACGGAGGTGATCATACATTGTTTTTTCTTGTCCGGGTTGGCTTTGCGGTGCATCAGGTCGGTGATAACCCAAAGTATGGCCAGCCCCAGCAACATGCCCATATACGGAGGCAGGTGGGTGACGGTTTTGAAGACGGGCACGGACAGCAAAGCTCCCACACCGAGGAAAAAGATCAGGTTTTGTTCTGCTTTGGAGGAGAGGGTGTTGGGGTTCTGCTCTGCCGCTTTCGGGGGTTCGAAATGCCCTCTCTCAAAGAAGGAGACGATGATCAGCGGTACCAGCATATTGACCAGGCTCACCAGGAATATCCCTTTGATGATTCCCCAGGCGGTGATCTGGCCACCGATCCAGAGCATGATCGTGGTGACATCGCCGATGGGCGACCAGGCCCCGCCCGCATTGGCCGCGATAACGATCATACTGGCGAAAAACCAGCGGTCTTTCTTTTCACTGATCAGCTTGTTCAGCAGCGTGACCATCACAATGGTAGTGGTGAGGTTATCCAGGGCGGCCGACATGAAGAAAGTGATGAAGGAAAGTATCCACAAGAGCTTGACCTTGCTGGTGGTGCTGATCTTGTCGGTGATCACCCGGAATCCGTTGTGCGAGTCAATCGTTTCCACAATGGTCATGGCGCCCCACAGGAAGAAGAGGATCTCGGCGATCTCGCCCAGATGCTCGATGATCTCATGATCGACGATAAACTTCAGATATTGTTCATGTTTGGGGAGCTGGGCATATTCGGGGAAACGTTGGAGAAACTCCCGGAAAAAATGATTCCCGGGCAGGATATCCCCCGCCCCCACCAGAAATAATATCCATAAAACAACACTGGTGAGGAGTGCTGAGGCGGCTTTGTCAACCTTAATTGGGTGTTCCAGTGCGATAAAAGTGTATCCCACGATAAACACCACGACCATTGCTATGAACATAATCGTATAAATTTAAGTTTAGTAAACCAGGAAAACCTTTTCGTTAAAAAACGCTGCGAAAATACTTTCTAGAAACAAGTTTTCCAAATAATTCTTATTTTGTCTGAGGAGGGGGTACTTTGGTCTCTTTTTCTTTCTTGCCGAAGAGGTTGTTCCAGTAACGATTGAACAGTTCTCCCCACGAGCTGAACTCTTCACGGTAAAAGATGCCGATGCCGTTGGTATAGGGAGATGTTTCGTACAGATATTTATCGTTGGCGCGGGTGAAGGCCTTGATACGGAGCTTGCCGTTTTTGGTGATCTTCACCTCCACCTGGAAATCTCCCACAATATTACTGCCCGAGGTATTGGTATTGTTTTGTCCGCTGAAATCAATGTTGCTGTATATGGCAATACGGTCGTTGAGGAGCTGTGTGGAGAGAGCCACCTCCACCTGGTCGGAGGTGACCTGGTCGCCGGGGTGGTAGGAAAAACCCACATCAAAATCATTGCTTATCTGTGACAGCCAGCTGCTCAGCTGGTTGGACAGCATCTCGGTGGTGGTGACCCCCAGGGCGCCGGCCGACGCAATCCCGCCGGGCTGCCCGTAGGCGGCATCCGGGTAGAAACTGTTCAGCACCAACAGCGAGAGGAACTGTTTGCTCATCTCCTCCTCCGTGCTGATGGCATTCTGTACTTTCGACCGTGTCTCTTCATCCACCGTGGGCAGGTCTATGTTAAAGCTTATGTGGGGCTTGCTGAGTTTTCCTTTCAGGATGATCTGACACTCCACAGGTACCCTTTTTTTGTAGTTCTCATCATAAAACAGGGGATACAGAGAGGTTTTTACAGGGTAGGTGGCCAGGATATCCAGATTGGCATCGAGGGGGTTGCCGTTCCAGGTGATTTTACCGCCCGTTTCCAGGCGGAATCTTTTCTGGATGATGTTTTGCAGGGAGAACAGATAGGTTCCCTTTTCCACCGTGTATTCGCCCGACAGATTGAAATCACCGTTTCTTTTGACTTCCATGCGCAGGTTGCCATGGCCTCTGGCGATCAGGTTGCCGCCGGTGTTGGGGTCAAACAGAATGGTCACTTCCGCATCCGGGGTGGCTGCAATATCGAGATTGATCTCCACGCCCCGTGATTTTACGGCGATAACTCTTTCGGAAGCCTCCTGCTGCAGGGTGTTTTTTTTAGATACAAAATGAATATAATCATAGGCGGACATGGTCTTTCCCTGATAAAGGGGGAGGGTGATGTGTGTGTTGGGGCCTGTTTTGGCGGAGATATCCAAATGAATCGCAGACAATGGCCCTTTGATGGAGACGACCCCCGAGCCGTAAGCCGTACCATAAAAGTATTCATTGTTGTTTTGGTTCGTATGGATAAACAACATCTTGTCCGTTTCCAGGGTCAGGTCGATGGCCGGATTGCGGAAGTCTTCAATGGAGAAATAGCCGCCGGCTTTGGCAATATTGCCTTTTTCATCATAGACATTGATGCTGTCGAAAAGAAAACGGTTGTGTTCAATGGGTACCTTTGAGGTGAAGGTGTATTTCGTTTTAAGGTAATCTACGGTCAGGGATGTTTTCTGCAGGTTTAACAGACCGTTAATGTCCGGTTTTTGCAGAGGCCCTTCCACATGGGCACTGCCCGATACAATCCCGTTGACACCGGAAAAGACAACAGAGACAAATGAGGAAAAAATAGAGAGCTTCAGCTTGTCCAGTTGAATATCCCCGGAAATGTGTTTGCGGGAGGGAGAATAGGATCCCCGGGCCATGATGGGATGGATTGTCCCTAAATCGGTTCTGAACAGGATATTGATCTGTTTGTTCAGGGTGTCCAGGGAGGATGTGATCTGTGCCTCGCCCAGAGGCTCATGGTTGACCTTCAAACCGCTGATCCCTATTTTGGAGAGGAACAACGGTGTTTGGTATACATTGGACAGATGGATGTTCCCGTTCATCAAACCCTCCAGTTGCAGGTTCTTTTCATTTTTAGAGTTCAGATAGGAAAGGTCCAGATTATGAAAAGAGAAATGGAGGGTATCGGCGGGGTTGTCACTGACTTTTCCCGACATAAGCAGGGCACGGTCCTTGCTGACTACCCCGAAGTGATACACATTCAACGAGGTGGAGTCCATGGTGATATGTCCTTGTTCCATGTGCCACAGGCGGTCGTTGATCAGGATCTGTGACGAATCTATGTTTATATCCATGCCGGGGTGGCGGTTTTTGCCCCGGGTAAAAAGCCCGGCGGTAAGGCGCAGGATGTTTTCTCTGTGCAGTGTGTCCTGCCTGGCCCGCCAGGAAATGTGGGTATGTACGGTGTCATCCGTGGCCATGAAGCTGGTGTGGAACCGGTCCAGAAAAATCTTCCTGGTGAGGTTGAGGGTCGATCCCGTGATGTCGAGTGTCAGCGCCCGATCTGTCAGCAGGGTGACCTTCAACGAGTCGGCTGTGCCTGTACCCGTAGTCATCCTGTCGGTGTAGGCATCCACCGAAAGCAGATGCAGTTCCGGGGCAAACCGTCCGGTGATCGTGGAATTATGGGCAATGGAAAAATCCGGAGCAAAGAATTCCGTGAACGGATCGATGTTACGGATATCAATATTCACGATGAAGTTGTTATGGCCGGTTTTTACGGGGGTGATGACGGGAAATAGCGACGGCATGTGCCGGGCCAGCTCGTTTTTCGCTTCATTTACCACCTGCGGGAAATCATATCTGCCCTGCAGGGAAGCATTGAGATATCCCGATTTTATCTCCAGCGTTCCCGTATCGGGCGTGTTGTGAGCCAGCAAATTGATGTTGTAGATATTTAACACCTCCTTTTTTCGTTGCAAACGGGCATCCAGTAGTTTTATCCGGCCGTTGAAATTACGGAAGTCGTTGCCCCTGAAGTTGGCCAGGACCAGTCCGGAAAACAGAAGAGACGTGTCGGTGGTGGTGATATGTAACGGGAACAAGGAGGCCCTGGGGATGTTGAGCGAGAAATCAAATTCGGGCAGTTGATTTGTGAAATCAAACATACCCAGGAAATCCAGTTTGATGTTCGGGTCGTCAATACGGATGCTGCCGTCGTAAGCTTTTTCGGTGAAAGTCCCGTCGAGCATCACTGAGTGGTACACATACCCGTTGAACCCCAGACTGTCGATGGTTCCCGTCAGTTTCGACCTGAATCTTTTCCCTGAGTAGATCTCCCCCTCCACATTGGTATGCAGGGTGACTCTGCCCATCAGTTTTTCCTGAGAAAGAAATCTCCCCACATCGAACTGGTTGGCGGCAAAATATCCGCTGAGATGCACGGAGTTGCCGGTATCGGCAGCAAAGGAGAGGTCTCCGTCAAAACTGCCCAGGTCGGTATACAAATGTCCGTAAGAGACAAAATCGGTAAGGAAGCCCGTGAAATTGCCCTTGTATCTTATCTTACCAAGTTGTTCAAAACTGCCGGGGATATTCAGCTTTTCCTGTGTGCCGGGTTTATAAATGTTCCGCAGATCATCAATGCCCGTGACAAGCCGGTCTATGTTGAAATAGATATAACTGTTTCTGATATCGGGCAGGCCGATGATGTTGAGCGTGCCGGAGAGCCGGGTATCATGGTTGATCTGCATCTTCAAGCTTTTGGCCGTGATATTGGCCAGCGTGCCACGGGCTTTCATGGAAAAACGGAAATCATTCCTCATCAGCATAGAGTCCTGGGCGATCATGTTCAGGTCGCGATATCCGAAACGGGAGGGGAGGAATTCGGCGGAGAGTTCCACTTTGTTGATGAAATCATCTAAATCGGTCTTGTGCCGGAAGTCCTGATGGTAGTATTTGGCATGAATTTCAGACCAGGGGGTGATGATGGTGACATGATCGAACCAGTGGTGGCGGGGAGCGAATTCCATGTCTGCGGAGACCTCGTTCACCTGCCAGCCGCTGATATCCCTGAAACTGACCTTGCGGGCCGATATTTTTGTGATCTGGCCGGCTATCTCAAGATGGTCAATAATGCCGTTGATATGAAATAATCTGAGATCTGTAAAATGAACCCCGTACTGTTTTTGCGGGGGAGAAATCGTCAGCCGGTACCGCGAGTCTTTCAGGACGGCATGCCGGAGTTGCAGGTCAATGGGCGTGGCCGTGGAATCTTTTTCCGGGGGGTTGAACAGGAAATCATAGTTGTTTTCCCCGTCAGGTGGAGCGATCATACGAAGGAAAGCTCCTTCCGCGACAACATTCTTCAGGATGATCTTCTTGTTTCTGAGATTGGAGGGGCTGAGGCCGGGTACCACCGTGAGTTGTCGGATATAGATGAGTGTGTCGTCCTGTTGGTCGCGGATCAGCAGATTCTCAAAATATACCGGCCGGAACAGGCCTATCCGTACTTTTGAATAACTGATGCCGGTGTGGAGGTTTTCTTCCAGACGGGCCACCAGTTTGTCGGTCAGACGTGTCTGTACGGCAGGAAGATGCAGCAATCCGGTGAAAAATAATAGCCAGGCAATGACGGCCAGGATAACAAAGATTACTATTTTTATGACCTTTTTGATAGTACCGGCGGTTTTAGTAATTTTAACATATTGAACAAAAATAGTGTAAATTTTATTGTAAAGAAAACGGATAATGGGAGTAACCATTCTGGGCATAGAGTCTTCTTGTGATGATACTTCGGCGGCGGTGGTGAGGGATGGTCGTTTGCTGTCGAATGTGATGGCGGGGCAGGAGGTGCACCGGCAGTACGGGGGGGTGGTGCCCGAGCTGGCCTCGCGGGCCCATCAGCAGCATATCGTTCCGGTGACGGATACGGCACTGAAACAGGCCGGTGTGGAGGTGCGGGAGCTGGATGCCGTAGCGTTCACCCGCGGCCCCGGGCTGCTGGGGTCGCTGCTCGTGGGCAGCTCCTTCGCCAAGGGACTGGCCCTGGCACGCCATATACCGCTCATCGCCGTCAACCACTTGATGGGGCATGTGCACGCCCTCTTCCTCGCCGGTAAGGAGGAAGAAAAACCTCCCATGCCGTTCCTGTGCCTCCTGGTGTCGGGAGGCCATACCCAGGTGATGAGAGTGGATGACTACCTCTCCATGCAGATCCTCGGGAAAACCATCGATGACGCCGCCGGAGAAGCTTTCGATAAATGTGCCAAAATGATGAACTTACCCTATCCGGGCGGACCCGTCATAGATCAACTGGCACGGGAAGGAGATCCCGGAAAGTTCTCCTTTGCCATGCCGAAGGTGGAAGGACTGGATTTCAGCTTCAGCGGGCTGAAGACCTCCTTTCTCTATTTCCTGCGCGACAGACTGAAAGAAAACCGGGACTTTATCCGTGAAAATATCAACGACCTGGCTGCCTCGCTGCAAAAAACCATCGTGCAGATCCTGATGGATAAGCTGATCCGGGCCGTGGAGAATACCGGTATCCGTGAGGTGGCCGTGGCCGGGGGAGTGTCTGCCAACTCGGAGCTCAAGAAAACACTCCGCAAAACCGGAAAAGAACGGGGCTGGAAGGTGTATGTCCCGGAGCTCCGCTTTACCACCGACAATGCGGCCATGATCGCCATGACAGGATATTTTAAGTATCTGGCCGGACAGTTTGACCCACAGAATGTTATGCCAATAGCAAGAATGGGGTTGTAGTTTAAAACCATTTTATTAACTTTACCTTGCTTAAAATTGTTTTTGTCTATGGAGGATTTTATCAGGGAACAAACCAATAAAACCCCTGGAATTATTTTCAGGGCAGATGGAAATTTCAGGATCAGCGGCCGTTCCATTCATGAAAACCCTGAAGTCTTCTATGAGCCTCTAATTGAATGGGTTAATGAATATGTGAAACATCCCGAGCAGGAAACGGTCATAGATATATCCATTGAATATTTCAACAGCAGCTCTGCCAAATACGTGTTGTCCCTGTTGCAGACCCTTACCCGGTTGGCGCAGGAAGAAAAAAACCTGAAGATCAACTGGTATTACGAAGAAGGGGATGACGATATCCTTGAGCGGGGACAATATTATTCTTCCGTCCTGGGAGTCCCCTTTAAATTTATTGAGACCTCCGCCATCTGACCGGTATGGCAAATGACCACCGCCTACGTAGGTGCCTACGTAGATTCATACTCCAGTATTTTCGGATCATCTCACGCTGATCCCGCAGATCGCCGTCCTTCGATACAATCCCGCTGCGCGGGATCACTCAGGGAACAGCTACGGTGGACAAAGCCAGCACCCAGCACCCGAGCAATGAGCTATGAGAAATGAGCAGTGAGAAAGAGGAGTTTACCACAGAGGTCGCTAAGGAGGCACAGAGAGCACAAAGAT
>CAZYPI010000048.1:12535-15534 GCA_964649335.1 uncultured Rikenellaceae bacterium | reverse complement strand
CTTGTGCCTTTTGTCTTTTGTCTTTTATCTGCTTTGATAAGTGGAGTTATTACGCAGAGTTGCGCAAAGGGGACGCAGAGGATCGCAAAGCCACGCATGCCTGCGGCATGTTTGTGGTTTGTGGTTTGTGGTTTGGTTCGTCAATCAAGCATCGAGCTTCATCTTTCTTCTTCCCAGCACCCTGCAACAAGTACCCAGCACCCTTCTTCTTCCTTCGGGGATCGAGCTTCGAGCGTCAAGCTTCCTACGTAGGTGCCTACGTAGGTAATTATTTTTCGCCGGCGGCTTTTTTCAGTATTTCTTTCAGGGAGAAGGCGTAGATACGTCCGGGGATTTTGGAGTGTTCTGCGCTGACGAGGAGGGTGTCATCATCGAGGAAAGTGACGCCCTCGGTCTGTGCCAGATGGTATTCGGGATAGCGCACGCGAATCACTTTGCCCTCGAAAAAGCGGCTGCCGGGAAAGTCATAAAAGACCCACAGGTAGGGATAGAAGCTTTCATAGCCGGAGAGCACCAGCGTTGTTTTGCCGGGGCTGAGCGCCGCCCCGGTCACCAATCCTTTGACATAAAAAGAGTCCACGAGGCGGGCTGCATAAGATCCGGGAACGGTGGTGAGGGCATAGCGCTGGGTCTCTTCCCATTTCCAGTCTTTGGTAAAAAGCCAGAGGGTATCGCGGAGGCACAGCAGCGCCTCGCCGTCCCACCGTGTTCCGAAGGGCAGACTGACAAATGATTTCTGTTCGGGGTAATGAAAAGCGATCTTCTCCGCCTTTACATGCACCTCTGCCCCCTCACCGATCCTGTCTTTGGGGATTTTGTACACGCACAGGTCTTTGCGCCATCCGCCGTTATTGCCGAAGTCGCCGACATAGATAAAATGCTCATCCTGTGCCAGCGACTCCCAGTCGTGGTTATAAGCATTCTCCACCACGATCCTTTTCACGATCTTTTTTTTCTTCAGGTCGATGCCGTAGAGTACCGGTTCGCCGCCGCTGTCGTTCTGTGTCCATATCAGTCCCCGCCACAGCAACAGGCCTGACGACTCCGATATTTCATCCGGCAACGAATCCACCAGGATGCGGGGGATCACGTGGACGGTTTTTATTTTCCCTATAATATCGGCTCCACCTGCCGTTTCAGGCCTGTCTCCGGGGAGACGGGAGAACAGGGTCAGCACCAGGCCGGCAAACAACAAAAAGAAGGTGTTCATAGATATGCGGATTTATTCAAAGTATTTTATCTCGCGTTTCTCCGCTGCCTGCACCCATGATTTCGGGATGATTCTCCAGTTGCCGAGGGGCTGCGGGGTGACGCTTTTTTGTTTTTCCAGCCATTTCATCATATAGTAACGCAGGTCTTTGTCCGTGGAGGTAATAATGCGTGCCGGCAGGGAGTCGTAAGGGATCCCGCTGCCGCAGGTCAGGTGTCCCCCGCCGCCGTTACCGCGGTAGGAGTTTACCGCCACACGGTACCATTTGTTCTCGTCAAAAGGGCTGCCGTCCGACAGGGAGAGGATCGTCACTCTTTTCCCGACGGGTTTTCTCACGTCCACGAGGTAATCGATGCCGGCGGCCGAGTCGAAGCCGTAATAGGGAGCGTCCAGATAGTGTCTTTTACCGGTATTCCCTTTTTTATATTTCAGGAGGTGGTCGTCCGGCCCCTGCATTTGGGAGAGCCAGTGGCCATAAGAATATTCGAGGTAATTTTTTATTTCGCTTCCTTTCATGCGGATGGTATAAAGGTAATTCTCAAAGCGGTAGAGTTTGAACATGTCCCGGACATACACCTTCCCGGCGGGGATGACGGCATGCAGCGAAAGGGGTGCGGCAAAGGAGATATCCGCTCCCGAGATCTGAAGTTGCACCGTATGGATCAGTCCCATGAAAGGAGAATCGCCGAAGAGGGCATCCACGGCGCTTACCGGTTTGGTAAAGAGAGCCACAGGGCGTGAGACATATCTCATGATGCGTACGGAATCCTCCCTGAATTTTTCCGTAAACACCGTATCGGGTCGTATTCCTTTCATAGAGATCAGTTCTCCTTTGATCTCTTTGTCATATTTGCCGGTTTGGTCATTAAGGGTGCAGGTGATCTTCATCGAGGAGACCCACAGGGCGTTGTGGGAAGGGTCGAGCAGGGGGATCTTCTTCCCGCCGGGAGCGTCCACCGTTTTATTGAGGGCTTTATGATCATGGCCGATGAGGATCAGGTCGAACCCCGGCACCTGTTGTGCCACCAGCACGGAGGCGTTTTCGTTTTTCACCTGGTCTGCCGTTCCCCCGCCGTAGGTATAGTCATAACCGGCATGAAAAAGACCTATCAGGATATCGGGGTGTTCTCTTTCCCGTATCAGGGGCACCCATTTCTTTGCGGTCGCCACCATGTCGTCGAAGTGCATACCCTGCCATATCCGCGGGGGCAGCCATTTAGGTATTGCCGGGGTGATCATGCCGAACACGACGATTTTCACTCCTTTTTTTGTGATGACGGTATAGGGTTTGAAGTAAGGCCGACCGTCATCATCGCGCACGGCGTTGGCGGCCATCCACGGAAAGCGGAACTCACGTACGAGCCGGTCATATACCGCATGGCCGGCTTCGATATCGTGATTACCCACCGTGGCGGCCTCATAGCCCATAAAATTCATCACCCTGGCACAGATATGCTGATGCAGGGTATCCTCGAAATTGGAATAGTACACCACCGGCTGGCCCTGCAGGATATCGCCGTTATCGAGGAGGACAACCGTCTGGGCCGTATCGCGGCGCTGTTGTGACACGTAACTGTATACACGGGCCAGCGATCCCTGCATGGGCCGGTCATTGATAAAGTCGTAAGGAAAAATGGCGCCGTGCACGTCCGACGTCTCGATAATGCGGAGGACGACGCGTGCCGGCTTTTTCTCTTTCGCGGGGCCGGAAGGTGAACAGCCCTGAAGGATAGCCAGCAGCAGCACGGACGCAAGCATAAAACGGGCTGGCCGGAACGATATAATAAAG
>CAZYPI010000048.1:0-12435 GCA_964649335.1 uncultured Rikenellaceae bacterium | reverse complement strand
CAGCAGCAGCACGGACGCAAGCATAAAACGGGCTGGCCGGAACGATATAATAAAGGGTTTTCTCATGTACGTCAGAGGTTATTTAATTCCGTAAAAATGAGCGAGTATGTGCATAAACCAGCGGTATGGAAGGAGTTCTTTCAGCCAGAGGCCGGCTTTCTCGTCCGGTTTGCCCACTACATATCTGAACCGGGGGTTTTTCTTTTTGATGATATGATAGATTTTCCGGGACACTTTTGTGGGATCCCCTCCTTTCAGTTCATTATTATCAATGATCTCCCTGGTATTTTCGATTTGTTTCCGGTAGGGAGAATCCTGATTTTCGGGTATAAGCCATTCCCGCCGGGAGGTAAATTCGGTGCGCATATCGCCCGGTTCCACCAGTACGAGTTTTATTCCGAAGGGTTTGACCTCCAGGCTGAGCGCTTCGCTGAGTCCTTCCAGAGCAAATTTTGCCGCGCTGTAGAATCCCTGGTACGGGAGACCCATTCTTCCGGCGATGGAGCTGATGTTGATGACCAGTCCGTGCTGCTGTTGTCTCATGGCCGGCAAGACCTGCTTTGTCACCTCCCAGACGCCCCATAAAACCACCTCAAACTGTTGCCGGGCCTTTGGGGCGTCTGTCTCTTCTATGGCGCTGCCTATGCCGGAGCCGGCGTTGTTGACCAGCACGTCTATTATTTTTTCTTTATCCAGCACCGTGGCAACAGCCCGGCGCACCGAGGCGGGGTCGGTCACATCCATCTGCAGCATGGTGTAAGGAGTCCCGTCAGCCGCCGGCTTGCGGCTTGTGCCGTACACCCGGTATCCTTTCTCCGTCAGCAGACCGGCCGTGAGACGGCCTATACCTGTGGAAGCGCCCGTGATCAGCACCACGGTTTCTTCCGGTTTCTTTTTTGCAACCATGATAATATTTATGTTTTTTTGCACTATACGGCAAACTTAAGAAAAACCTTTGAAGAAATGAGATTTTTTTATTTCATCCGTAACAATATATATTTGTACGATTTTTAAAAACAGGTGTTTTATACGTTCACATAAGATATTGTACCGTTCGTTAAAATATTTTTCTTTTTTTTGGTTTTTTGACTATATTTATTTCGTAAACGAGATAAAATGTTTCTTTTCAAAAGATCAACACGGGCGAAGAAGGCATTTTTTGTGGTGAATGAAACCTTGAAAACCCCTGAGGTTGTTATCAATTACAACGAGGGGCTTATCCGCATCAAAGGCAAATCCATCCCCGAAGACTCCGACCGTTTCTACAAGCCGATCCTGGAGAAACTGGACTGGTATGTGGAGCATGCTCCGGATAAGACGAGGGTTACCGTTCATTTCGATTACTTCAACACCACGTCGTCCAAATATATTTTGATAATTTTCAGGCGTTTTGAGGATATCTACAGGAAATACAAAGACATCACCATCTATTGGTATTACGAAGCCGATGATCTGGATATGATGTACTGCGGCGAGGATTACCAGTCGATCCTTCAGGTGCCTTTCAAGCTGGTGGAGATAGAAGAGCAGTAGTGTCCACCCGGAAGATCACCTTTTTAACCACGTATTTTTCTTCACTCTCCGGGAAGATGATCCCGTAGCGTTGCATGCTGCCCTGTGTTTGAAGGCGTATGGCTCAGGGCATCGGGTTGCCATCCCAGCATTCCTTCGAGGGCCGGCATGTGAACCATGATCTCGGACCAGCACTGGTGCCAACAGACACCGTAAGGCCGGTATCTCTCGCCGTGCATCACCTCTTCGACGGCTCCTTTGGCCCAGAAATCGCCGATGCGCATATTCTCGGCCATGTGGATATATCCCTGCACCGGAAAGCCGTTCCGGTATTCCGCCAGAGCGGTCCAGCCGGTATACAGGGGCCATACGCTACCACCATGGTAAGACCCGGGATTGAAATTTACGGCATCCTCCGGGATGATGCGCGTGCCCCAGTCGGAGGAGAAGGCGTCGCCGGCGAACTGTTCCAGCACGGGATTGGTTTTTGCGGGCAGGATTGTCTGGCCGAAGAGCAGCGGTATGGCCGGCATGATGGTCGGCTGGGGGTTGTAGGTACCGTCGGGATACAATCCATGGTTGAAGAAACGGGTGGAGTCGTTCCAGAAGTTATCATTGATCATCCGGGTCACTTTTTCATAGCCGGCAGCATACACACGGGCCGGGGTCTCTTCGCCGAGGATTTTAAAGATGGCGGCGGCTTCTTTGAGGGCTTCCGCCCAGACGGATGCCAGGTAGAGGGTGGTGCGTGAGCCGTACAGACTGCCTCCCTCCACCCATCCGTGGCCTACGCTCATGTTTTCGATCAGTCCGTCATGGTTAAAATCGGTATGATAACAGAAGTCCATCGCCCGGCGTATGGCCTCGCGGTGGCTGCCGATAAAATCTATGTCTCCGCTCTGGCGGAGGTACCTGCCGGCCAGCACGACAAAGAGGGGTGTGGCGTCGGCCGAGCTGTAGTGGGCCACTCCCGTGGTGGTGAGCTCGTGGAAGATCTCCCCGCTGATATCCTGGTAGCGCATATACATTTCGAGCACTTTGCGCACCTGTTCGAGGTCGCCGTAGTCGAGCATGGCCATGGCGCTCCACTGGCCGTCTCTGCCGAAGTACCACGCATAGCCGGGGCGGCCGCTGACGGGCTGCGCCCCGTCCCACCCCCTGGCGGTGGTGGCGTATCCGGCTGCCAGGGCGGTGCCCACGCCTCATAGTCGCGCAGGGCCATGAAAGGATGTATCCACACCTCTTCAAGACCCCCTTTTTCGCGGCCCATCATCACGATACGCTCCCCGGCCAGGTCCCACTCATCGTCGCCGGCCCTCCGGCCGGCCATCTGCAGCAGGGGCTGCGCCGGCGACCACGGACCGGGCTCCGCCACAGGAATGCTTTCAAAATGTAATGTATCACGAACTACCCGCAACGGCTGAAAGACAAAGGCCCCGCCGAAGAAATCTTTGAATATGGGATGGCCCCGGAAGGAATGGAACCCTTCGACCCGGGTAAAGCCGTTGCTTTCCACCGTCAGACGACGCAGCTGCGGCGGCCGGCTCTCAAGGCCCAGGTCATAAATCAGCGGAAAAGACTCATCGGTGAGCAGGATATTGCCGCCGGCGGCCAGGTAATCCTTCAACACAGGCACCAGCATCTCTTTCTCCTTCTCCGCCAGAGCGTTGGTATCGGTTGTATGTATCCAGATGACATCATATTCTTCAGGCAGGGAAGACAAGGCAGCCGCCTCCACCGGCCCGGCTACGACGGCTTTAAAGCCATAGGTACGGTTCAGCAACAGCCGCGCCGCAGCAATCTCCGCCCGGTCGGAATTTCTCTATTCCGCATCCCGGACACAACGGAACCCCACGGTAGCGCTTCTGTCGAACCCCGGCGACACCATCAGCAGCATCTGGGTCCTGTCGAGCGGCTGGGGACCCCCTTTGATGTACCAGCGGCTGCCTTTGGGATTGTAATAGCTGCCGCCCCGGATGATCACAAAGTAATAGCTTCCGTCGTCATACACATCGTTGGTAAGCTGCCACACGTTGCCTACCAGATCCTCCACTTTGAAAGGGCTTTTTCCTTTCGGAAAAGCATCCACCGGCGTAGGCCGGTTGAAATTGTTGTTGCAGCGTGTCCCGTAAAACTCGTTTCCCCACGGCCACAACCGCCCGTCGGTGCCCTGCGCCGCATACTGCCACTCGATCTCGGTGGGCAACCGTTTTTTGGCCCATTTGGCATAGGCCCGGGCATCCTCCAGACTGACCCACACCACCGGATAATCGTCCATGCCCACCGGGTATTTCCCGTCCACCCAGTGTTTCAGAAAATTGGAAGGATCGGCAGGCTTGTAGTGGGTGGACAGCATGAAGTTATAGAACTCCTCGTTGGTGACCGGATATTTATCTATGTAAAATTTCCTCACGTGTACTTTGCGGGGGTGGTTGTAATCAGGGTAGGGAATGAACGGGTCGGGATGGGACACCTTGAAGATAAAGTCCCCTTCGGGCACCGGCACCATGCCGTTGGGGATCACCCGTACCGGCTTCGTTCTCTTTACCCTGGTGATCAGATAAGGCCTGCCGGGCTCGAGTGTTACGGTCCGCTCATCCGTCAGCTCATCTCCTTCAAAAAGCTGGATCACATATTTCCCTTCATACGGCCTGAACTGTTCCCGCAAATTGACCACCGTATCCTTTGCCGGGATTATGACAGCTTTGTTCTGATAGGAAGGATCACCTTTCCATATCTTCAGCGTATTGCCTTTCTCTGCATGCAGATAGAGCGAGTCCTGCCGCAGGGTGACCGTCAGCCATTCCGGAAAACGGGCAATACAGTCCACACTCCCCTCGCGGCGTGTGTTGGTCCAGACCCTGGGGTAGCCTTTCAGATCCACCGGGATATAATAATCCGCTCCCTGTTTTACGGGTTCCAGCATACGGTGGTGCCAGAGGCTGACAAAGTGGAAGCCCTCTTCGGGCAATTCCCGGAACAGAGGCCCCTGATAACCGTCGGGGTCGAAGCTCAGCACCGTATAAACCGTCTTCAGTCCCCGTGTCCAGCGATTCACCCAGATGCTGTCGCGCAGCGAGTGTACCAGGGGCATCCAGGCGTCGTTGACAAACACCGGGTTGTTTTCCCGCAGGATACGCATGGTCTTGCCCAGCCAGGTAAACTCTTCCCCTATCCAGTCGGGACGTCCCGGCGCAAAAGCATTGATCTCCACGCCATAGCCGTTGAACAGGGAGATGGCCGCTTCGCGGTGAAAACGTGCCTGGTTGAGCTGGCACACCCTGAAGATGGCAAAATCAGGCCTGATCAGCTTGTTCAGGTTCAGGGGCGGTGACAAGAAAATGGCGTTATGCACCCTGCCGGCAAGGATGCCCTGCATATCTTTCGGCACGGCCATCCCTTCGGAATACATGATCACACCAGGTCTGACCGTGTCGGCCACATGCTGCAGGATGCGGCTCGAGCTGCCCCGCGTGTCCAGCACCACCCCGTCGGCATCGGTGCCGGCAATGATTGCAGCCATTCCTTTGAGAGAAATGCCCCCCTCTGAGCTCACATCCCACGGATTATAGGAAACAAAAAAACGGGTGTTATTCTTTTTGGCAAAATGTGACAGCTCTTTCAGCTTGGGCAAACCGTAAGGCAGATCACGGTACAACTGCCACTGGCTTCTCTCATCGAGGCCCAGACGCGGCCACGTAGGCCATATTCCATATACATCATACCCGCCGAAAAAATCCTCCCCCTCTTTCAGAAAAGAGAAAAAATTGTAGCGTCGCTTCTCCCGGTCGTAAAACATCTGATCCCAGGCAAACTGCAGCACGATGATATAAGCCTTTTTGATCCACTGCAGGTCCTCCCGCCGGTACATGCTGTCATCAAAATGATCCACATCATACAGATAATGCTCGTGAAAAGCCTTTTTCAGACCATTCTGCCAGGCACCGTTAAAAATATCATAATATATATTATAAACGAGATTGCTCCGGGGGGGCAACACCGTTTTATATCTTCCGGCATTCCCGTTCTCGGTGCTTTCCCTGCGTGCCAGTCCGTAAACCGACAGATGATGGTTCTTCAGCTCCAGCGAACCGTAACCCAGTTCCCAGGCATTGTCGGGAAGGATCACACCCAGAGGTGAATATCCCGGCATATACAGGCGGGCCCTGGCCAGCGAAGCCGGACCGGCGGAAGTGATGTATACATGCGACCGGTCCTCCCCGAAAGGAACCACATTCTCTACCGTCACGGTATCGTTGGTGTTGTTTCTTATCAGCAACAGGCCGGTCGACACATTGGACTCCCGCACCGGAATGTAAACACCGCTGACCCCGTTGCCGAAAACAAAACGCACCAGGCTGTCGGAAGGGATGATCTCCGACTCTGAGGAGTTGTACAGACCCCCGTTCATCCTCACACTGAACAGAGGCGCCGGTGTGGTGAGGCCGACGGTACGGCCGTCTTCGAGCTTCAACCCGCTGATCTTCAGCCCCCCCTCATAGGAAAAGACGATCTCCCTCAGCTCCTGGGCAAAAGATAACAACGCCGGCCCTGCCCAAAACACCCCCAGAAAAACAAGAAATAAAACAAATTTTCTCATCGTTTACGATCACTTCTTTCCCCGCACAAATATAAGAGAGTTAACAATATAAACATACTTACCTTTTACCTGTGTTAATCTCTGCTATATAAACTGAAAACCGTCTTCTGAAAGTATGTCTCTCCCGGATTCAATACGGTGGAAGGAAAGGCGGGGTGATGGGGAGCATCCGGAAAATGCTGTGCCTCCAGGCAGAACGCCCCGTACTGCGGATAAGCGATCCCCTTTTTTCCGGTGATGGTTCCGTCCAGGTAGTTGGCCGTGTACAGTTGCAGTCCCGGAGCGGTGGTACGCACCTCCAGCGTGATGCCGGAGACAGGGCTGTGCACCACCGCCGAGAGGGCGGGGGTATAACCCCGGTTCTTCAGCACGAAACAGTTGTCATAACCTATGCCTGTCTCTGCCAGATCCCTGCCGAACGTCTTAAACTTCCTGAAGTCATAGGGAGTACCTTCCACCCGCAGGATGTTGCCCGTAGGGACCAGCGCGTCCTCTTCTAGGTATTCGGCAGATTCGATCCTGGCCTCATGATCCAGGATATCCCGGGCCGGATCGGCCAGGTTAAAATAATCATGGTGTGTGAGATTCACGATCGTCGGCTTATCCGTCTCCGCCGTATATTCTATCTCCAGGTTATTGTTATTGTCCAGCGTGTAAGTCACCGTCACGGCCAGGTTGCCGGGATACCCCTCCTCGCCGTCCGCACTGAGATATTTCAGGATGAGGGAGACACGTCCTTCGCCCATGGCAGTGGCCGGCGTCCACAGCACCTTGTCAAAACCGCGAACACCCCCGTGGAGATGATTCTCCCCGTCGTTGCGGGCCAGATGATATACCTTGCCGTTAAGGGTAAATTCGCCCCCCCCGATCCTGTTGGCAAAACGCCCGACAATGGCTCCGAAGTAAGGATGCCCCTGCAGGTACCCCTCCAGGTTATCAAAGCCCAGCACCACATCCCTGGGATTTCCACGGCGGTCGGGAACCACCAGCGAGGTGATGATCCCGCCGTAGGTGGTGGCCTTCACCACCATGCCTCGGTCGTTGCCCAGGGTGTACAGCCAGACCTTCTCCCCTTCATAAATACCGAATTCTTCTTTATTTAACTTCATTTTAACAACGTTTTAAATAAGAAATGCCCGGAAACCCTGATACCGGACATTAGTACAAAATACACCAACAAACAACTCGCAGGTTCAGACATACAAACAAGGAAAAATCTCAGGGTTTATACGATACCCCCTCCCAGGTACAGACGCAGGAGAGCCAGTACCATTACCAAAAAATTTATGGTAATGCCGGTGGTTTTACCCCTGGAAAAAAGCCCGAAGGACATACCCCAGAAGCTCAGGAAAAGGGATATCCACGTTAACCATCCCAGCAGGGGAAACAAACCGACCAGGCCCAGCGCCACGGCTAAAAGTCCAAAAACAGTGGAAATTAAATTCATAGCTGCAAATTTTTATAGAACGGAAAAACTTCAATCCGGACAAAAGAATATCACTATAAAAATAAAAAAATATTTTTAATCTGCCGGGAAAAAGAAAAATTTCTTTATTTCAGGGGCGCATCGGCGATGACATGGATGGCCAGCATATGTTCCGTCGTGTCCGCTATACTCAGTTCATAAGTAAATTTTCCCTGCCCCAGCGGCACTTCATAGGTGTAATCCACCGGGATAAACTTGTATTGCACCCCGTCGATGTCAAGCGTGATCAGTGCCTCACGGTAGGCCAGATCAAAACGGTGATATTCCGTTTCCTCTCCTGCGGCAATACTCCCGTAGTTATGCTCTCCGCCGGAGGTGTCCACGTTAACGTTCGTGAACACCTTACCGGACAGGTTACGTATGCGGATGTCGGTAGGCCCGTCCGGACTTTTCTTGCATGATAAAAGCAGAAAGAGCGCCAGCATCAAGGACGCCGCACGTAAAAATTTTCTGTTCATAGCGTTATATTTTGGTTATTGCTTCCGAGGGCAACCATCCCTTGCTGCCGTCATCCAGCCGTATCTCCGTCCAGTCACCGGCCGACTCGATCACCCCCACCCTCGTACCTTCATGAATTACGAACAGGTCGGTGCCGTTGTCGTCCGGCGAGCTTTTGACCGTCACCGCCGGCTGCATCACGATGGCATGATCGTGAGCCGTCAGGATCCTGCTGCTTTGCCAGGCAAAGAAAAAAGAAAGTACCGAAAAAAACAAAACCACGATCCCCACGGTGAAACCCGTTTTTCTTACGGCCAGCCGTTTGCCGAAGATAAATAAAGATAAGAAAAATAATCCCACCACAAAAGCGATCATGCTGAAACGTGCCCAGCCGTCCGAAGACATACGCTCCAGAAACCAACGGTACCACTCCACGAGAAAGAAACGGGGCAGCACCTCGATCTTGTCCTGCACAAAGGTACGGGCCAGCTCGAGGTTGTATTTTATATCCTCGTTGCCCGGATCCAGCAACAGCGCTCTTTCATAGTTGAGGATCGCCATGGGAATATTGTGTTGTTTGAAATAGGCATTGCCGAGATTGTAATACAGCTCCGGCGCCACCAGCCCCGTATCCACCACCTGCTGGTACAGTTCGGCGGCCTGTTCATACATCTGGTTGGCATAAAAAAGGTTGGCACGTATGATCAGACTGTCAACAGCGGTGCCGGTGCCGGTTGCCTGCAGACGAAACCCCACCGACAACAGGAGGAGTGCCCATACGATCTTTTTTCTGTTCCTGTATATTGTTTTCATGACCATCTACCCTTTTTACAGTTTCTCTTCCAGCTCGCTGATCACGGCCACGGCCTCCCCGTACAGTTTATCCATGGGGCCTGCAGATCCTTCGGGGGCATAACGGGCAAACTCACACTGGTCGATCACGCGCATCAGTCTTTCTATGGCATCTTTATCTATGCCGTGCTTTTCGAGCGCTTCGGAAGCCGTCTCCCTTGTCAGGTCGGAGAGCGGCAGGGAGAGTTTGTCACTGAGGTAACCCCACATCGCTTTCAGCACCTCTTCATAGAAACCCGTCTGGTCTCCTTTTTTCATGAATATGCCGGCCGCTTTCAGACGGCGTCGGGCGATCTTGTTGGCCTGACGATTGCGGATACGCTGCAGGTCACCCCGCGCCTTCAGATACCTGCGGCGCACAATGACGGCCAGCAGGAACAACACCAGTGATAAAATATACACCAGATAAAATTTCCAAGTCCCGAAGAGAATATACCCTGCCGGCCTGAGTTTTATGGGTTTGTTATAGATATACCGGATATCCTTGCCCAGATATTTCAGAGCTTCCCGGCTGCCGCCGGTGATCACCGGCCCCGTCTCCGAGGGCTCGCCCTTGAGCACTTCCAGCGTAAAAGCCGGCGTGCGCAGCGTTTTGTAGGCACGGGCCACCGGATCGAAATAGGCAAATACCACCGACGGGATCCTGTATTTCCCGGCATGCCGCGGGATCATCAGGTATTCAAACTGTTTGTAACCCGTGGCCCCGTGCATGGTGTTGCTGAGCCGGGAGGTGACTTTCGGGTCATACGTCTCAAAATCGGGCGGAAACTCTACCTTCGGCGGTCGTACCAGTTTGAGGTTGCCATTGCCGGAGATCTTCACTTTCAGCGTCACCGCATCGTTCACTTTCAGTGTGGTCTTATCCACCGAGGCATCCAGCCCGAAGGTGCCCACAGCCCCCTTGAACTCAGGCGGTGCCCCGGCAGGCAGCGGATCCACATGTATGGTCAGCCGGTTGCTCAGGATGGCCTTGCGGGCCGTACGGTAGTTGCCGAAGAAATCATCAAAGAATGGATCCGACGACGTATGCACACGCTCCCGCACCAGACAGACGATCTTCGCCGGGTCAATCTTAATATCTCCTGTAGTCTGCGGGAAAAGCAGATAGCGCTGAATGACACCGGTACCGTAAGCCACCCCGTTGATATACTCCCGTTTCAGGGAGCGCAGGTCCGGCGTGGGGATCTCCTGTTTGAGAAAACCGTCAAACTCCGGCAGGTCCACCTCCTCCAGTCCTGTCAGATTGACGCGCGAATAGATCTTTACCGTCACCGCCACAGCCTGCCCCTGATATACCCTCGTCTTGTCGGCCAGAATCTTCACAAACAGATCCGGATTGGAAGAAGAAGGCGTCACAGCCTCCTGCGGAGAGGCCGCGGCAGGAGCGTTCCGACCTCCCTGTGTGGCCGCCGGTGACGATCCCTTCACCACTTTTATCTTCAATACCGCCGACTCGATCACCCGGTTTTTTATCTTCAGCTTTGCCGGACCCAGCGTAAACTCCCCCACCGCCCGGGGCTGTAAAACATATGTATAAGTATAGCTCACATGGCTGCTTATCTTGCCGTTGATGATCTGCGTGCTCTGGCTGTAAGAGGTGCTGGGGCCCATCAGGATATCAAAATCACTGAAATCGGGCGGGACAAACTGCCCCTGACGGGTGTTCATCTCAAATACCACCCGGAACTGCTGCCCCATCGTCACCGTGGCCGGCGCCGAAGCCTTGATATAGTACTGGTCAGCCGCACTGCCGTTCAATGCCGTCAGCACCCAGATGATGACTATGATCCCCTTTTTTGTCATATGCCAAAATTAATACTTTTTTTACCAGTTAATCACGGTCTTTACCCTTTGCCGTTTTGCCTGCGCTTTCTTCACCTTCTCCTGAATTTTCTTTTCATCCTCTGCCAACGCCTGCAAAATCCGTTCCGCATCCTTTTTGGATATCTTTCCCGGCCGGGGTTGAGGCTGCTGCCCCTTTTTCTGCTGATCCTGCTGTTGTTGGTTCTGAGCTTGTTGTTGCTGCTGCTTTTGTTGCTGTTGTTGTTGCTTCTGATTTTTCTGATTCTGCTGCTGATTTTGTTTGTCCTGATTCTGCTTGTTCTGATTCTGTTTGTTGTTTTGGTTCTGCTTATTCTTCTGTTGCTGCTGTTGTTTTTTTAATTTCATGGCATACAGAAGATTATACTTGATGTCCGGATCATCAGGGTTGTATTTCAGAGCCGTTTTATAGGCGGCGATGCTTTCATCCAGTTTGTTGGATTTCAGCAGGGTATTCCCCAGGTTATACAAGGCACTTGCCTTCGTAGTGTTCCCTTTGCTGTTTTTTGCCACCGACAGAAACTGTTCTGCCGCTTTGTCATACTTATTCTGTTTGTAAAGGGCTGTGCCCAGGTTGTACTCCGGGATCACCGGGTTTTTGGCCAGGGTGCGCGCCTGACTGTAATCCACTTCCGCATTGGAATATTTCTGCTTTTCGTAAGCTTTGTTCCCCTCACGGACGTATTTCATTGATTTCCACTGGGACCACCCCGGGGTCACCCAGAGGAACAGCGCAAGTATCCATAAACCTGTTCTTTTCATACCTTTTCCTCCTTTCCATGAAACAATCTGATCTTTGACCAGAATCTGCTTTTTCTTTCCATGATCATCCATTCGAGCAGGAAAAACAGCAGTGCCAGCCCGATGGCATACTGGAAAATATCATTGTAATCGGAATAGGTTTTCGTCTCCATTTCTTTCTGGTCCATCCCTTTGATCTTGTCATAGATCCTTTTCAGTCCCAGGGAGGCATTGGACGCCCGCACATAGATCCCACCGCCGGCCAAAGCAATCTTCTGTAATAAAGGCTCATCCAGCCGGGTGATAACCGTATGGCCGTTGCGGTCTTTCAGAAAGATACGCTGACCGTTGACCGTCACCGGGATGGGTGCTCCCTCCGGTTTCCCGATACCGATGGTATGGATGGTAATTCCCTGTTCGCGGGCTTTTTTGGCCGCTGCCACCGGGTCGGCCTCATGGTTCTCCCCGTCGGTGATGATGATCAGCGCTTTGCTGCGGTTGTTTCCCGGCGTGAAAGAGTTCATGGCCAGCTCTATGGCCGAGGCAATGGCCGTACCCTGTTTCGGCACTACCGAAGGACCAATGGTCGGGAGAAACATTTTTACGGCCAGATAATCGGAGGTGACCGGTATCTGTACATAAGCCGCCCCGGCAAAAACGATCAGTCCCACCCGGTCGTTCTCCATGCGGTCCACCATCTTCGAGATAGCCCGTTTGGCACGCTCCAGACGGTTGGGCTGGATGTCTTCCGCCAGCATGGAGTTAGACACATCCAGCGCCACAATGATCTCCACCCCCTTCTTTTTTACCGTCTCCAGTTTGGCACCCAGTTGCGGCCGGGCCAGCCCCAGCACCAGAAACAACCAGCCCAGGCTGAACAACACCAGCTTCCACACCGGCCTCGACCGGGATACATCGGGCATCAGAGCTTCGAGAAGACCGGCATCACCCAGCCTCCTGATCTTCTTCTTCCTGCCGACAACAG
>CAZYPI010000047.1:15340-16048 GCA_964649335.1 uncultured Rikenellaceae bacterium | reverse complement strand
GGCCATGCAACTGGGAAAACATCTTTATCTGCAGAAACCGCTGACACATGATATTTATGAGGCAAGGATTTTAACCGAAGCGGCAAAAAAATATAAGGTGGTGACGCAGATGGGCGATCAGGGGGCCTCGTGTGACGGCATACGTACCCTTCATGAATGGATTGATGCCGGCCTTTTGGGGGATATCGAGAAGGTGTATTGCTGGACCGACCGTCCCGTATGGCCCCAGGGAATACCCTGGCCCACAAAACACCCTCCTGTGCCCGACGGACTTCACTGGGATCTTTGGCTCGGAACAGCTCCCGAAACCGGATATATAGATAACCTGGTCCCTTTCAACTGGCGTGGATGGTGGCGGTTTGGGACCGGTGCTCTCGGTGATATGGGGTGCCACATCATGGGCCCGCCGTTCAAATTGCTCGAATTGGGTTATCCCGATGAGGTCTCAGGTAGTGCCAGTACCGTTTATGACGGGATATTCTCCGAGGCACTGTATCCCCAAAGCGGACCGGTATCCAGCTCAATACGCTTTTCTTATACGCTGAAAAACGGCAAACCGTTACAACTCTACTGGATGGATGGTGGCCTCGTGCCGGAACGGCCCGCTGAACTGGATCCTGATGTGAACATGAATGAAGTATTGGGCGACTGGCCGGGACTGAATGATTATGAAGGAGCTACATTGTTTATCGGCACCGGGGGAAAGGC
>CAZYPI010000047.1:8203-15330 GCA_964649335.1 uncultured Rikenellaceae bacterium | reverse complement strand
TGTTTTGCTGCCCCTTTCCAGAAATAAAGAAGTTCATGTCCCTCGGAAATATCCGCGGGTGCCGGGAGGAATGGACGGCCACTACTGGCAGTTTGTGGATGCCTGTATTGCAGGTTATGGAAATGCCGAAGTTGATTCTCCCTTTGAAGGATATGCAGGCCCCCTCACTGAAACCGTATTGATGGGCAATCTTTTATTGCGCAGTTTCAATATCAGGAAAAAAATCAAACGAAAAGATCCGGTATATGGAGAGATGGAAGGGTTCGTCTTTCCAGGCAGATATATTGACTATAAATGGGACGGTAAAAATATGCGAGTCACCAATTTTGAACCGGCTAATCAATTTGTGAAAAGAGAATACCGGAACGGTTGGGGCACGCTGTAACCTTGATGATCTATAATATTAGAGGAAATATTGGCCTGGGAAAGAAGGCCTCCTCCGGAAATCTTGCCAATGGATCAAAAAGCACTTAAAAAAGAAAGACGCCGGTGCCTTTTTCCGCCACCTGCATGGTGGCCGGCTCGGTGAAATATCCTTTCGATAAGTTCCTGCTCTTTGCGGCGTTTCGTTTTCTGCGGTTCGGTGCCTATGCCTTTGTGGTCTGGCATGCTACGCTGGGAAGTTGAAAACTGCGGATCGTCATTTGGCGTTTCCACGAAAACCAATATCTTTGGCTTATGAATTTATCTGATAATAGTGAATTTTTTATTTTAACCCCTTGTTAATATTTTTAAGTCATGAAAAAATCTTTGGTATTTTTAACGTTGTTTGTTGTTTCAATGGTTTTCGTTCAGGCCCAGACGCTGGATGAAGTATTGAACAAATTTTTCAAAGCATCGGGGACGGAGGTACTGGCTTCCAAAAAGACAATCGTTATGAAAGGAAATATGTCCCAGATGGATATGAAACTGCCCATGATGATTGAGGTGAAGCGTCCCAATAAATTCAGGATGGAGATGGAGATGCAGGGCCAGAAAATGATCACGGCCTTTGACGGAGAGCACGGCTGGATGATTGCCCCCTGGATCAGCCCCGACCCGCAGGATCTGGCCGGCGCCCAACTGGACCAGGCACGCGAACAGGCTGACCTGGAAGGAGAACTGTATCATTACAAAGAAAAAGGCCACAAAGCCACCTATATGGGCAAAGAGGAGCTGGAAGGCAGTGAAGTGTATAAGGTGAAACTGGAAAAGAAAAACGGAGACGTTCAGTATTATTACATCGATACGGATGTGAACCTGCCGGTAAAGGTGACTACCCTGACCAAACAGGGAGGCAATGAGGTGGAGGTGGATACCTACATGAGCAATTATAAGAATTTTGACGGGGTGACCATTCCCACCAGCATCGAGAGCAACGTGAAGGGCATGGGCCAGTCGCAGCAGGTAACGATCGAATCGGTGACCTTCGACCAGGACCTTCCCGACTCTCTTTTTAAGAAACCGGTAAAATAGTCCGGTTCCCTTGTAGTTACATCAGTTAATACCATACACTTATGAAACGGCTTTCTTTTCTGCTGACAGCTGTAATGGTTGTTATTTCTCTTTTTCCGGGTTTCACCCAGGCGCCGCCGCGCGTATCTTCCTACACTTTCAGCGCCATTAAGGCACGTCAGATTGGCCCGGCCCGTATGAGCGGGCGCATATCCGCCATTGATGCAGTGGAAAAAGATGCCCGGATCGTTTATGCCGGCGCCGCCTCGGGCGGGGTGTGGAAAAGCACCAATGCCGGCGTCACTTTCCGGCCCGTGTTTGATAAGTATGTGATGTCTGTCGGTGCCATTGCCGTAGATCAGAATCATCCCGACACCGTGTATGTGGGCACGGGGGAGACCTGGACACGCAACAGCACCTCCGTAGGAAAAGGCCTCTACCGTACCACCAGCGGCGGGGACGACTGGGAGTTTCTGGGACTGGAAAAGACCGAACGCATCGCCCGCATCCTGATCCATCCGGCCGATTCGCAGATCATTTATGTGGCGGCGCTGGGGCATCTGTGGGATGCGAGCCCCGACCGGGGCGTGTACCGCTCGAAAGACGGCGGGAAAACATGGGAAAAAATATTGTATGTGGATGAAAATACCGGATGTTCGGCTTTGATCATGATGCCCGACAGTGCGAATGTCTTGTTTGCCGGCATGTGGGACTTCCGGCGGCAACCCTGGTCTTTCCGTTCCGGCGGGCCGGGCAGCGGCCTGTATAAATCTACTGACGGAGGAGACACCTGGGTGAAAATCACCGGAAACGGCCTGCCCGGCGGTACCTGGGGCCGTATCGCCCTGGATGTGTCACGCGTAAATCCCCAGCGTATCTATGCTTTGATCGAATCGGAAAAGACGGCACTGTACCGTTCCGACGACCGGGGAGGGACATGGACCATGGTTAACAATACCGCCGCCGTGACCGAACGGCCTTTTTATTTCTCCAATATCATCGCCGACCCGGCGGACAGCAACCGGGTGTATAAACCGGGATTGATGTTCGGAAGCAGCAAAGACGGCGGAAAGACCTTCGACCGGGGCAGCCTGATGAACTTCAGCGGCGGCGTGCACTCCGACCTGCACGCCCTCTGGATCAGCCCGGCCGACAACCGTTTTATGTACCTGGGCACCGACGGCGGAGTGTATGTTTCCAACGATCAGGGAAAAACCTGGAGGATGGTGCATAACCTGCCGGTATCGCAGTTCTACCATGTTTCGGTGGATGACCGGAATCCTTATTGGGTGTACGGCGGATTGCAGGACAACGGCTCCTGGATGGGCCCGTCACAGGCCCCCGGAGGCATCGGCAACGCCGAATGGAAAAATATCGGCGGCGGCGACGGCTTTTATGCTTTTGCCGACCCCGACGACCCCGGCGTGATCTACTCCCAGTCGCAGGGCGGCGAGATCAGCCGTATTTACCTGCGCACCAGCGAGATGAAAGATATCAAACCCTATGCCGATGAACAAACCGGCAAACTGCGGTTCAACTGGAACACTCCCTTTTTGTTCGGGCCCTCCGGCGCCCTTTATATCGGCAGTCAGTACCTTTACCGCTCCAAAGATAAAGGGGATAGCTGGGAGCGTATCTCCCCCGACCTGACCACCAATGATCCGGAAAAACTGAAACAGGACCAGTCGGGCGGGGTGACAAAAGACAACACTACAGCAGAGAATCACTGTACCATCTTTACCATCGGTGAATCGCCCCTGGATAAAGACCTGATATGGGTGGGTACCGACGACGGCAACCTGCAAGTTACCCGCGACGGGGGACAGCACTGGGAAAACGTGGTTGCCAATATCCCGGGACTGCCGCCTCATACCTGGTGCTCTTCCGTTACGCCCGGCCGTTTTGACAAGGCGGTGGCTTATGTGACCTTCGACGGCCACCGCACAGGCGATATGACCCCGTATATCTTTGTCACAAAAGATTACGGAAAGACATGGTCTTCGTTGCGGGACAAGGAGGTGGAAGGGTATTGCCACAAGATCATCGAAGACACCCAGGAACCGGATCTGTTGTTCCTGGGTACGGAGTACGGTTTGTATCTCTCTGTTGACGGCGGGAAAAACTGGGCCCGTTTTACGGGCAACTTCCCGAAAGTGTCCGTGCGGGATATGGTGATCCAGGAACGGGAAAATGACCTGGTGATCGCCACCCACGGCCGGGGAATCCTTATCATTGATGATATCACTCCCCTGCGGTTCCTGACACCCAATATCCTGGAAGAAGAGATGGCTTTCCTGCCTTCGCGGCCGTATCTCCTCAGAAACCAGGGATATACCCAGGAGTTTGCCGGCAACGACGGTTTTTCGGCGCCCAATCCTCCCGAAGCGGCCATGCTCACCTACTATCTGAAAAAACGCCATTTCTTCGGGGATATGCACCTGGAAATATATGATCAAAACGGCAAAAAGATCAAGGATCTGCCGGCAGGCAAAAGAAAAGGCATCAACCGGGTGCAACTGGGCATACGCCTGAAACCACCCCGGGTGCCGACATCCAAAACACTCTCTTTTGCCGGTTTTATGGGCCCCCTTATGCCTCCGGGAGATTACCGCGTGAAGATCATCAAAAACGACAAGGTGCTGGAAGGTTCCTTTACCATTATGGATGATCCGGAACTGCCCTACAGCCGCGAAGACAGACAACTGCAGCGGCAAACACTCATGAAAGCCTATAATATGCTGGAAGACCTGGCATTCCTCGACAAAAGAGTGACCGGGGTGATGGAGACAATCACCGGACTGAAAAAACAAAAACTGCCCGGCAGCCTGAAGAAGAAACTGGATGCCGTGTATGCAGATATGAACGGTATCCATACCAAATTGGTGGCCACCAAAGCCGAAGGCATGTTTACCTCCGAAGAACAACTGCGGGAAAAAATCGCCGCAGTTTATGGCGGCGTGGTCAACTACCTGGGCCGGCCGACAGACTCCCAGATACAAAGACTGCAGGTGCTGGCTAAGGAGATGGAGAGCTATCAGAACCGGTTTGATGAGATTTATAAGAATAAAATCACAAAAATTAATATGTTATTGAGCAAGAAAAAGAAAAAAACGATCCCGCTGATATCCAGGGAAGAGTTTGACAAAGAGGATAATAAGTGATTTTATAGAAAACGGATCAAATGAAAAAAGCCCGGACATGACACCGGGCTTTTTTTATGAAATGTGAAAAGTATATATTTATACAGTCATAAATAACTATATAAATATGTTCACTCTTTCAAATATTAACTCATTAAAATACATGTCTATGAAAAAAATACTGTTGACTTTGGTTGTGCCCTTCGTTTTAGGGTATGGCGGTTTGACCGCTCAGGAAGTATCGCCTTTCTACCGCGTGACGGCATCGGGAGGTATCCCTTCCTTGTCTGACGCCGTAAAGGCCGGATTCGAAGCTGCCGGTTTTGATTTTCTGGGTTCTTATCATCCCGGAGGTGATCTGGATTTGTTTGTTCTCGTGTTCACCCGCGATGATCTGCGGAAGATGACCTTTTCGCTGCCCGACCGGGGAGCGCTGGCTTCCGTGCTGAAAGCAGGTATGATGAAAACAGATGCCGGGACGGAGATCTCCGTGGTGAATCCGGTATATATGTTTTATGCCTATCTGCGGGACGGTGTGAGAGATTACACTCCTTATCAGAAGATCTCGGATGATTTTAAGGGAGTGCTTGCCACATGGGGTAAGCCGGAGCCTTTCGGAGAGGCGTTGGAAGTGAATAAACTGAAAAAATATCATTATATGATGGGCATGCCCTATTTCGATGATCCCGTGAAGCTGCATACGTTCGGTTCTTTTGAAGAGGGGCTTGAGACCATCCGTAAGAACCTGGATGCCGGAAAAGGCAAAACGGTAAAAGTTTACGAGCTGGTGGATACAAACGGTAAAACGGCCTTGTTCGGTGTGGGTCTGCAGGACCCCGAAAAGGGGGAGAAGCATTTTCTTCCCATTATCGGGGAGAGCCATGTGGCAGCCATGCCCTATGAGATCATCCTGCAGGGACAGGAAGCCACCATGCTGCACGGCCGTTTTCGTTTTGCCCTCTACTGGCCCGGACTGACCATGAAGACCTTTACCAAAATCATGAGCACGCCGGGGGATGTGGAGGATATGCTGAAGGCCCTGACGGAGTAGTTTAACCGGTGTTGCCGGTCTGAGGCTTTTACTTCTGGTCAAATAGTAAACCCCCTCTGTCAAAAAAAAATATGCCGGAGCGGGAAAAGATATACTTTTATTCTTTTTGCTGTAGCTTGCACTGCCTCACGGTGGGTGGCATGCCCAAAAGCCGATAATATAAATATCCGGGAGTGGCGGTGTGAGTTTTTTTTTATTTTTTAATTTAATCAGGGTGTTATGAAAAAATTTTTACCTTTTCTTTTGGTACTGGTGAGCACACAGGCTTTTTCTGTAAATTATTATGTGGATTCTGCCGCCACGGGCAGCCATGACGGCAGGAGAATATTTTGCGTATAAAAGTTCACCTCATGGTGATTAACCTGAAATTTATTGATATTTTTACGGGCTCGATAAAAATGACAGACCATGACAAAGAAAATGTTTACTGTGGTGATGCTGTCCCTCCTGTTCATCGCGGGTTACGGGCAGACGAAGTGGAACTATCCGACGGACACCACCCATTATGCGGACAAGACCAGGTTTCAGAACCGCAGGTTTTATGAGGTGCCGCTGATTGTCTCTCCGGATATTTGCAAACATAAGAAAGTGAAGAATGTGATCCTGATGATCGGTGACGGCATGGGGACATCCCAGATCTATGCAGGTGTGGTGGCCAACAGGGGCCATCTTTATCTGGATAACTTTCCGGTGGCCGGTTTTTCCGAAACCTTTTCTTCGGATAATCTGATCACCGACTCGGCGGCCGGCGGCACGGCGCTGGCCACAGGCCACAAAACAAACAATGGCATGATCTCGGTGACGCCGGACGGCAAAAAGGTGAAAACCATCCTCGAGTCGGCCGAAGAGGCAGGCAAGGCTACCGGCCTGGTGGTCACCTGTAAGATTACCCATGCCACGCCGGCAGTGTTCATTGCCCACCAGCCCAGCCGGAATATGTATGAAGCCATTGCCGCCGATTTTCTGAATACGGACATAGACGTATTTATCGGAGGAGGCCTGGACAATTTTCTGCATCGCCGGGACGGCCGCAACCTGGTGCAGGAGCTGAAAGACAAAGGATATCAGGTGGTCACGAGCCCCGACTCGCTTCTGCTGGTGAACAGGGACAGGAAACTGGCCGGCCTGGTGGATGAGGGACATTTGCCTCCCTATGCCCTGGGACGGGGAGATTATCTGGAAAAAGCGACTGCCCTGGCCATAGATATGCTGAGCCGTGACAAGGACGGTTTTTTCCTGATGGTGGAAGGATCGCAGATCGACTGGGGGGGGCACGACAACCATACGCCCTATACGGTGTCGGAAATGCTCGACTTTGACCGTGCCATTGGCAAAGCACTGGAGTTTGCCGCCCGCGACGGACATACACTGGTTATCGTCACCGCCGACCATGAGACCGGCGGGATGAGCATCAACGGAGGGGACAGGAACACGGGAGCCGTCGCTGCCCGTTATACCAGCGGAAACCACACCGCCGTGATGGTGCCGGTGTTTGCCTGGGG
>CAZYPI010000047.1:0-8103 GCA_964649335.1 uncultured Rikenellaceae bacterium | reverse complement strand
TGGCGTTTTGTACGTTTTGTACAATTCCTGCAGCAGGGCGGGGCGGAGGTGCCCCGGCCGCCGGGCGTGGAGGCCTTCCTGCCCATCAGCTCACTCATGGCACTGAAATACTGGATTCTGACCGGCGATTTCAATACCATCCATCCGGCGGGACTGGTCTTTTTTATGGTATTCCTGCTGATGGCCTGGCTGCTCAAAAAGAGCTTCTGTTCGTGGGTATGTCCGGTGGGACTGCTGTCGGAGTATCTCTGGAAAGGGGGAGAGAAGATCTTCGGGAAAAACCTGACCCTGCCGGCCTGGCTCGACTGGCCCCTGCGCAGTCTGAAATACCTGCTGCTGATCTTCTTCGCCTGGGGCATCCTGGTGGGAATGAATGCCACCGAACTGGGAAAATTTATTTACGGCGACTACAACCGGGTGGCCGATATCAAGATGCTGCTTTTCTTCGTGCATATCTCCGCCTTCTCGCTGGGGGTGATCCTGTTGCTGGCCCTACTGTCGGTGTTCATCAAAAATTTCTGGTGCCGCTATCTGTGTCCTTACGGCGCGTTGTTCGGTTTCTTCAGTATGTTCAGTCCGGCGAAGATCACCCGCAACCCCGACACTTGTACCGACTGCATGAAGTGCACCGAAGCATGCCCTTCGCATATCAAAGTGCATGAAAAACTTCGGGTGCAAACCGACGAGTGTACGGCCTGCCTCACCTGCACCTCCGTCTGTCCCGAGCCGGACACCCTGGTGTTTGCCACAGGGAAAAAGAGGAAAAAGCCTTTGTCTGCCGGGCTGGTGGCAGCACTGATCATCGGCATGTTCCTGTTGTTCACCGGCATGGCCCGCCTCACCGGCCACTGGCATAACGGGATTCCCACACAGGAGTACCAGTACCGTATCCACCATCTCAACGAACCGCAGTATAAGCATACGGGAGAGGAATGAGGAAGGTTGAATGAAGATTGTTGATCGTTGAACAATAGTAAAAAGCTGTCAGTGTGGCGGCGCAGCCGGCTCCTGACAGCGTTAAGGGAGGGTGACGGTGAAGCGATCAAGCGAGGATGCGATCAAGCGAAAGAAACTATAAACCACCACCCGCTCCACCTTCGCCAAAGCTTCGGCGGACAAGGGATGAAGCGAAGGAGACTTTGAATCTTAAATCAATGAAAATGTAAAGATATTTTCGTATTTTTAGGGTATGTAAAGCGGATGTTGCACAGGCTATGAAAAAGATAATATTATCCGGCGTCTTATTGTTTGCCCTTATGGATGTTCATTCGCAGACATTGATCGCGACCAGTTTGGATCCTGCTGCAACGGCCCATCATAACCAGAGGAAAATCGTCCGGGACTCCTCCGAAAATATTTTTATCGTTTTTACAGACACCTTGAATCATGAAAGTGTCATAAAAGGCGTTAAATATGAAGGTTCGACGGGGACGTGGGATGATGCTGCGTATCTTGTGCATGGCAGGAACCCGACCCTGGCCATTGACACAGACGGAAGGGTGCATATGATCTACGAATCCAATGATTCTTTGTCAGGAATAATGTACACCCACTCAGCGGATTTTTCATCCTGGACTCAACCCATGCTTTTAAGCGACACCGTGCCGGTTAACAACACTTTACCCGTTGCGGATGTTGATTCTGCCGGCAGGGTCAATATTTTCTGGATTGAAAAGAATGACAGTATGAGCAATACCTTGATGTATGCCTGTGTGTTGAATGACACTGTCCTCCGGAAAGTCAGTGTGATGACAAAAAAAGAGATTTCTGATGTTGCGATTGCCAATCATCTGCTGTATGCGTACAATGCCCTGTTCTTTGCCATTCAGTTTAACACGGATTCGGTTCTGTTTTTTGTAGCTCGTAACGATATCCTGCATTTTGATACAGCTTATGAGGCCATTGGATATCAGCCTTGTATTACTTATAATTCTTATATTGCAGAGTATCCGGAATATGATAACCCTGTGAGATTTCAATATATTGACAGCTCCGCCAACTTAATGGAAGTTGAAACATATTCGATGGATTGGAATTGGTTGCATACTGCCCGGTTACAAACCGGTATAATTGATTATATATGTATTGATGATCTTGCTCCGCCTATCGGTTACGGTTATTTGTTCATGAAAAACGGGAATCTTTTTCAGGGATTTTCTTATGGCGCTGTACGGGGATGGAGTACCATTGTGGATACGATTGCCGGTAACCCCTTTTATCCTTCCATTGCCTACAAATATTTTAATTTCAATTATGTTGATTATATCTGGATGGAAGATGCGGGTTCGCAGTATAATATTTTTTACAATAGAGCGGAAAAGCTTAGGTCGCTTGGTCTGGATGATCCTGAAGAAAACAGAGGGTTTACGATAACCGGCTACCCCAATCCTTTTTCCGATGTCTTAACCATTAAGCTAGCCATTGAAGATATGGCCGGGTCACCCCCCCAAATAAAAATATATAATCAGGCTTCGCAGCTTATGGGTGTTTTGGATCCGGTGGCTTCTTCTTCCGGGGAATATGAATTTCTTTGGTCCGGTACAGATTTGCGAGGGAATAGAGTGAAAGCAGGGATTTATGTCATCACCTGTGCTATAGGAAACAGGGCAACAGCAAAAAAAGTTGTGTTTCTGGGCAGGTAATTGAACTGCCCCGCTTTGCGCTTTCCACAAATCATCCCTTTGCGGTTCTCTGCGTGACAACTCACCAGCCTGTCTTTTAGCTTTAGGTTTGTTCACAGAACACAGATAACACTGATGCAACAGATTAACACAGATAAAAGATATCCTCCTACGCCGCCCTTCGATACGATCCCGCTGCGCGGGATCACTCAGGGACCGGCTACGGAAGACACAGAAAGGCACAAGATAAAAGTAAGGTTAATGGCTGTATTTATGAGTCATATAATAGAATCCGTGCAAAACCGTTTCATTAGTGTATGCCCGGAGTAAAGCCGAAGGGCATCAGCGTTCCATATATTCAAACTTCGAATACCAGAAACCCCAGAAACCGTCTATACCCCCCTGAAAATATTCAGAAATTCCTTATCCAGCGGTATGCCGGTGATCTCTTCGCGGTTGAGGATGTTAAAATATTGCTTTACTTTTTCCACCAGTTCTTCTCCCGTAACAAAATTGAAGTTTACTCTGTCGAGGAAGAGTTCGATCCGGTTGACCGGCTGGCGCATCATATCAAAAGAAAGAAGCGCTGCCTCGCGCCGGTGGGCATTGACCCATTCGATGGCCGACCTGAGCTCTTCGAGGAAAATACGGGTCTGTTCGGGATGATTACGTGCAAAATCGCCTTTCAATACCAGACCCGCGTTGGGAAAGCTTCCGAAACCGGGATTTATCCTGTTCCATATTTCATTGAAAGAGATGACGGAAAAAGATTCTTTTCGGTCCTGCAGGATGCTGATGGCATAGGAGGCTTCCGGTTCACGCAGGATCACCGTGTCGGCACGGCCCGTAACGAAATCCCTGTAGATCTCCTCCGGCCGGCCGAAGGGTTTGCCGAAGACAAACGTAAAATCTTCGGGATTGAATCCGGTGGCCTGCATCAGGTAACGCGTGATTTTGGCCGGGGGGGCTTCCTCAAAAAGGGGTGTATGGATCTTTTTTCCGCGGATATCTTCAAATCCTTTGGCCTTATAGCGGGTCAGTAAAACAAAGTTATCCCATACAAACAACGCCGGGATCAGGATGTCGTTTCTGCGCAGTTTGGCTACGGTGATCAGAGCGGAAAAACTGATGTCAGCTTTGCCGCTGGTGATCCAGGCAAGATGCTTTTCCGTTTCTTCCCAAACTTTCAGTTCGCGGATATTCAGGGTCGTGCGGATACGTTCCGACTGAAGCAGTTTCATGATCACCGGATAAGCTACCGGCGTAGCCGACTGGATGATTACATCCACTTTGCCGGATGTTGCCGTGGCTGCTTTTTGTGCTGTAGGCTTTTTATGAAAATAGATCCGGTATTCACGGGTTCCCTGTTGCTCGGTGATATGTTCAAAACCCATCTCATGAAGCATGTTGATTATAGGGTATGGTTCAAACTGTTGCACCAGAACGAACCCTTGGTTCTCCGGAGTGTCGTAAGCCTTTTTTATAATAACATCAAACGGGTCGGTAGTCATGGAGCGTACGTCCAGGATCTCGAATGATGCTTTTCGTTGCTGCCAGGGTACAGGCGCTTCTTCTTGTTCCGGGTTGAAAACAGATAGCCGGTATTCCCTGTTTTTTTCAAGATTATAATGAAAGTGCAGTCCGTTGATTACTTTGATTAATTCTACGGGCTTTTCCACCGATATAATCACCAGGTTATCCCCCGGTGGCAGGGTGGAAATCCTGGTCACCATTTCATCCAGTGTATCCCGGTTGTAGATGTATCGTTCCGGACTCTCCTGCCAGGTATGTTCCGGAATGTTTTCCTCTAAAATTTCTTCTTTTACTTCCTGAATGCACTCCGGCATGTTTTTCAATAATTCTTCTTCGATTCCCAGATGCTTATTGATGGTGTGAAGTATTTCACATACGGATAGTCCGGTAATACGGGCAGCGTCCCGGAAGTTGGCAAAACGGGCCAGCGTATTGTAAACGGCAGTATTTTGCATACGCCGGAATTTGGGTGAGAGATCCATCAACACATCCTTAAGTTCCGGATACTTTTCCAGCGTTTGCCGGATGTTGGAACGGGCCATTACGGGTTCCGGCTTTTTTACATCTCTGATAACGGATATGGCATTGACAGGGCATATATCCATTGCCTCCCGGCAAAGCGCTTCTTCCTCTGCATTTTCCGGTTGTTTCGACAGATAAGCCCGGTTCTCGTTATTGATTTTATAATGTGCCGGAGCCACTTCCTCACAGGCCCTGCATCCGATA
Source organism: uncultured Rikenellaceae bacterium (assembly GCA_964649335.1). Lineage (GTDB taxonomy): Bacteria > Bacteroidota > Bacteroidia > Bacteroidales > VadinHA17 > DRPN01. The sequence goes on along the minus strand of CAZYPI010000047.1, from coordinate 3,223 downwards.
CATTCTTCCGATACGGTAAATCTCTTGAACACGTCTGTTTATTTAGAAAAATTCTAAACAAAAGTAGTGGCTACGGATTGTTTGCACAATACCTACATGTTGGTATTTTCCTTTTCCCTTCCGGCCCTCTGCATGACAACTTGAGCTATGAAAGATGAGCCAACACCCGGAAACTAATTTCCAAACAGAAGTAAAGCGCGGGACTTAAACTTTTGTCTTTTTACTTTTATCTTTTGTCTTTTCTTTCAACTACATCCCTTCCCCATTAAACCTCCTCACTGCTTTCAGCATGGCCACGAGGTTTTCCACCGGCACGTTGGCCTGGATGTTATGGACGGTGTTGAAGACGAACCCGCCGTTTTTGGAGAAAATCTCACAGTGTCGCAGCACCTGCTCCTCCACCTCCTGCGGCGTGCCGAATGGGAGGGTGTGCTGGGTGTCCACGCCGCCGCCCCAGAAAGTGATGTGATCTCCGTATTCTTTTTTGAGGTGTCCGGGGTCCATCCCCGTGGCGCTTACCTGCACGGGATTGAGGATGTCGAAGCCGAAATTTATGAAGTGTTTGATGAAGGGCTCGACGGCCCCGCAGGAGTGCTTGAAGGTCTTCCAGGGGGTGTGGTCATGGATCCAGCCGGTGATCTTTTTGTAATAGGGGGCATACAGATCCAGCAGGGTCTCCTCCGAGCAGAACTGCGAGTTCTGGGTGCCGAAGTCGGTGCCGCAGATATAGACCACATCCACTTTGTCGCCCACAGCTGCATAGATCTTTTCCAGTCTGCGCAGGGCAATCTCCGTCTGCGCTGCGAAGATGGCATTCACATAGTCCGGGTGCATAACAGTGGCCATGTACCACTCGGTGACATCGCGGATGCCTTTGGGGTGTCTCATGTCCACTCCCGGCACCAGGGCAATGTCGCCCAGAGCCATCCCGCCGAAGTTGGCCACCACCGCCCGGCCGGTGGCAGAGGCTTTGTCCACCTCTGCCCGGAAATACTGCAGGTCTTCATCCGAAATATCCGAGAACTCTTCCAGGTTGTCTTCGAGGTTCAGGTGGTCGTGGTCGATGGGATCCTGCCGGGAGAGGGCGTCGAAGAAATAGCCGTTCACCGGCATCTTGGCACAGGGCGCCACCGACGTGTCCCCCTGGGGGTACATATATACATTGCCCATGTCGTCCGTGGTGACGTTGAACTTTTCAGGCACCAGCACCACCTGTCCCCAGGGGGTTTTAAATTCTTTCCACCCCTCGTTGGGAAAACCGAACATGGTGTTGCGGGGGGAGACCGGCACGGTGTCCATACCCAGGATCTCCGCCAGATCCTCTTCAATCTCGCCCAACATCTGGTAAGGTTCGTTCACCTTGACCGGACGGTACTCCAATCCGAAATATTTCCGCAGGTTCTCGATGGCCAGCACATGGATGCCCGTCACCGGTGTGGCACCGAAATCCACCGGCAGCTTATCCGGCGTTTTGTGTTCGATGGCGGTGAGAATCCGTTCTTTGCTTGTCATGGAGGCGAGTTCTGGTGAGACGGAATAAAAATAGGAAAAATAATGGAATGATGGAATGCTTTGCCCGCCGAAGCCGGAGGCGAAGGAGGGATGATGACACGAATGAACATGAATGGGTAATTTACGGCTGTACCGCGAAATATCCACTTAATTTCTACATAATTTCGCCCTGAGCGAAGCTCTCTTTCGTCTTAGTGTATGGCGAGCGAAGGGCTAATTTCCATTCATTTCGTTGACGCTGTCAACAAACTTCACCCTTTTCCGTTCATCCTTCAACCCTCATCGTTCATCGTTCCAATGGTTCCCGATCCCAGCAGTTCGTCTCCGTCGTACCAGGCGGCAAACTGGCCGGGGGTGATGCCGCGCTGCAGTTTTTCGAAGAGAATGTACATTCCTTCCTGCCGCATGTAGAGAGCGGCTTGTTGCAGGGGCTGGCGGTAACGGATGCGCACCAGATAACGGCGTCTTTCTCCCGGTGACATGGCCAGATCAGGCCGCACCCAATGGATCTCGTCGCGGGCGATGAACAGGCCTTTCCGGTTCAGACCGGGGTGACTATGCCCCTGACCGACATAAAGGATGTTATTTTTGACATCGGGAAACAATACAAACAACGGTTCTGCCTTGCCGCCGATATTGAGGCCTTTGCGCTGGCCGATGGTGTAAAAATGAGCTCCTTTGTGTTTTCCGATCACCCGGCCCATTTCGGGGGCAAAACGAAAGCCGCTGCAAAGTTTTTTCAGGGTATCGTCATCCATATTTCCTTCAGGTATTCCTTCAGTATATAGGGGAGCGGCAATATCCTCTTTGGAGATTTCGATCACCTCGCCTTCGCGTGCTTCCAGTTGTTGCTGGAGGAAGGTGGGCAGGTCCACCTTGCCGACAAAACAGATACCCTGCGAGTCTTTGCGGGTGGCTGTGGGCAGGTCGAGGCGGGCGGCGATCTCCCGCACCTCCGGTTTGGTCACTTCACCCAGCGGGAAGAGACTTATGGCCAGTTGTTCCTGCGAAAGCTGGCACAGGAAATAACTCTGATCTTTGTTGCGGTCGAGGCCGGCCAGCAGACGGTATACCGTGTCACCATGGCGGTTCACCTCCTTATGTATGCGGCTGTAGTGGCCGGTGGCCACTTTGAAATCTACGTAGGTACCTACGTAGTTGGATAAAACTTTCCCGGCCTCTTTCACGAACAGATCGAACTTGATCTCGCGGTTGCAGAGGATGTCGGGGTTGGGGGTGCGGCCGCGGTCGTACTCGGCGAACATATAGTCCACCACGCGTTTGCGGTACTCTTCGCTGAGATCCATCGTGAAAAAAGGGATATTCAGTTTGCGTGCCGTCATCCGGGCCACGATCTCATCTTCCTCCCAGGTGCAGTCGCCCTCCAGCAGTCCGGTAGTGTCGTGCCAGTTGCGCATGAACATGCCGGTGACGTCATACCCCTGCTCTTTCAGCAGATATGCCGCCACGCTGCTGTCTACACCGCCGGACAGGCCGACCACCACCTTCTTCACGGCCATCGTTCTAAATTTTAGTTTTGGGTAGCAAAGTTACAAAGGAATGATGGAATAATGGAATATTGGAATACTGGAATATTGGAATACTGGAATATTGGAATACTGGAATACTGGAATACTGGGACATATGTCTCTGAACGCTATAAAATAGTCAGGGGGTCTCCTCAGTTTTGTGTAGAAGGTGTATGAGATTT
>CAZYPI010000046.1:8607-16177 GCA_964649335.1 uncultured Rikenellaceae bacterium | reverse complement strand
GCGGGCCAGCATGCGGCTGGCATCCGAAGGCATGGCTGCCGGATAGTTTGACTTCCCGATGATGGTCACGCCGTTATGATCTATAATTTTATCGTTCTGTGTCAGTTCGCAGTTGCCTCCCGAAGAAGCGGCCAGATCGACGATAACACTGCCGGGAGGCATGGCCTCCACGGCTTCCCGGGTCACCAGCAACGGCGCTTTTTTCCCGGGGATCTGGGCCGTGGTGATGACCACATCCGAGAGCGACACATGGTCCCGGATCAGTTGCTTCTGTTTCTCCTCAAATTCTTTGGTTTGTTCGACGGCATATCCTCCGGCGGAAGCATCCTCCCGGGCACCTTCCACCTCTATGAACTTCCCACCGAGCGACCGCACCTGTTCCTTCACCTCCGAGCGCACGTCAAACACCTCCACCACGGCACCCAGTTTCCTGGCGATGGCGATGGCCTGCAGACCGGCCACACCGGCACCCAGCACCAGCACTCTGGCCGGCTTGATGGTGCCCGCCGCCGACATGAACATGGGGAAAAAACGCGGCAGCAGGTTGGCCGCATCCAGGACGGCCTTATAGCCGGCAACGGTGGCCATGGACGACAACACATCCATGGCCTGTGCCCGCGATATCCTGGGGATCATGTCCAGCGAGAACACCGTCAGCCCCAGATCACGTAACTCTTTGACCAGACCGGTGCGCACCAGCGGGTTCAGCATAGTGATCACCACCGCTTCCTTTCTTAACTCTTTGAACTCCCGGTCGCTCAACGGATTGATCTGAATGATCAGATCCGCCTCTTTCAGGATCTCTTCCCTGGATACCATGGCGGCTCCGGCCTGACGGTAATCCCCGTCCGGAAAGAAAGCGCCTGCACCCGCCCCTTCTTCCACCAGCACCTCCACACCCGACTTTATCAGGAAAGCAACACTCTCCGGCAACAATGCCACCCGGGGGTCATTCGTCTCTTTTAATATTCCCGTTTTCATCCTTTTATTTCGTTAATTTTTAGAAAAATACTATTATTCATAAAAGCTTACCTGTTTCTCGTTTTTTATCAGCAAACATAATTCGGATTTCCTATTCCATGGTATATATTTTTCATCTTTTTTTATAAAGTCTTCCGGAAACAATAAACCGTTATTCTTATTGAGACTAAATCCCGACGGTGCAAAGAAAGTAAAAATTAGGCATTTATCCTGACATTGCCAAACAACTCCCCCTCTATCTGATTGATTTTTATTTATTTAGACTATATAATAAATTTATTCTAAATTAAAATAAATACTATTAACTGAAATTCTGTGTGTTATAATATTTATTCTAAATAAATTCAATCCGGAATGATTTTAAATGAAAAAAAATCGCGTATCTTTGAAGGTTAACAACAGTACCGGCTTTTTATGGATAAGTTTTCATTTCTAGGCAACACGGATATTCCGACCGTAGAGAGGTTGTACCGGGATTTTCTCAGAGACCCGGAAGCAGTGGAAGAAAGCTGGAGGCAGTTTTTCACGGGATTTGAGTTTGCGTTAAAACATTTCGGCGGCACGGAAGTGCCGGAAGATTATGATAAGGAGTTCAGGGTGATCAATCTGATCGAGGGTTACCGCCGGCGGGGGCATCTGTTCACGCAGACCAATCCTGTGAGGACACGCAGGAAATATTCACCCACCCTGGACATTGAAAACTTCGGTCTGGAAGAAAAAGACCTGGACACGATTTTTCAGGCCGGCAAGCTTATCGGCACCGGTCCCGCTTCATTGCGGGAGATCATTTCCTCACTTCAGCAAACCTATTGCCGTTCTATCGGTGCCGAATACCTGTTCATTCGCAACCCCGGGGTGATCCGCTGGTGGCAGGAAAGGATGGAGCCGGCCAGGAACACGCCTTCTTTCTCGCCGGAAGAGAAGAAACACATTTTCTCACATCTGGTACAGGCTGTCGGCTTCGAGAAATTCTTACAGAAAAAATTCACCGGCCAAAAAAGCTTCTCTCTGGAGGGTGCCGAGAATTTGATCCCGGCACTGGATGCCGTGATCGAAAGAGGCTCGGATCTGGGTATTGAAGAGTTCGTCATCGGAATGTCGCACCGGGGGCGGCTGAATGTGCTGGCCAATATCCTTAAGAAGCCGTACCAGCAGATCTTCTCCGAGTTCACCGGCAAGGTTTATTCGGGAGATATTTCCCTGGGGGATGTAAAATATCATCTCGGCCATGAAAGTATCATCAAAACGGACAAGGGAAAAAAGGTAAAACTCAGTGTCGTCCCCAATCCGTCGCATCTCGAATCGGTGGATCCGGTGGCGGAAGGTTTGTCCCGTGCCAGAATCGACCGGGTTTACAAAGGCAACTTCAACAGGCTGGCCCCGATACTGATCCACGGTGATGCGGCCATTGCCGCCCAGGGGGTGGTATATGAGGTGTTGCAGATGTCCGAACTGCCGGCCTACCGCACCGGAGGCACCATCCATCTGGTCATCAACAACCAGGTGGGATTCACCACCAACTACCTGGAAGCCCGTTCCAGCACCTACTGCACCGACATCGGAAAGGTCACCAAAGCTCCTATTTTCCATGTCAACGGCGACGATGTGGAAGCCCTCATTTACATCATCCGTCTCGCCATGGAGTTCAGGCAGACTTTCCACCGGGATGTGTTCATCGATATCCTGGCCTACCGCAAACACGGACACAACGAAGGCGACGAACCCCGCTTTACGCAACCGCTCTTATATAAAGCCATCAACCGCCATCCGAATCCCCGGGACATCTATGCGGATCATCTGATCGAAAAGGGGATCATGACACGCGAACAGATCAAAGAAACGGAAAAAGACTACAACGATGTTCTCGAGGAGCAATTCCGGCTGGCCGGAAAATCCTCTTCCGTAATCCTGGAACAGTTCCTCCATGAAAACTGGAAAGGATACCGCTATGCCGGGGAGAAAGATTTTGAAAAGAGTCCCGGAACGGGCATCCCCCGGGAAAAGCTGACCTCTCTGGCACGGCATGTTTACGAGGTGCCTCCGGGGAAGAAGTTTTTCAAAAAACTGATCCGGCTGCTGGATGAACGCAGGAAGAACTTCGAAAACGACCGTATCGACTGGGCCATCGGCGAGCTGCTGGCCTATGCTTCGCTCGTCACCGAAGGGATCCCGGTGAGGATCAGCGGACAGGATTCGGTGCGTGGCACTTTCTCACACCGTCATGCAGCGTATATCCGCGAGGATACGGGCGAGCCCTGGTACCCACTGCAGCATATTGAGCCGGGGCAGGCACCTTTTGAGATATACAACTCTCTCCTCTCCGAATACGGCGTCATGGGTTTTGAGTACGGTTATGCTATGTCTTCCCCGCAGCAACTGGTGGTATGGGAAGCACAGTTCGGCGATTTCCACAATGCGGCACAGGTCATCATAGACCAGTATATCAGTGCGGCGGAAGAAAAATGGGGACTGATGAACGGGCTGGTGCTTTATCTGCCGCACGGTTTTGAGGGGCAGGGACCGGAGCATTCCTCCGCCCGCATCGAACGTTTTCTCTCGATGGCAGCCAAAGCCAACATGCCCATTGTCAACCCCACCACGCCGGCCAACTTCTTCCATCTGTTGCGCAGCCACGTGCATACGGATTACCGTCTGCCCCTGATCATCTTCACTCCCAAGAGCCTGCTGCGCCACCCCGAATGTGTTTCTTCGCTGAAAGATCTTGAAAAAGGTCGTTTTCTGGAAGTAATTGACGACCCTGACGTCGATACAGAACGGGTCAGACGGGTGGTCTTTTGTTCCGGAAAAGTGTATTACGACCTGCTCAAACGCAAAAAAGAGCTGAAGGCCCGCGACATAGCCCTGGTACGTATCGAACAGCTTCATCCTTTCCCCCTCGGACAGGTCAAAGCCATTCTGAAAAAATACAAAAACAACATACTCACGCTCTTCGTGCAGGAGGAGCCGGAGAATATGGGGCCGTGGCGTTATGTCAGGCACACGACCGAAGGACTGGATTTGGTGCCGGTAGCGCGGCTGGCCAGCGGCAGTCCCGCCACAGGCCTTTATGCCATGCACCTGCTGGGACAGGAAGAGATCGTCAACAAGGTGTTCAGAAGATGTACCTGTGAACTGAATAATTTTTATTGCGGCCTGCAATGTGTCGAGGGAAAGTCGAGGAAAGAGATCCTTGACCTGCACAATTTCATCGAAAAAGAATCCAGGTTTCTTATCTGATAAAATATCCGAGTATGATTTTAGAAATAAAAATACCCAGTCCCGGCGAATCCATCACCGAAGTGGAAGTAGGCACCTGGCTCGTAGAGGACGGCAGTTATGTGGAGAGGGACCAGGAGATCGCCGAGGTGGAATCGGAAAAAGCCACCCTGCCTATCATCGCCCCGGAGAACGGCCGCGTGAAGTTCCTGTTGGAGCCCGGCAGCACAGCCCGTGTGGGCGATGTGATCTGTACCATCGACACCGATGCCCCCGCGGAGAAAAAATCGGAAAAGAAAGTGCAGGCCGGCCGGGAGGAAACCACCGCATCCACCGAAACACGGGAATCCATACCGGAAGAAAAAACCGGAGAAGAAACAGCACCGGTATCAGAAGAGTCAGAAGCAGAAAAAACAGCGGACAGCAGGATCAGAGTCACGCCGGTGGCTGCCAGGAAAATGGAAGAATATCATCTGTCGGTGGAGGATGTGTTGCAGGGACTGCGGCGGATCACCGCCCGCGATGTGGAGATGACCAGGGAAGCAACCGGAAAAACAACGGAAGACACTTTCTCTTTATTTAAAAAGGAACCTTCCCGCGACAAAACGGTGGAGCAGATGTCCCGATTACGCAAGAAATTAAGCAGCCGCCTGGTAGCCGTCAAGAATGAAACCGCTATGCTTACCACCTTCAATGAAGCCGATATGAGTGAGGTGATCCGGTTGCGGAAGACCTACCAGGAACGTTTCGTAAAAAAGCATGGCGTCAAGCTGGGTTTCATGTCTTTTTTTATCAAGGCTTCCGCCATTGCCCTGATGAAATTTCCGGCCATCAACTCGATGATCGACGGGGAAGAGATCGTCACGTACCGGTACGCCGACATAGGCATTGCCGTACAGACCGACAAAGGGCTGATGGTACCTGTGCTTCGCAATGCCGAAGCGCTGGGACTGGCAGAGATCGAGGCCGCCCTGCAGGAGCTGGCCGGCAAGGCCCGCCGCAACAGGATCTCCATGGATGACATGAGCGGCGGCACCTTTTCCATCACCAACGGCGGGGTGTTCGGTTCGATGCTCTCGACGCCTTTGCTGAACCCTCCGCAGGCAGCCATCCTGGGCATGCACAACATTGTGGAGCGACCCGTGGCCGTCAACGGCAGGGTGGAGATCAGGCCGGTGATGTACCTGGCATTATCCTATGACCACCGGCTGGTGGACGGACGCGACTCGGTCGGTTTTTTGAAAAGCATACGGAAGATGATCGAACAACCGGCGTCCATGTTGTTCGGCGGGGCCGTCGAAGATGAGCTGCTGCTGGAACTCTGAATTTTTGTGTCAGGCAGACAACAGCCCCAGCCAGTCGAGCAGGCCGGTGAGTTTGGCTGCCGACACCACCAGCGCCAGCAAGAGGATGATCCTCACGAAACGGGGGCCCCAGCTCACCGCCACGCGTGTGCCCAGCCAGGCGCCCGACATATTGCCTGCCGCCAGCACAAAGCCCAGGACATAGTTGACCTGATGATAATACATAAACAAGGCCAGAGCCAACGGGGTATATAACAGGATAATGAACACCTTCAGGGCGTTGGCCTTCACCAGGTCGGCGCCGGCACCCAGCACCAGCCCCGCCAGCAGGAAAAGCCCCACACCGGCCTGGATGAACCCGCCGTACATGCCGATAAAAAAGAACAGAATGACCAGGACGATCTTCCTGCGGGTACTTCTCACGATCTCTTTCCCCTGCAGCCACCGCTCCGGTTTGTAAATAACGATGAACAGCATGATCACCAGCAGCACACCGATGGTCCTGCGCATGGTCTGTTCATCCAGGTCGATGGCGATACGGGCACCCGCGATCGCACCGGCGACCGCCGGCACGGAGAAAAAAAGACCTTCCCTGAAGGAAAGAACCTTTTTCTGCCTGAAGCCGGTCACGCCCACCACGTTCTGCAGCAGAATGGCGATGCGGTTGGTACCGTTGGCCACATTGGCCGGCAGGCCCAGGAACATTAGAAAAGGCAGGGTGATCAGAGAACCGCTGCCGGCCAGCGTATTGATAAATCCGGCGATCAAACCAATACCGATAACCGCCGGATACATATACCATTCCATCATGCAGATTCAGTCATTATTAATCAACCGTATGATTATGCAGGGAAAATAAAGGCGTTCACTCCTCTTCTTCCGGAAACAGGATATCGTGTATAGATGCCAGGAGGTTTTCTATCAGCGCCTGATCTTTAATGACGTAATCATTCATACCGAGGCGTGCCAGTTCCAATACCACCCCGCCGCTGTCCTGGCCCGAGAGCATGATCACAGGCATGTCGGGATAGCTCTCCTTGATACGCCGGAACACCTCTTTGCCGTTCATCACCTGATCATCCTGCTTGAGGAAAAGATAATCCAGCACCACCATATCCGGCTTTACATCCATGGCGGCCAGGCATTCTTCACCGTACCTGAACACCTTCACGTCAAAGCCCTCCTTTGTAAGTTTCTTCTCAACCAGATTCAGGATAAACGGGTCATCATCAACGACATATATCAACTTTTTATCTCCCATCCGCCAAACAGTATGATCTTTTTTCCACTATAAATATACTAATTACGGTAAAAAAAACAAATAAATGAATATATATCCCTTTGCTGCATGCCCGGAATTCCCCGGTTTCAGGGGTTACCAGGCAAAAAGAGGCCGGTCGGCCATCATTTCGTTGGTTTGTTTTTTCACTTCTGCAATCACGGTTTCGTCCTCGATATTCATGATCACCCGGTCAATCATCTCCACGATGGTCACCATATGCTCTTCTTTCAGTCCGCGTGTGGTCACCGCCGGTGTCCCGATCCGCAGGCCTGAAGTATGCAGTGGCGGCCGGCTGTCAAAGGGTACCATATTCTTGTTGACGGTGATATCAGCCCGTACCAGGGTGTTTTCGACCATTTTCCCGGTGATCTCAGGCACTTTGGTACGCAGGTCGATCAGCATGGAGTGGTTGTCCGTACCCCCGGAGATCACTTTGTATCCTTTCTTCACGAATTCTTCGGCCATCACGCGTGCGTTGGTCTGCACCTGTCTTTGATACTCCTTAAAGGAAGGGTCGAGGGCTTCTCCGAAAGCCACGGCCTTGGCCGCGATGACATGTTCGAGGGGCCCCCCCTGGGTACCGGGGAATACGGCGGAGTTCAGAATGGAAGACATTTTGCGGATCACTCCTTTTTTGGTGGTTTTACCCATGGGGTTGTCATAATCTTTCCCCAGCAGTATGATCCCTCCGCGGGGCCCTCTCAGCGTCTTGTGGGTGGTGGAAGTTACCACGTGGGCATATTCCAGGGGGTTATCCAGCAGGCCGGCAGCGCTCAGGTCCCCGCCC
>CAZYPI010000046.1:0-8597 GCA_964649335.1 uncultured Rikenellaceae bacterium | reverse complement strand
TCCGGCCGGGTGGGCCATATCGATCATCAGCAGTGCCCCCACCCTGTCGGCAATCTCACGCATGCGTTTGTAGTCCCATTCCCGCGAGTAGGCGGATGCCCCTCCAATGATCAGCTTCGGTTTTTCTTTCAGGGCAATCTCTTCCATCCTGTCATAGTCCACCAGGCCGGTATCCGGGTTCACACCGTAGGACACGGGGCGGTAGAGAATCCCTGACGAGTTGACCGGCGAGCCGTGGGAGAGGTGTCCCCCATGCGACAGATCCAGTCCCATAAAAGTATCTCCCGGCTGCAGCACGGCCAGCATAACGGCCGCATTGGCCTGCGCTCCCGAGTGGGGCTGCACATTCACATATTCGGCATTGTACAACTGCTTTAAGCGGTCTATGGCCAGTTGTTCGGTCTCGTCCACAAATTCACATCCGCCGTAATAGCGGTGCCCGGGATAGCCCTCGGCATATTTGTTGGTCATCACCGAGCCCATGGCCTCCAGCACCTGCTCACTGACAAAATTCTCCGAAGCGATCAGTTCCAGTCCGTTCTTCTGACGCAGGAACTCTTTCTGTATCACATCAAAAACCAGCGTATCTCTTTTCACGATAATAAGGATTTAATGATTTCCAACAAAGGTAAACGGTACCGGCAGAGAAAAAAAATTTTTACATAGATTTTTTTTTATGAACTATTTTCCTTTAATTAGGCATACCATTAACCCTTAAAACTAACAATCATGGATTATTCTGCTGATTTCTCTTACGATGTCGGACACTTAAGTACCGGAAGTATCATTTTTTCCCTGGTGGTGACGGTATTGATGATCGTTTCGATATGGAAAATTTTTGAAAAGGCAGGCAAACCCGGATGGGCTGCTATTATCCCCATTTACAATCTTATTGTATGGCTGGAAATTGTCGGAAAGCCCTGGTGGTGGATTCTCTTAATTTTCTTTATTCCCTTTGTCAATATCATCCTGCTGATCATCGTAGTCCATCTTTTGTCCAAAAGTTTCGGCAAAAGCGGCTGGTTTACGCTGGGGTTGCTGTTCCTGAGTATTATCTTCTTCCCCATCCTGGCTTTTGGCGACGCCAAATATCAGGGGCCGGCAGGCGTTTAGGAAGGTTGAAGCTCGAAGCTCGAAGGTTGGATGGTAAAAGGGAGAATGACTAATCATTCTTCGCTCATTTGTACGAGGACGCGCCGGTAGGAGGCGAATATCCTTGATTTGGAGAGGATTCCCACATACTTGTCACGGTCCAGCACCGGCAGGTTCCAGGCGCCGCTTTCATTGAATTTGCGCAGGACGGTCTCCATCGTGTCGGTCATGTAGATATAGCGCGGGGGGCTGACCATCAGGTCGCGCACTTTCACCTTGGCGTACAGGTCGCGGTTGAACATGATCTCCCGGACATTATCCAGCATGACCACACCCAGGAGGGTTCCTTCTTTTCCGAGCACGGGGAAGATATTCCTCCGGGAGCGTGAGATGGTCTTCACCAGGTCGCCGAGGGTATCGTCAGGCCTCACGGTCAGCAGGTCTTTTTCTATCTCCCGCCGCCAGTCCATCAGGGTCAGCACGGCGTGGTCCTTGTCGTGGGTGATCAGCTCCCCTCTTTTGGCCAGGCGTTTGGTATAGATCGAATAGGGCTCAAAATATACGATGGTAAGATAAGAAACCGTAGCCGTCAGGATGAGAGGAATCAGCAGCGCGTATCCTCCGGTGATCTCCGCGATAAGGAAGATCCCGGTGAGGGGGGCATGCATCACCCCGGCCATCAGGCCGGCCATACCGGCCAGCGAGAAGTTCACATCCGACACCTCTATGCCGGGGATCAGGTTCAGCAACCGCGACAGAAAAAAACCGCTGACCCCTCCGGTGAACAGCGACGGGGCAAACACCCCTCCGACCCCCCCGGCACCGTTGGTGACCGCCATAGCCACCACCTTCAGCATGAAAACCAAAGCCACATACAGCAGAAACCAGCCCGTATAGTCTTTCAAAAAATAAAAAGGGCTGTTGGCCACCAGGGTATAAACATTGCCGTTGAGCAGGGAGCGGATGGTCATATACCCTTCTCCGAAAAGCGGAGGAAAGGCAAAGATAAAAAGTCCCAGTGCCATTCCCCCCGCCAGCAGACGCAGCCACACATGACTAATGGAGGACATGGCTCCCTCAACCTTCATGGAGACTTTCGTAAAATAATACGACACCAGTCCGGTGAAAATACCCAGCAGGATATAAAAGGGGATATCTTTCAGCAGAAAAGGATCGGTGATACGGAAGCTGAAGAGCACACCCTGCCCCATAAAGAAGTAAGCCACCACGGCAGCCGTCACCGAGGAGATCAGCAGCGGGACGATGGACGAGAGGGTCAGGTCAAGCATCAGGATTTCGAGAGTAAAGACCACCCCGGCGATGGGCGCTTTGAAAATACCGGCGATGGCGCCGGCGGCGCCGCATCCCAGCAACAGGGTACGCTGTTTATAGTTCAGATGCAGCCACCGGCCTATGAAGGAACCCAACGACGCCCCGGTGAGGACGATCGGTGCCTCCGACCCTACCGACCCGCCAAAACCGATGGTCAGGGCACTGGCCACCATCGAAGAATAAATGTTGTGCAGCCGGAGAAGACTCCCCCTTTTTGAGATGGCATACAATACGCGGGCCACACCGTGGCTTATGTTGTCCCGGACCACAAAACGCACAAAAAGCCAGGTGAGGAAAATACCGATGGTGGGATAGAGAAAATAGATATAATTGCTCTGCTCCACATGCAGACCGTGTGTCAGCCACCTCTCGGTCAGATGAATGACGTTTTTCAGGATGACGGCGGCAAAGCCGCTGAGAAGGCCGATCACCAGACTCAGGAAAATGATAAACTGTCGCGGGGGGATATGTCTTGTCCTCCATAGGATCAGCCGGGATACCGCACTTTTTTTCTTTGCACTCATGGCGGCACAAAAGTATAATAAAACGTCGATCGTTGAACGTTGAGGGGTGAACATTTTTCTCCGTTCAACGTTCATCCTTCAACGTTCATCCTTCCAATCAGTCTTCCGAGAAATGTTTGACCATTTCCCGGTATTTGGAGAAGACATTCGCCCGGGAAACGAACCCGACATATTTGCCGTTGTCCAGCACCGGCAGGTTGTAATGGGAAGAGTTCTGGAACTTGCGGGCCACCTCTTCCATAGACTCATAGGGAGACACCGCCGGCTGGGGCATGAACATCAGGTCCCGCACATACACTTTGTCATACAGTTCCCTTTTGAAGATAATGTGGCGTATATCATTCACCCACACTACCCCCAGCATATTATTTTCCTCGTCCACCACGGGGAAAATATTCCTTTTAGAATGGGCGATCACCTTCACCAGATCGCCCAGCGTAGCATCCGGTCCTACCGTCTCGAAATTGGTCTCGATCAGATCCTTCACATTCATCAGGGAGAGGACGGTCTTGTCCTGATCGTGGGTAAACAGCTCACCCCGTTTGGCAAGCTGGAAGGTGTAGATGGATCTTTTATCAAAGATCCTGAAAGTGATCCAGGAAAAAGTCACCGTGATCATCAGGGGCATGAACAGAGCATATCCTTTGGTAATCTCGGCGATCAGGAAGATGGCCGTCAGGGGTGCCTGGATGACGCTGGCGATCATGCCCCCCATGCCGGCCAGGGCAAAATTACTGACAGGCAGGTCGAGACCGAGCAGATTGCTGAAGATCGCAAAAGCAAGCCCTACATTGACCCCCATAAACAGGGTGGGTGCAAAGATACCCCCTATCCCGCCGGCAGAGAAAGTGACCGTGGTGGCAATGGCTTTGAACAATACGATCAGCAAAAGCACCAGTACCAGCATCATATGGTTCTCACTCAATCCGGCATAAAAGGTATTGTTGAAAACATAAGAGTAATCCCCCTGAAGAGAACTGTTGATCGCATGATATCCCTCACCGTAAAGAGACGGAAACAGAAAGATGATGCCTCCCAGGACGATGGAAGCCAGGATAAAACGCTTCCATATATTTTTGATCTTCTCGAACGCATCATGCAGAAAAATAAAGATGCGCAGAAAATAAAGGGCTATAAAACCGGTCAGGATCCCCAGCAAAATATAAAACCCGATGTTTTTCATCTGAAAGGGCTGCACAAACTGCAGTGTGTAAAGCGTACTCTGTCCCAGAAACATATAAGCTGTCAGGGCGCCGGTGGCAGCAGAGATCAGCAGGGGCAGTACCGAGACGGTGGTAAGCTGCAGCATGATTACCTCCAGGGCGAAGGCGATGCCGGCGATGGGCGCCTTGAAAATAGCCCCCATGGCCCCGGCCGAAGCGCTTCCCAGCATCAGGATCACCATTTTGTAGTTGAGACGCAACACCCGCGACACATTGGAACCAATGGCGGCCCCGGTAGCCACTGTAGGCCCCTCCAGCCCGACAGAACCGCCAAAACCGACCGTAATGGCACTGGCAATAATGGAAGAATACATGTTGTGCGGACGGATACGGCCGTTGTTCTTCGAGATAGCATATAATACGATGGGAACACCGTCACCGATACCCTGACGCAAAATAAACTTTATGAATATCAATACCAGGAAAATACCAACTACCGGCAAGATCACATAAAGATAAACATGCTCCCCCACCATAAAAGTATTGTCGATGAGATTCTGGATCAGACGCACCAGGTTCTTGATGATCACAGCGGCGAACCCGGCGAAGATACCGATAATGAAACTGACGATCAAGACAAACTCCCTGTCGGGGATGTGGTTCATCCTCCACCGGTAAAACCAGACTAACTGCCGTTTCAGATTCATATGTTGCAAATATATATTATAACCCTTTAATCCATTCCGGGAAACGTCTTTTTTTTTAAGTTTGTGCATTCTTATGATACACTTCACCACTTTCACGCTGAAAAACGGTCTCCGGGTGCTGGTCAACCCGGCCCCCCAAACGCCGCTGACAGCCGTAAACATTCTTTACGGTGTGGGGGCGCGGGATGAGGATCCCGCGCTGACCGGCTTTGCCCACCTTTTCGAACATCTGATGTTCGGCGGCAGCCGTCACATTCCCGAGTTCGACCGGCCCCTGCAACTGGCCGGCGGGGAGAACAACGCCTTCACCAACAACGATTTCACCAACTATTACATTACCATCCCCCGGGAGAACCTGGAAACGGCCCTGTGGCTCGAATCGGACCGCATGCTGGCGCCGGATTTCTCGCAGAAGACACTGGACATCCAGAAACATGTGGTTATAGAAGAATACAAGCAACGGTATCTCAACCAGCCATACGGTGATGTATGGCTGCTGCTCAGACCGCTGGCCTACAAGAAACATCCCTATCGCTGGCCTACCATAGGAAAAGATATCAGCCACATCGAACAGGCCACCCTCGAACAGGTGAAGGATTTCTTCTACTCCCATTATGCCCCCAATAATGCTTATCTGGCTTTCTCGGGAAATATCACCCATGAAGAAGCTCAAAAACTTACGGAAAAATGGTTCGGGGATATCCCGGCACGTAAAATAAAAAAAAGGAGCCTGCCCGACGAACCGCCACAACGGGAAAAAGAGACCCTGACGGTGGAAAGGAAAGTCCCGGCCCATGCCATCTATATGACATTTCATATGGGTCCGCGGCTGTCCGGCTCGTATTACCGGGCCGATCTGATCTCCGATATCCTCTCCAACGGAAAATCTTCCCGGCTGGAACAACATCTGGTTCAGAACCTGCGGCTCTTCAGCGATATAGATGCTTATATCCTGGGCAGTACCGACCCGGGGCTGTTCGTGATCTCCGGAACACTCCTGGGCGGCACCTCCATGCAAACGGCAGAGGACGCCATACTGGAGATGCTGGAACAGCTCCGGAAGGAAACCGTACCGGAGCGGGAGCTCACCAAAGTCAAAAACAGACTGGAGTCCACCTGGGTCTTCTCGATGGATAATATCCTGAACAGAGCCATGAATCTTTCATACTTTGAATACCTGGGAGATGCCTCCATGATCAACCGGGAAATGGAAACCTACCACCGGGTGACCCCAGGAGATATCAGAACGGAGGCACAAAATATTTTCAGGGAGGAGAACATGTCGGTATTGTATTACCGTGCCAAAGAGGAACGGGAAGGGAAATAAAAAAGGATAACCATGAGCATAAACAGAGAAACAGCGCCACCCATCCTGCCGGTGAAAGATATCCACTGGCATCCGCCGGAAGAGCTCCGCCTGCCGGGAGGGCAGAAGATATATCTGGTGCGGGATGATTCGCTGGATGCCGTGCGTCTGGACATTGTCTTTCCCGGAGGAGCCTGGGCCGAAACCAAACCGCTGGTCTGTAACACCACCATCGACACGCTGCGCGAAGGCACCCGCTCTCGCGATGCCGCCACCATAGCCGAAGAGTTTGACTACTACGGCAGTTATATCCTCACCTACAGCACACGTGACTATGCCGGCATCAGCCTCCACTCGCTTACCCGTTACACCGGCGAAGTGCTGGAGATACTGGAAGATATTTTGCACAACCCCGTTTTCCCGGCCCGGGAGATCAGCACCTACCTGAAGAAAAAACAGCAGTCTTTCCTCATCGAGTCGGAAAAGGTGACCTACCGTTCCATGACGGCTTTCCTGGAGGAGCTCTTCGGCGCCTCCCACCCCTATGGCCGCCGGATCCTGCCCTCCCACTACGAAGAGATCACGCCGGATGACCTGAAAGCCTTCCACCGGCAGACCCTGCACTGCGGCAACTGCTTCTTCATCCTGGCCGGCAATATCAACGACACCCTGATCAGAGATATCGAAAATAAATTCGGCCGGGAGAGCAATACCGGCACCCCCTTCCGTACACCCGTCACCTCATCTGCTGCCGGAACCGGTCATAACCGGAAAACACTGATCCCCGAAGACCAGGCTGTACAGTCGGCCATCACCATCGGCAAAAGAGCCATCGGACGTTCCCATGAGGACTTTCCGGCATTTTCTTTCGTCAACACTCTTTTCGGGGGATATTTCGGCTCCCGTCTGATGAAAAGCATCCGCGAAGAAAAAGGCTATACCTACGGTATCTATTCCGTGATCCAGCCCCTGAGATACGACGCGCATTACAGCATCCGAACAGAAGTGGGCACCGGGGTGTGCCGGCAAGCACTGGATGAAATATACCGTGAGCTCCGCAGACTGAAAGAAGAACCTCCGGACGCAGAGGAAACAAACCTGGTGAGGAACTACATCATGGGCAGCCTGCTGCAATCGCTGGACGGGGCCCTGGCCCGTGCCGATATGGTCAAACGGCTGACCACCACGGATACCCCCCTCGACTATCCGGAAAGATTTGCCCGGGCCATTCATACAATAACCCCGGAAAAGATTCGTATTATCACCGAAACCCTGTTCGATCCGGACAGCTTTATCGAGGTAGTGGCAGGAAGATGTGATGAGGAGACAGAGTAATATCATCCCAAGGGGTTTACGGTTGGCTGCGATCATACTCACCCTCCTGACCGGCAGCCTGCAGGCCGGGGCACAGGTGGATACTATCCCGCCGGTGTCGCCTGTGCTCTCTCTTGTAAGTGTCGTTTCCGGAACCGGTCTTGTCAACATGCAATGGGAAAGAAGTCCCGATGCCGATGTGGCGGGATATATCATCTACCAGGGGAAGAACGACATCTGGCTTGCCATAGACACCGTCTACAACCCTCTGGCCGACACCTATCTCGATACCCGGGCCCATGCCGACCGGTTTCCCGTCTCCTATGTGATCGCCGCCGTTGACACGGCCGGAAACCCCAGTCCACTGACCAGAGAACACACCACCAATTACCTGACCGTAAATTTCGACCCCTGTTTTCAGCGCATAACTCTTTCCTGGACCGGCTATAAAGGATGGGAGGGGCACCTGACTTCCTATGCCGTTTACGGCCGGGAAGGCAATGGTACTTATGCGTTGCTGGACTCTCTTTCTCCGGATATTCTGGCGGATACACTCACAGAAGTCCTTCCCAACGAAAACTACTGTTTTATTATACGTGCCTGGCACGACAGCGGATGGGTCTCCACCTCCAACCGCCAATGCATCAGCGCCGTCATGCTGCCGCCGCCGGAGTATATCTCAGTAGAGGAAGCCTCCGTAACACCGGAAAACAATATCTTTCTGCGTTTTCTCACAGATAACACCTCCCTGTTACGGCACTATGTGTTGTTGCGCGGATCTTCCCCCGGGGAGATATCCGATACGGTGATGAGTTGGGAAGATTTCACAGACGCCGAACTCACCTATACCGACATCCCGGAGGATTCGCTTACAACCCCTCTTTATTACGTTCTGGCCGTCATGAACGACTGCGGGCGCGTGGTAAAACGATCCCTGCCGGCCACGGTCATGGTGCTGCAGGGATATCATCAGGACTTTAATGTTCATCTTGCCTGGAACCCTAATCTCAGCTATGACACGCTGGAAAAATATACCGTGTACCGGCAAACGGGCAGCAACCCGGAAGAGCCGGTGGGCACCCTCTCCCCCACCGACACTTCCTGGACGGAGAACATCGAATCACTGCAATACCTGCCGGGAAACAATGGCATCTATTGC
>CAZYPI010000045.1:0-16259 GCA_964649335.1 uncultured Rikenellaceae bacterium | reverse complement strand
AACCTGTTTGCAATGATAGAGACAGCCCGGAGTTACCGGTAATAATAGTTTATGAAACGAACCTTATTTCTCTATTCTTTTGTGGCGGCCCTGGGGGGCCTACTTTTTGGTTTCGATACGGCCGTGGTCAACGGTGCCCTGCAGTTTTTCCGCGATTACCTGCAGTTGCAGCCCGACAGTTTCATGGAAGGGTGGGTGGTGAGCTCGGCTCTGCTGGGGTGTGTGGTGGGCGCCGGTTTTATCGGACCTTTCGGCGACAGGTTCGGCCGGCGCAATATGTTGCGGGTGATGGCCCTGTTCATTCTCCTCTCGGCCATAGGAACGGGTCTGGCCACCAACGTTACTTTTTTCGTGGGGATGCGTATCCTCGGAGGCATCGGGGTGGGAGGCGCTTCCGTATTATCACCGATGTATATTTCCGAGATAGCTCCCGCAAAAGTCCGGGGCCGGCTGACGATCACCTTTCAACTGGCCATTGTGATCGGGATCCTGCTGGCTTTTTTCTCCGATTATCTGCTGATCAATACCGGGAAAAATAACTGGCGCTGGATGTTTATCGCTGAAGGCCTTCCGGCACTCCTGTTTTTCATTTCACTTTTCTTTGTGGGCAGGAGCCCCCGCTGGCTGGTGAAAAACGGTCGTCTCGCCGAAGCACGAAAAATGATTATGCAGGTTAATCCGGACGCCGACCCGGAGCAGACTGTCCGTGAGATCAGCGACTCGCTGGATGCCGAGGTGATTTCCCACATGAAATACCTTTTCAGAAAGCCTTACCTGAAGCTGGTGGTGATCGGCATCCTGATCGGTATGTTCAACCAGTTTACCGGTATCAACGTGGTGATGTACTATTCTTCCAAGATCTTCCTGGCGGCCGGTTTCTCTACCGGCAGCGCTGTGTTGCAGACGGTGATCATCGGGGGCACCAACCTGCTCTTTACCATCTTGGCCATGTCGGTGATCGACCGGCTGGGGAGAAAAAAGATGCTGCTGACCGGGGCGTTTCTTATGACCATCTTTCTGGCCCTTTTTGCTTTTTTCTTTATCTCGGAGATGCAGGGGCTGGTGTTGTTGGTGATGCTGGTGCTTTTTGTGGCGGCTTTTGCTTTTTCGCAGGGCGCTGTGGTGTGGGTGATCCTTTCCGAGATGTTTCCCAACAACATCCGGGCGCGGGCTACCTCCATCGGCTCGCTGTCGTTGTGGGTCTTTTGTTTTCTCACCACTCTTTTCTTCCCCGTGGTGGTCGGTTTCTTCTCCGGCCCCGGCGGTAACGGGCACGGCGTCGGGTATATCTTCGCTTTCTACGCCGTGATGACCCTGATCTCTTTCTTCTTTTTTAGAAAATATCTGTTCGAAACCAAAGGAAAAACGCTCGAGGAGCTCGAGAAAGAATCCCTGAAATAAATTTCAGGATAAAAAACTTTTTTTACTGGAAAGCATCCTGTAACTTTATAGCTGTTTATGAAAAAAATATGCCATGAAAAAGAAAGTCTTTTTGATTTTATTTATTTCCGGTACGGTACTTTTTTCCTCCTGTTCCGGCGGTAAACAGGTTTCTGTGCCGGAGAAGATCGTATTGAAGGAGCACTGGGCGATCCAGTCTTCGGCCAAGGTGAAAGCTGGCGGTGACAAAATCTCCACCGCTGCCTATCAGCCGGCCGGATGGTATCCGGCCACTATGCCCTCGACGGTGCTGGCGACCCTCGTAAAGGACGGGGTCTATCCCGATCCTTATTACGGTACCCGCATTGATTCGCTCCCCGGCTATAAACGGGGCAATATGGTCATTATGCCCAAAGACAGTCCTTACAGGGTGCCGTGGTGGTACCGCACGGTCGTTGATATCCCGGAGAGTTACAGGGACAAGCAGATCTGGCTGGATTTTCACAGTATCAATTACAAGGCCAATATCTGGCTTAACGGGCACCTGGTAGCAGACACCATTGCCGTGGAAGGGGCATACCGCCGGTATGATTTTAACGTCACGGAATATGCCGTGCCCGGCGGGAAAAACTATCTGGCGCTGGAGATCTTTCCTCCCGGAGAGATGGCCCTGACGATCACCTGGGTGGACTGGAACCCCACGCCGCCCGACCGGGCCATGGGGATCTGGTATGGTGCCTCTATGTATGCCACGGGCACGGTGAGCATCAAACATCCGCATGTCATCACGGAGCTGAACCTGCCTGCCACAGATACGGCCCGGCTGACCATTGCTGCCGACCTGAAGAATACGGGAAAAAAATCCGTGACCGGCACCCTGACGGGCAGGATTGAAAACCGGGAGTTTTCACAGAAGGTGACGCTGGCGCCGGGAGAGACCCGGACGGTCACCTTCACCCCCGACCGGTTTCCGCAGATGACCGTGCCCCATCCGCGCTTGTGGTGGCCGCATACGGTGGGACCGCAGAATCTGTATGACCTGAAGCTGGCGTTCACGGCGCACGGCAAGGTGCTGGACCGCCGGACCCAGCGTTTCGGCATCCGGCAGATCACTTACCGGATGAATCATTTTGACGGGAATAAGGTCACCCGCGTGTTTCAGATCAACGGGAAGAACATTGTGATTAGGGGAGGTGGCTATGTTGAGGATATGATGCTGCGGACTTCGAAGCGGGATATTGATGTGGCCCTCCGCTATGCCAAACACATGAACCTGAATGCCCTCCGTATGGAGGCGCCCCGTGGTCCGGATTATCTGTTCGACCGTTGTGACGAAGAAGGGATCCTGCTCATGGTGGGATGGTGCTGCTGCAGCACCTGGGAACAGTGGCCCCGCTGGGATAAACATACCGCGGACATTGCCGAAGAGAGCTGGAAAGACCTGATCCTGCGCCTGCGCAATCATCCCTCTGTGTTTACATGGCTTTACGGCAGTGACCGTTTTCCACCGCCGCAGGTAGAAAAACGGTATATAGCGGTGCTTAATAAATATGACGGCACCCGGCCCTATGAATCCTCCGCCACCGGCGACTCCAGTGCCATCGCCGGTCGTACCGGCTTCTGGATGGGCCCCTACCCGGATGTGTATGCTTATTTTACGCCCACACAATGGTATGCCAAAGAGGAATTCAATACGGAATGCTCGCCGGGAGGAGAACAGATCCCTCCGGTGGAGAGTATGCGGAAAATGATGCCGGAGGAAGACCTGTGGCCCATCAGCGAATCCTGGAATATACGTCTGTATAAAATGTTTTATCCCCAGGCACGGAAAGCTCTGTATTCCCGTTACGGACAGCCGGAAAGCCTCAAAGAGTACAGTATGAAGTCCCAGGTGTTTCAAAAAGAAGCCACCCGGGCCATGTTTGAGGCGTTTGCCCGCAACAAATACCGCTCCTCCGGGGTCATCTACTGGATGTATAACTCCGCCTGGCCTTCCCTCTACTGGCAGTTGTACGACTATTATCTCACCCCCAACGGGGCTTTCTACGGTACCAAAAAGGCCTGCGAGCCCTTACATATCCAGTATTCCTATGATGACGGAACCATTTACGTGGTGAACGGGTATTACCGGGATTTTCAAAACCTGAAAGCTTCCGTGCAGATCTATGATTTTAACATGAACAGGAAATTCTCCCGTGAGGTGCCGGTAAACATTGCTTCGGATGAAAGCCAACGGATCATGGACCTTCGGCAGCCGGATCAGTCCGGGCCCGTCTGGTTCGTGAAACTGGCCCTGAAAAGTGATCAGGACAGTCTCATTTCCTCCAATTTCTACTGGTTGTCGGCCAAAGGGGATGAGAAGGCCGACTTTACTGCCCTAGACCGATTGCCCCGCGTGAAGCTGAAGGCCGCCATCCTTTCTTTTGATAAGAAAGATAACCGGGATGTTCTGGTTGTTTCGCTTGAGAATCCTTCCGCCTCACTGGCTTTCGATATCAACCCCTCGGTGAAAAAAGACAGCTCCGGTGATCTGGTTACCCCCGTATTCTGGGAAGATAACTACTTCTCCCTGCTGCCCGGGGAGAAAAGAACCGTAAAAGTGGAGTTTGACCCGGCTGACCTGGACGGGGAAAAACCGGTGCTGCATGTCGAAGGCTGGAATGTCCGGCCGGTGGATATGGCGGCAGGCCAATGACTGGTCTGTAAAAGGAGATACTGCCGTGAACGACGGAGGGTCAGCGGGTTAGGAGGTATCTACGTAGGGAGCTACGTAGGAAGAAGAGGCCGGGTGAATCCGTTCAGACGAATAAGCCGGCCAGCAGGGTGAGGCCCAGCCCGGAGAGGGCGATGAGGGTTTCCATGACGGTCCAGGATTGCAGGGTTTGTTTTTCGGTGAGGCCGAAGTATTTTCCCACGAGCCAGAAGCCGCTGTCGTTGACATGCGATAGGAGGGTGGCGCCGGAGGCGATGGCGATGACGAGGAGCGCCATGCGGGCGTCGCTCAGGTGCATCAGGGAGACCACCGGGGCGAGGATGCCGGCGGCGGTGATCATCGCCACGGTAGAAGATCCCTGGGCGACCCGTACTACGGCGGCCAGCAGCCAGCCCAGCAGGATGGGAGAGAAGGAGGAAGCTGCCATGTGACGTGCCAGGATCACCCCGATGCCACTGTCCACCAGCACCTGCTTCAGCACCCCGCCGGCGCCTGTCACCAGGATGATGATGCCGGCAGGGCCCATGGCCCTTGTGGTAAGGGATAATATCTCCTGCCGCTCCATGCCCCGGCGTAAGCCCAGCAACCATATAGCCAGCAGTGTAGCTATGATCAGGGCTGAAAAAGGATGTCCCAGGAAAATAACGGTGTTGGTGAGCCACGATGAGAAAACAAGGTGCTTGTCCACGAGTGTGGCGGTGAGGGTGTTGCCCAGGATCAGCAGGATGGGGATGCCGATCAGCAACAGGATAAGCCGGAAAGAGGGGCCCTCGCCCCGGGCCGGAGACTCCGGCTCCGGATGATCTTCCGTAAACCAGGCAGGCGGCTCTACGTAAATTCTGGAGGAGATATATTTTCCGAACACCGGCCCGGCCAGGATGGCCGTGGGTATGCCCATGATAAAACCGAACAGGATCACCCGGCCCAGAGGCACGGACAATATGTCGGCCACCGCTACCGGCCCGGGCGTGGGAGGGATAAAACTGTGGGTGACCGCCAGGCCTGCCAGCAGAGGGATGCCGTAATACAATAAAGACTTTTTGCTGTCGCGGGCCAGGGAATAGACCAGAGGCACCAGGATGATGAATCCGACATCAAAAAATACCGGGATGGCTACGATGAATCCGGTGATGACCATGGCCCACGAAGCCTTTTTCTGGCCGAAACGGGCGATCAGCGTATGTGCCAGGGCCGTGGCGCCGCCCGAGCTCTCCAGCATTTGCCCGAAAATAGCGCCCAGACCCACCACAACAGCCACAAAACCCAGGGTGTCGCCCATTCCCTTTTGCATGCTCTTCAGAATGGCCGGCAACGGCATGCCGGCCAGGATGCCGGCATACATGGCGGTGAGCAACAAGGCGATGAAAGCATTCAGTCGGAACCGGAGTACCATCAACAGCAGCAGCGCTACGGCAGAAACGACAATAAAGATCAACCAGGCGGTGGACATAAAGTGCTTTTTATGCCAAAGGTAATTTTTTTTGAAATCATTGAAAATCGAATAACCGGGGCAAAGAAGTTTTTGTTTCTTTATCCATCTTATAAAGATAAATCCGGATTTTTTTTAAAGAAGAAAAAAATATAAAATAAACTTGTTTATATTATAAACTTTATTTATATTTGTACCGTCAAATGATTTTAATAACTGTAAAACATACTTGTTATGAAGACGAAATGTTTGAAATTCGGTTTGTTACCGGTACTTATCTTTTTGTCATGTTCAGGAGTTAAGTTGCCGGCGCAGGAACCGGCCGGGAAAAAGTTATACGGAGGGGCCGGTTATTTCATGATGGGTTATTCGCGGGTGGACATGCATGATATGAATACCCGTTTGCTTTCTTATGGTTATCCGGAGGTTTCCCCGGGGTCTCTGTTCCTGGGGGGAGGAGGCCAGTTTGTGTTCAGAAATGTGGTGCTGGGAGGAGAAGGCGGGGGAGTTGCGGCAGGCAGTTATGAGAATGCGGATTACCGGATCTCCTCCAGCGGCGGTTATGGGTTTTTCAATCTCGGGTATGTAGTTATGAGTAGCCGGAGCGTACTTCTCTATCCGCTGGTCGGACTGGGTTCCGGAGGGATGTCGTTGACCATTACCGACCGGAACAACCTGCCCGGGTCTTTTGATGAAATGCTGGCTGATCCGGGCCGGCAGGCACAAATGATCCACGGGGGATTTATGATGAATTTTTCAATCGGGGCCGACTGGTTCGTTGCGGGAAAGAAAGGTGACGGCATAACCGGCGGATGGCTGGTAGGCCTGAAAGCGGGGTATGTGCTGGATACCAGCAGGAAAAACTGGTCGCTGGATGACAATCCCCTGACCGGGGCGCCGGTTGCCACCATGTCCGGAGTTTACATAAGGATCACAGTGGGTGGCGGAGGATACGCCGGAAGATAATAAAGCAGGATACTTAAAGAGGAGGTTACCTTAACAAATAATAATAACTGATTTAATAATGTAAACATTATGGAAACAAAAATGACAGAACAGGAGAGTCTGAAGATCATAACGGAAATGATCGGGAACTCAAGGGCTAAGATCCGTGACAACGGGTTCTTTTATCTTTTGTGGGGGTGGATGATGTTGTCGGCCAGCATATTGAATTTTGCACTGATCATGCTTGATTATGACAAAGCCTGGCTTCCCTGGCCGTTGCTGATGGCGGCGGGGCTGGTGGTCACCCTCATCGCCGGCTTCCGCATGGGCCGGACGAAGCGTGTCAGGACCTATTTTGATACGGCGATGATCTTTCTGTGGTGGGCCTTTTTTGTGGTGCTGATGATCGTTCTTTTCATGGCCGGCCGGGGGATTATCTCCTGGACGGCGGCCGATGCCCTGATCATCTCCCTGTACGGGCTGGCCACATTCGTATCGGGCGGACTGCTAAGGTTCAAACCTCTTTTGTACGGGGGGCTTTTTGCCTGGATCTTTTCCATTCTGATCTTGTATGTACCCGGGATTTATTCTGTTCTGATTGTGGCCGCTTCCATTGTGGTGGCATATCTTATCCCCGGCTATATGTTGAAGAACCGTTATAAGAATCAGAGCCATGTTTAAAGAGCTGGATCCGTTGCTGCACTCAGAGCTCCGGCTGAAGATCATCTCCCTGCTGGCGGGGGTGGAGACGGCCGAATTTAAGTGGTTGCTTGAGCAGACCGGAGCCACACGCGGCAATCTCAGCGTGCAGATCAGCAAACTGAAAGAGGCCGGTTATATCGATGTGAAAAAGTCTTTCCGGAAAAACTATCCCCTGACCACCTGCCGCATTACGGACAAGGGGGTTAAAGCTTTCGAAGAGTATGTAGAAGCACTGAAAGAATACCTGAAGTTGAAATAGCGGCGTCGTTTTTCCATATTGAGCGACTTAAAAATAAACACAAATTGCGCAATAGGGTTATTGAAAAGGGCTCTGTTGCGCACCCCGGAATCTTCCGGGCAATAAAAAATTATCTCCGGAAAGGGACGATACCGGATAATTCGATATCTTGCAAAAAATAAAATTTTAGTCTGATGAAAGTCCTGATTTGTATCAGCAATGTGCCGGACACGACCACCAGGGTCAGGTTCCGGGATAACAACACCCGCTTTGACGATGCCGGTGTGCAATGGGTGATCAACCCCTGGGACGAACTGGCGCTGACGCGTGCCGTCGAGTTGAAAGAGGACAGCGCGGCCCCTGTTGACGAGGTGCATGTCATCGGCGTCGGCGCAAAACCGGTTGAACCGGTTTTGCGGAAATGTCTCGCGATAGGAGCCGACAAAGCTTTCAGGACCGATTACAATCCGTCCGATTCCTATTCCACGGCAATGCAGATAGCGGAGTTCATCAAGGAGAAGGATTACCGTTTTGTCATTGCCGGCATCAGCTCGAGTGATTATAACGGCTCCTCTGTGGGCGGTATGGTCGCAGAGCTGGCGGGCCTGCCCTCGGTCTCTTCGGTTTCCGGGCTCAGGTTTGAGCATGACGAGCCGGTGATAGAACGCGAGGTGGCCGCGGGGAAGGAGTATGTCACCACCACCGGCATGACGGTGCTTATTGTACAGAAAGGATTTGCCCTCGAGCCGAAGATCCCCACGATGCGCGGGATCATGACCGCCCGCTCCAAACCGCTGGAGGTCATCAGCCCCGTTGCTGTGGAGCCGCTGGTGGAATTTCTGGACTATCGCCTGCCGGAGCCTAAGTCCGGCGTGGTCATGATCGACAGTGACAATCTGCCTGAACTGATCAGACGATTACATACCGAAGCCAAAGTGCTGTGAAGGGCCGGTATCTTGTTCTTATCCAAAAAAATAAACTATGTCGGTATTGGTATATATTCAGAATTTCGGCGGTACATTAAAGAAACAGAACTTCGAGTTGGCCGGGTATGCAACTAAAATAGCAGAAGCACAAAATACGGATGTCACCGGCATCGTTCTGGGCGAGATAGAGGATGACGAGTTGCGCAAGCTGGCCGGATACGGGGTGTCGAAGATGCTGAAAGCCGGCGATGCTTCGCTCAACACGCGGATAAATGAAGTGTACACGCAAATCGTGCGGCAGGCTGTGGAAGAAACGGGTGCCGGTGTGGTGGTGTTCCCCGACAATAACGAAGGAAGGGCCATTGCTCCCCGGCTGTCGGTGCGGTTGAAGGCCGGCTTTGTCCCCGGGGTGACGGCCTTGCCCTCTTCGTACGATCCGTTCATCGTTACCAAAGGGGTTTTTACGGGAAAAGCCTTCGCCGATGTTAAAGTGAATACTCCGATTAAGATTGTCTCTCTGGTGAATAACACTTTCGGTTTATATGAAAAGGAAACCGCCCTGTCGGTAGAAGAGTTCACCCCCCGGGTGGATACTTCGTCCGTCACTACAAAGGTGACCGGCCGGAAACGTACGGAAGAGGGGTTGTCGCTGTTCGATGCCGGCATTGTGGTGAGCGGCGGACGAGGTATGAAAACGCCCGATAACTGGGGCCCTCTGGAGGAGCTGGCCGGCGTGCTGGGGGCGGCCCTGGCCTGCACACGCCCGGTGTCGGATGAGGGATGGCGCCCGCACGAAGAGCATGTCGGCCAGACGGGCAAAGTGATCGCCCCCAACCTGTACATTGCCGTGGGCATCTCGGGCGCCATACAGCATATGGCCGGCGTCAGCGGGGCGAAATGTGTCCTGGCCATCAATAACGACGAGGATGCCCCGATATTTCAGGTGGCCGACTACGGCATACTTGATGATGCCCATAAGGTGCTGCCCAAACTGACGGAGGCATTCAGGGAGTTCAAAAAAGAGGGATCATGAATGAAATAACGCGATAGCTGTTCATGACGAAACAAATTATTTTTGCAGCCATCCTGTTGGTGACACTGGGTGTGTTCACCCGGACAATGATACGGCTTGTGGCTCTGTTCGGACTCACCAAACCGGCCGGGCCGCTGGGGCAGTGGGGGAAAAGGACCGTCCTGACCCTGAAGGTGGCCTTCGGGCAGACCAAGATCCTGCGTAAGCCGGGCATAGGGCTCATACATGCCCTGGTGTTCTGGGGGTTTCTGGTCATTACCGCCGGCAGTGTAGAGATGGTCATAGACGGGCTGACGGGCGGCGGCCGGGCCCTGCCGGGTGCCGGCGGACTGAACGATCTTATCACCGCTTCGGGTGATCTCTTTGCCTACATCGTCGCCCTGGGCGTACTCATCTTTCTGGTGCGCCGCCTGTTTTTGCACATTAAACGCTTTCAGGGCCCCGAACTGACCGGGAAAAACAAACGGGATGCCAATTTTGCGTTGCTGCTCATCCTGCTTCTGATGGTGTCGCTGGCGGGGATGAACATATATTATGTTGCGGGAAACAGCCATGACATTGCCGGCATCTATCCTGTGTCATCCATTATCGCCGAACATACAGCCCCTTCTCACTTTTTGCATGAGTTTTTCTGGTGGATGCACATCCTGATCATTTTTTTCTTTGCCAACTACCTGCCTTACTCGAAGCATTTTCATGTTTTTCTGGCCATTCCGAACGTCTTCATCAGCAACCCGGATCCCCTGGCAAAACTGCCCAACATGAAGGAGGTGACCCGTGAGGTGAAACTGATGCTTAACGGCAATGCTTTTCAGGATACGGGAGAGGCCGTACCGGCCCGGTTCGGGGTGAAGGATATTGAAGACATCACCCGGATCAACTATTTCAACTCGCTGGCCTGTACGCAATGCGGGCGGTGTACGGAGGTGTGCCCTGCAGCGATCACCGGAAAGAAACTGTCCCCGCGCAAGATCTTTGTGGATATACGTAACCGCATGACGGAGAAAGGGCTGAAAATGATAAAAGAGAGCGGGTATGATGACGGCAAAGCGTTGGTCACCGATTATATTACCTATGAAGAACTGTGGGCCTGTACCACCTGCAACGCCTGTGCACAGGAATGTCCGCTGAACATCAGCCATCCCAACCTGATCATGGACATGCGGAGATTCATGGTTCTGGAAGAGGGGAAAGCCCCTTCGGGCATCAATACGATGTTTGCCAATATTGAGAATAACGGTGCTCCGTGGCAATACTCGCCCGAAGACCGTCTGCTATGGACCGACCAGTGATGAGAATAAATTTTTATGAACCCCAAAAGCCGATGAGATGCCGAAGATAGAAGTTCCCGTGATGGCCGACCTGGCAGCCCGGGGCGAAAAGCCCGAGTATCTTTTCTGGGTGGGTTGTGCCGGTGCTTTTGACGACCGTTACCGGAAGGTAACACGGGCATTTGCCAAAATACTCAATCATTGTAAAGTGGATTATGCCGTGCTGGGAAAAGAAGAGTCCTGCACCGGCGATCCTGCCAAACGTGCCGGGAATGAGATGCTTTATCAGATGCAGGCCCTCGCCAATATTGAGATACTGAACGGTTATGGTGTGAAAAAAATCCTTTGCACCTGCCCCCACTGTTACAATATCCTGAAAAACGAATACAGTGATCTCGGCGGACATTACGAAGTCATTCATTACACCGAATTTCTGGAGGATCTCCTCAAAGAAGGTACACTGAAGGTGGATAAGGAAAAATTCCGGGATAGGAAAGTCACCTACCACGATCCCTGTTATCTGGGGCGGGGCAATGGCATTTACGATGCCCCGCGCAACGTCATCCGTGCCCTGAACGTTGAGTATGTTGAGATGAAACGGTCAAAAAGCTTAGCCCTCTGTTGCGGGGCCGGCGGCGCCCAGATGTTCAAAGAGGCCGAAAAAGGCGAAAAAGAGGTGTATCAGGAACGTACGGAAGACGTGTTTGAGTCGAAAGCAGAGTTTGTTGCCACCGCCTGCCCGTTCTGCATGACGATGCTCACCGACGGTATCAAATACAAAAACAGACAGGATGAGGTGAAGAACTACGATATTGCTGAGCTGATAGCAGAAAGCCTGGTGTAAATCTGTTTCCGGAGTCTTCTTATCCTTCGACTTTCAATACTAGTCCTTTGAGATATTCTCCTTCGGGATGGAAGAGGCTGACGGGTTAATAAATAAGAAATATTTTGCATAAAACCAATAGGTTTACAGCAGAATATTTATATAAATTAGGGTCGTTTTACTATCATAAAAGTACTGGTCTTTATTGAGTATGTGTATCCTCATAAAAAAATAAAATCATGAGACGATCAATCTTTAATTTGCCCGGTTACATAAAGAGTACGGGCATTTTCCTTTCCGGGGTAGTTCTGATCTTTCTGCTATCCGGGAATATGTCTGTTGCACAGGATGGTATCTTGTGGGCTTACCATCCGCGTGCGGGTTATATAGATGCCACTCCGGCCGTAGGGGATATTGACGGGGATGGCGTACAGGATCTGGTTATGGCGGCCACCAGTGGCCGTATCCTGGCGCTGGATGCCAAAGGCCATAAAAAATGGGCGTTTGATGCCGGCGGGATTATCAGCAATCCCGTTACGCTGGCCGGAAATCCTCTGAGGGTTTTTGCATTGACAAACCCCGGGAAGATCATTTGTCTTGATGCGAAAAGCGGTCATAAAATATGGGAAACTCCTATGCCTGATGCTTTTCTCTGGGGTATGACGGCCCCGGCTGCTGCCGATATTACCGGCGACGGCCAAACCGATATAATTGTCGCCGACCGGGGAGGACATCTGGTTTGTCTCGATAAAAACGGATCTCCGGTATGGGAGATAAAATACAAAAGCGGTTTTAATACGGCCCCGGCCATAGCCGATCTCAACGGCGACGGGAAACCGGAAATCCTTTTGGGGACAACGGATTTTCCCCTGGTTTGTTTTTCGCACAAAGGCAAGGAATTATGGCACACCCGTGGAGAAAAATCTTCCGGGTCGTCTCCTTTGGTGTATGATCCTGATGGCGACGGGAAGCCGGAGATCTTACTCGGAGATGCCCGGGGGCTCGCTGTTTATGATGCTGGGGGGCATCTCCGTTGGCATCATACTATGAAATCCGGGGTGCATGACGCCATTGCGGCGGGTGATGTGGATGGCGATGGGAAAATGGATATTGTCGTCGTGGATCTTCTCGGAGATATCGCCTGCCTGACACGGGACGGCCAACTGAAATGGACGGCCGGCGCCGGAAATCGTGTGCGCCGTTCACCGGCTATTGCCGATATGGACGGGGACGGGAAAGAGGAAGTAATCGTCGGTGGATATGCCGGAGCACTCTATGTCTTCGATGGCGAAGGGAATATGAAAGAACAGATACCGCTGCATGGCAATATGAATGCCACCCCTGTGATCGTGGATTTTTACGGAGATCACCGGCTGGCCGTCGTATGTGCTACCACCTCCGAGGTGGTAACCCTGACACGCATGTCACAAACATATAAGGGCCCGGCACGGGTGTTGTGGGGAGAATACCGGGTTAATCCGGCACGTACGGGTGCTTTGCTTCCAAAAAAACAGCAAAAACACACGGCAATCACCGGGGTGGATTACGGGCCTCTGCATGTCGGAAAAAATATGTTTACCGTATCCGTGGAAAACCCCGGAAAGCAATCTCTCACGCTTTCCCTTACGCTGCGTACAGATGAAGAAAAACCCGTGCACCGGGAGTGGATCTCTTCCGATAGCTTGTTTACCGGGAGGATTCCTTATACGGTGACGGGACAACATCCGGAGGAGTTGCATTTTTCCTGTCGTCTCTTGTCGGGGAACAAGCTGATTGATCAACGCCGGCAGGAGTTTTATCTCATTCCTTTCCGCAAAGACCTGGATGATCTTCGCCGGCTGGTGGCCGGGATAAAAGACAATATTCCGAAACTGGCAGATAAAAGATATATACAGGGACAGGTGACACTCCTGGATATTCAGCGAAAAAAACTGGAAAAAGAAACTGCACTGGCCGGCGTGATGACACCGCTCGAACGTGCCGCATTGCGTACACGGTTTGAGAACCTGCAAAAAACGGCTGCCGGATTAAAAGCGATGACCGGTGCGGCTGTAGTGGCAGGGGGTCCCCTGGCTGCCTATAAAGCCAATCCGTGGGCTCCGTTTGGTGGCGTCGAAGAAATCGTGGAAGGAAGGACTTCCGATCCCGGTCTCTCTGTTGAGGCTTTTGCAGGAGAAACGGAATCGGCGGCCGTCAACCTGGCCAATTTCAGCGATAAAACCGTTACCGTGCGGGTGGAACCGGAAGACCTTGTCACGGCGGATTCTTCCGGGATCATGTCTTTCCGCCGGGTGCTGGAGTTTCATGAGGTGCTTGATGTGCCTACCCATACGCTGGATCTGTCGGCCGATGCGTTACCTCTTATGAATCAGGCCCGCACCATTGTGATCTCTCCCTGGAGCGTACGCCAGGTATGGCTGAACATTGATGCGTCCAGACTTACTCCCGGCAACTGGAGATCCCGTATTCGTTTCCGTACCCTGGAAGTGGAACCGGCGGAAACAGTGGCCACTTTAACAATAAAAGTATGGCAGACGCGACTTACAAAAAAACAGCCTTTGCGACTTTGCCAGTGGGGTTATGTGGCGTCGTCCGTGCTGAAAGATATACCGGAAGCGGCACTGAAAGATCAGGTGAAACATGGTACCAATGTCTTTGTGGCTACGAGCAGTTTTGTGCCTGCGGCTCATTTCAATGAACAGGGTGAGTTGACCGGAGCGCTTGATTTTACTGCTCATGATACCTATATACGTCAACATGCTCCTCATGGTATCATTCTCTTCTCCGGGTACCAGTCGGCTCTTAAAGGGCCGGCGGCCTTTTTGTCACCGGTCTGGATCAAAGCATATAAGCAATGGATCGGTCTATGGAGCAAACATCTGTTGGATATGGGGCTGACTTATGATGATTTTGCCTTTTATCCCGTGGATGAACCGGGATTGCACAAAGGACAGGTAGAGGAGGTGGTGAGCCTGGCCCGACCTGTCAAGGAAGTTGATCCCCGGCTGAAGATCTATACCGATCCTGTGGCACGTACCTCGATGGCCGATCTGAAAAAGATGGCCCCGTATATTGATATCTGGTGCCCCAACCGCAATGGGTACCTGCGGCATGAAGGAGGAGACAAGCTGGCTTTCATCAAGTCCACCGGCAAGACAGTATGGACCTATGAGTGTGAAGGAGATGCCAAACACCAGTCCCCGCTGGGGTACTACCGGGCCCAGGCATGGCTTTCCCGGTGGCGCGGACTCACCGGCGTGGGCTTCTGGTCCTATTGTACCTCCCGGTTTGATCCCTGGTATGTGCCGCGTGGCGGACAGGACTACCTGCTCATTTATCCCGGAGAGGGTGTGGTGACCAGCAAACGCTGGGAAGCGGTACGCGACGGTGTGGAAGATTACAATGTGCTGATGCAACTGCAACAGGTGGTGAGTCATCCGCCCCGGGGGATTGATCCTGTGGTACTGCATAAGATACAGGATTTTCTGCAGCATGATGTTCCGGTGGTAGCTGCTTTCTGCGGATTGGAAAAAGAGGGTACGCTGCCCGGTGTGGAAGGTTTGCCGGGGATGAGACGCACTGCCGACAGACGCTGGGAAACATTGCAACAGACCCGGCACAAAATGGCAAAACTGCTGGAAATGGTTCAGAAACAGAAATGAAGGTTAGTGGAAACGAACGTTCTCCGTTCAACATTCAACCTTCATCCTTCATCCTTCAACCTTCAATACCAGTCCTTTGAGATATTCTCCTTCGGGATGGAAGAGGCTGACGGGATGGTCGGGGGGTTGGGTGAGCTGGTAGAGGATCTGCACATGACGGCCGGCGTTGGCGGCGGCGACGAAGACACTCTGGCGGAACTTCTCGCGGCTGACCACCTGCGAGCAGGAGAAAGTGACGAGGAGGCCTCCCGGTTCTATTTTGCGGAAGGCCTTTTCATTGAGCCGCTTGTAGCCCTGCAGGGCGTTGTGCAGCACGTTGTGGTGCTTGGCGAAGGCCGGCGGGTCGAGGATGATCAGGTCGTACGGTGTCTCTGCTTTGTCGAGCCATTCGAAGGCGTCGGCGACGATGCCTTTGTGGGGGGCTTTTTTCCCGAAGTTTAACTCCACGTTTTTGCGGCTGAGGGCGATGGCGCCGGCCGAGCTGTCCACCGTGTGGACGAGTGCTGCGCCGCCCTGCAGGGCATATACCGAGAAACCGCCTGTATAGCCGAAGAGGTTTAGCACACGGCGGCCCCGGGCGAGCGTACCCACGCGCCGGCGGTTTTCGCGCTGGTCCACAAAAAAACCGGTCTTCTGGCCTTCCGTCCAGTTGACGCGGAAGCGGTTGCCGTATTCCAGCACTTCCCCTTCCTTGTCGCGGCCGTACAGCCAGTCGTTTTTCCGGCCTCCGTGGTATTTATAAGGCAGGGTGCCTTCGCTCTTATCATAGATGCCGGTGAGTTTTTCCCCGTACAGCTCTTTCAGGAGGGCTGCGAACGTCTCCCGCAGACGGTACATGCCCGCCGAGTGGAACTGCAGTACGGCCATGCCGTTGTAGTAGTCGATGATCAGCCCCGGCAGGCGGTCGCCTTCGCCGTGCACCAGGCGGTACACATTGGTTTCTTCGGATGTCGCCAATCCCAGGGTCTGACGCAGGGCCAGGGCTTCTTTCAGACGGCTCCGCCAGAAAGACTCGTCCGGGTCGGCCGGCTCAAAAGAGACGATACGCACGGCGATGGCCCCCGGCTGGTAATGTCCCAGGCCTAGGAACTGTCCCTTGTTGTCTTGCACCTCCACCAGGTCGCCTTCGGCCAGGGG
>CAZYPI010000044.1:0-16329 GCA_964649335.1 uncultured Rikenellaceae bacterium | reverse complement strand
TCTACGTAGTTCATAAAACGAAACAGTATGCCCTGCAATTAAAGGAGGTGGAGGACTACGGTGGACAAAGAGGGTGCTGGCTTTGACCGCTGAAGCCTGAGTCGAAGGTTGGAATGGATGATTGGGTGATTGAATGATTGAATGAGCAGTGAGCGAAGAGCATAGGGCATAGAGCATAGAGCAAAGGGCAAAGGGAAGAGAATGGGAACGCTGATGCCTTGCGCTTCGCGCCGGGCATACACGGATGAAACGGATTTGCACGGATTATTTTATAAACAATGTCTCATAAATAAAGCCATTAACCTTACTTTTATCTTGTGCCTTTCTTTGTCCTCCGTAGCCGGAGGCGAAGGAGGATATCTTTTGTCTTTTATCTGCTTTGATATGTGGAGTTATCACGCAAGGGACCGTAGAGGATAGACATATCAGATTCTTTTATTATCTTTAGGGCTCGTGGGACGGTATGGAGCAAAGTCATGACATATTGCACAAATGGGTGGAAGAATACACCGAAGAGCTGATCCGGTGGGCTTTTCACAAAGTATCGGACATCCAACAGGCGGAGGATCTGGTACAGGACACTTTTCTGGCGGCGGCCGAAAAGATCGGTTCTTTCAAGGGCAACAGCAGTCCGAAGACCTGGCTTTTCTCCATTCTCAACCATAAGATCATTGATTTCTACCGGAAAAAAGTCAGACAGCCCGTCCCGGCAGATACGGCATTATCGGGTCTGTTTGACAGCCACGGCACCTGGAAAAAGGACCGCCGCCCCCATGACTGGGGTCAGGATACCATGTCCCTGCTGAATGACGAGGAGTTCATGGCTGTTCTGAAAGAGTGTATGGATGCTTTGCCCGATCAGTGGAGCACCTGCATAAAACTGAAATACCTGATGAGTAAAAAGGGGGAAGAGATCTGTCAGGAACTGGGCATCACCCCTACCAATCTTTGGCAGATCGTACACCGCGCCAGGTTAAGCTTGCGTGAATGTATTGAATTGAACTGGACCGAGAACTAAATACCCGCATGAAAAAGCTGATGCACATATTGTTTCTCTCCTGCAGGAAAGCCACAGAGCTTATCGACAAAAAGCTGCTGTTCCGCTTATCTTTTAGGGAAAAACTACAACTGGCCCTTCACAAGACCATGTGCAGCGCCTGCCGTATGTATGAGAAACAGGGTGTCCTGATAGAGGAAAGCATTGCCACACAGATCAGGACGATGACTCCCTCCATTGACGTGGAGCAGGTAAAAAAGAACATTGAAGAAAAGCTTAAAGAGAAATAATGACCGGCTCTCCGGCCGGATCCCTTTCCGGGGAAATCAATTTTTCCGTTAAAAACAGTTTTTTTTTCAGAATAATTTTACTTTTGTCTCTCCGAACACTACTTTATCGATACCATAAAAATATTCATGATGGTCGATCTGCAAAAACTGAGGGGAGAATTTTTATCTCTTTATGGAAATCCGGGTGCAGTACCGGAGATATATTTTGCCCCGGGCCGGGTGAACCTGATTGGTGAACACACCGACTACAACGGTGGGTATGTGTTTCCGTGTGCTTTGAATTACGGCACTTATCTGGTGATCCGTCCCACCGGCGATAAGGTCATCCGTTTTGCCAGCACCAATTTCGATTTCAGGGCGGAGATACCTGTGGACAAAGTTTCGGAAAAAGTGAACAGCCAATGGGTCAATTACCCGCTGGGAGTGATGAACGAGCTGATCGACCAGGGGATGGAATTAACGGGTATGGAGCTCTTGTTTTCCGGAGATATTCCCAACGGTGCGGGGCTCTCCTCTTCGGCTTCCATAGAGATGGTGACCGCTTATGCCCTGAACGATCTCACCGGCGTTGATCTTTCCGTATTGGATCTGGTGAAGATATCGCAGCGTGCCGAGAATGAGTTTGTGGGGATGAACTGCGGCATCATGGACCAATTTGCCGTGGGTATGGGCAAAAAGGACCATGCTGTTTTTCTGAACTGCGACACCCTGGAATATGATCTGGTGCCGCTGGTGCTCAAAGATTACCGTCTGGTGATCACCAACACCAACAAACAACGCAAGCTGACCGATTCGAAATACAACGAGCGCAGGGCCGAATGTGAAAAAGCCGTAGCTTACATCAACCGGAAAAGGTCGATACGCAACCTGGGCGAACTGAGTCTGGCCGAGTTTGAACAGTTGCAGGATCTGATCCCCGACGAAACCGTCCGCAAAAGAGCTTATCATGTTGTTTCCGAGGATGCCCGCGTGCTGGAGGCCGTCCATGCCCTGAAAACGGGCAACCTCACCCGTTTCGGAGAGCTGATGTATGAGTCCCATGAATCGTTGCGGGACAACTACGAGGTCACCGGCCCGGAGCTGGACACCCTGGTGGAGGAAGCCCGCAAGATAGAAGGAGTGCTCGGCGCGAGGATGACCGGCGCCGGCTTCGGCGGCTGTACCGTCAGTCTGGTACACAAAGAGCGGACAGAGCCTTTCATGGAGCAGTTGGAAAAAGCCTATACCGCAAAAACCGGTCTCAGGCCGGATTTCTATGTGGCCGAAGTGGGAGACGGAGCAAAAAAGCTTTAGAGGCTCCTCCAAAGGAAAACAGGTTGTTTTGAAATCGTCTGAAATGATTATACACTCAAAACTATCAACCTATGGAAAACTCTTTTTCGCTCGGATGGATTGATTACTCCATCATCATCATCTATTTTGCTTTTGTCCTGGGCATCGGGTGGGCCCTGAAGAAGTTCATGAAATCCTCCAAAGCTTTCCTGGAGGCCGGGCGGTCGCTGCCTGCCTGGGTGACGGGGCTGGCTTTTATCTCCGCCAACCTGGGAGCTCTGGAGGTGATCGGCATGGCTGCTTCCGGCGCAAAGTACGGAGCCACCACGGTGCATTTTTACTGGCTGGGCGCTATCCCCGCCATGATCTTCCTGGCTATTTTCATGATGCCTTTTTATTACGGTTCAAAGGCACGGTCGGTGCCGGAGTATCTGAAGCTGCGCTTTGATGAAAAAACACGCGGCTTCAATGCTTTCTCTTTTGCACTGATGACGATCTTTTCTTCGGGCATCTCCATGTATGCCCTGGCGCTGCTGGCGCAGACCATCCTTCCTTTTCATTTTGAGCTGAATATGCTGGGATGGCACATGACCCCTTTTGATGTTTATCTGTTTCTTTCGGCTCTTATCGTTTTGATATACACCTATCTGGGAGGCTTATCTTCGGCTATTTACAATGAGGTATTGCAGTTTTTCCTGATCGTGATCGGTTTCACGCCGCTGGTGATCCTGGCGCTGATACACATCGGCGGCTGGGAAGGCCTCAAGACGCAGCTGGATGTGGTGGCCACCTCCAACGGTTTCCAGGCCGGCGCCTGGACCCACACCTGGAAGTACATGGGTCATGCCTCCACCAACCCCATGGGGGTGGAATGGTTCGGTCTGATCATGGGGCTGGGTTTTGTCCTCTCTTTCGGCTACTGGGGCACCAACTTTCTCGTGGTACAGCGGGCCATGGCTGCCGGCGATATGACGGCCGCCCGTAAAACTCCGCTCATCGGTGCCATCCCGAAGATGTTCATCCCCTTCCTGGTCATCCTGCCCGGCATGATCGCCATCGCCCTGACCATGGACCCCCATAGCGGCTTTGCCCTGCCCCTGAAAGGCGACTCTTACAACTATGACACGGTCATCCCCATGCTGCTGAAAACCTATTATCCCATCGGGGTGTTGGGGCTGGGTATCACGGCCCTGTTTGCCAGCTTCATGTCGGGCATGGCAGGCAATGTGACGGCTTTCAACACGGTTTGGACCTACGACATCTACCAGAGCTATATCTATTCGAAAGGCTCGGACGAACACTACCTGAAAGTGGGGCAATGGACCACCGTGGTGGGTGTATTGTTAAGTATTCTTACGGCCTATGTGGCCCGGGTGTTTAACAATGTGATGGACTTCCTGCAGTTGATCTTTGCTTTCATCAACGCGCCCCTGTTTGCCACCTTCCTGCTGGGGATGTTCTGGAAACGCACCACCGGCCACGCCGCTTTCTACGGATTGCTCTCCGGCACTTTTATCGCAGCCATTCACCACGGGCTGACACAACCCGCCGGAGCCACCTCTCTGGTAAAAGGAGGATGGCTGGGCACCGTGGTGCATACCTATCCCAGTGAAATGGCACAGAACTTCTGGACGGCCATCTTCGCTTTCACACTGGCCCTGATCCTGACCATAATCATCACGTTGCTGACCAGACAAAAGAAAACGGAAGAAGAACTGAAAGGGCTGGTTTATTCGCTCACGCCGCGGATCGTCAACAAAGACATTCCCTTTGTTCGCCGTCCCGAGTTCCTGGCTATTGTAGTGGGAGCCGTAGCCATTCTTCTTACGATCATTTTCTGGTAACATAAAAAATATAACATCATGGGTTTAGATATAAAAATACCGATCGGTTTGATTTTCTCCATCCTGGGACTTTTGTTGTTCATCTTCGGCCTTACCACAGGCTCCGACCCGATGTACCATAAATCCCTGGACATTAACATCAACCTCTGGACCGGGGCCTTCATGCTGGTCTTCGGTCTGTTTATGCTCTTCCTTTCCGGGTTCTGGAAGAAAAAAGAAGAAGCAACTGATAAATAAAAGTGTCTCCGGGATGCTCCGGAGAGTATTCTCAGAAAAAATGGGGAAAAGACCGGTTATTTTCGGATAACCAGTTTTTTCACCCATTTTTTATTTCCGGAAGATATCTGCAGGATGTAAACTCCATCAGCCAGTCCGGAGACGTCCGGTTTGTAAGGGCTCTCCGTCAGGTTATCGCTTGTCATCCGTTGGCCGCTCAGTGTATAAACGTCTATCTTCATCTCCGGGATGGTAAAGGGTGGATAAACAAAAACCGTCCCGGAAGCCGGGTTCGGATAAACCACCACATCGGCATTACCGGGAGTGGTCCCGATCACGTGAGAGAGCGAGTTCACCTCCATCAGCAGCCATTTATCCGGATCGGGGGTTACCTTCCATACCGGGGCTTTTACGGGGATGGCAAACAACTGGTTATTGTGCTCCTGAAATAAACGCACCAGGGTGTCTCCTCCGTCATAGTCCAGGAGAAAATCCATATGCATCTTAAACAGGGGGGTAGAACCACTAGGGGTCTGGACACTCTGGATATAGAGGCTGTCCCGGTACTGGTACCATGAAATATCGTAACGCGGAAAGCCTTTGCCGTAATACCACTGTTCAAAAAACGGCGTGAAATCCATGCCGGATTGTTGTTCCAGCGTTTTCTCAAAATCCATTCCGGTGGCCACGCTATCGCCGTATGTCTGTTGAAAGGAGCGCATCACCTCAAAAAACAAAGAATCGTCATTCAGCTCATAGCGAATCATATGAAGTATTGCAGCGCCTTTTTTATAGGATAGATTATAGTTAAAAATACGGTAAACATTGTTGATCTCATCCAGGGGCACGTAAACGCTGCCGTCGGTTTCTTTCAGGGCCCGCGCCTGTGCCGCGCTCATCCAGTTGCCGGCACGCTCCTGACCTTGCAGGTATTGTCGTGAAAGATATTCGGAGTAGGAAGCAAAACCCTCGTTGATCCATATATCCTGCCAGGAGGCACAGGTAACATGATCGCCGAACCACTGGTGGGCCAGTTCATGCACCACCATGTCGAAACCGAAGTTGTCGAGAGTGGTCATCGTCTGGTGTTCCATGCCTCCACCCATAGGTGCCAGGCAGTGGCCGTATTTCTCATCGGCAAAAGGATAGGTTCCGTACAACTGCGAATACAGCTCAATGGCCGGGACCACCCGGTCTATTTTCTCTTTTTCCGAATCAAGATATCCATTTCCGTAGATAAGATTCCTGACCGGGAGAGAATCCGGTGCCCCCTGCGGATGAGCATAGATATCATAGATCCGGTATGCCGACACGGCCAGGGATATCAGATAATAATCTATGGGATGGCGGTGACGCCAGCGGTATCGCAAAAGCCTGCCGTCATCCAGTGTATCCACA
Source organism: uncultured Rikenellaceae bacterium (assembly GCA_964649335.1). Classification (GTDB taxonomy): domain Bacteria; phylum Bacteroidota; class Bacteroidia; order Bacteroidales; family VadinHA17; genus DRPN01. Next base: position 10,312 of record CAZYPI010000044.1, on the reverse strand, counting down.
CCTGCCAGGATACCGTTTGAGCCGGCCGCCAAGCCGCTCTCCACGGTGATCCATACGTCACACGAATCGGCTTTATCGCGCAGGTCCTGTTTACAGGGAAACCAGTCTTTGGCCGCAAACGGCTCCGAGAGGGTCCAGGTGACTCGCTGGTGCCATTTTGTATCTTCTTTGCTGGTCATGGCACTGAAAAAACCGCCCGTAGTCACTTTCCCGTGATAAAAAACAGTGGTTTTCACCAGCGCTCCCCGGGCGGGCGCGGGATCAAGCGGCACCGACAGGATATCTTCAACGTGTGTGAAATCCCGTTTCACCCCGTCCACAATCACCGAATCCACCTGTAACGAATCGGTCAGTTGCAGAACCATCTCCGTCAACTGATCCGATACCACACGCACCATCACCTCAGCACTGCCCGCAACATATGTATCGGTATCATTAACAAGGAGATCCAGGAAATACCAGGTCACATCATATGCCTCCATACCGGAGGGGATATCCCCGTTTATTCTTTCCGGAGACTCTCCCTGCAGCAAATGAGTAAACAAAGAAAAGATCAATCCCGTAACGAGAAGTAATTTTTTCATTATCAATCAATCTAAACCAAAGGTAATATTTCTTTTTGGTTATTTGTTATATTTACGGTTGATTATGCGAAGAAATACCATATACCTTGCACTGTTGTCATGGTGTTTTCTGCCTTTTTTGCTCGAGGCCCAGAAGATACCGTTCGACAACTACACCATTCACCAGGGTTTGCCGCAAAATTCTGTTCTGGATATCACCCAGGATACGGACGGATACCTGTGGTTTGCCACGCAGGTGGGCATCTCCCGGTTTGACGGCCGGGAGTTCCGGAATTTTTACGCTTCCGGCGGGCTGCCCGACAACTATGTCAACTGTCTGCTGAGTGATTCGCGGGGAAACATATGGATCGGCACCGAATCCGGCGGGTTGGCACGGTATGACAGGAGAGAGTTCAAAATCTTCAATCATCTCACGGGGCTGGCCGGCGACCAGGTGGAAGGATTGCATGAAGACCGGTACGGCAACATATGGGTACGTACGCCCGACGGGCTCTCCCGGATCACTCCGGACGACTCGGTATTTACCTATACGGTCAGTAACGGCCTCGCCCACAACAATGTGATATGTATGTATGAGGATAACAAGGGCCGGATGTGGTTCGGCACCCAGCAGGGGATCACCGTCATTGACGGAGATTCGCTGGGCAACCCTCCGGAACTGCAGGATGTGATACGAGCCATAGACCAGGACAGCCGGGGAAATTACTGGATCGCCACACAGGAATCCGGACTCTGCCGCTATGACGGAAAAAAACTCACCCATTACACTACTGCCGACGGGCTGACCAGCAATATTGTGCTCTCGCTGTTCATCGACTCCAAAGACCACGTGTGGTGCGGCGTGTACAAGTATCCGAAAAAAGGATACAAAGGGGGCATCAATATGTATGACGGCAAAAAATTCACCATCCACACCGAAAACGGTATCGGTGACAAGGCCATCATGCAGTTTTTCGAGGACAGCAGGGGCACCATGTGGGCCCGGCCTACGGAAAACGGCGTCTACCGCCTCGTCAACGGTACTTTTATCAACCTGAACAAAAAAAACGGCCTGGTCAACAATTATGTGCTGAAGATTTTTGAAGACCGGCAGAAAAACCTGTGGTTCGGCACCATGGGCGGGGTATCCGAATATTCAAAGTTCACTTTCGAGGTTTATCAGGACCATGACGGCCTGAAAGACAACAATATTTTTTCCGTCATGGTGGACAAAGAAGGGAATATCTGGGCGGGCAGCAACTCCGGGCTGACCCGTTTCGACCGGAAGAGATTCATAAGCTGGGGGCCACAGGACGGACTGCCGGATTATACCATCACGGCCCTTCTTCAGGACTCCGGGGGCGACATCTGGGCAGGCAGTTATTCCGAGCTCTCCCTGATCCGGGAAGGACATATCCGTAACTTCCAGGACACTTCCATACTGGACCAACGGCTCATTTACGATCTGGCCGCCGACCGGCACGGAGGCATTTGGATAGCTACGGAAAAAGGGATCTATTATTTCAGAAACGGCCGTTATTCCGTACCTTTTCCGGGTCATGAGATAGAAGAAACAGGTGTCAGGGGTATTTTTTGCACCGGCGACGGCCTGTGGGCCGCCACCGACAACGGGGTGTATCATCACACCTTTTCTTCAGGCCTGTGGGATCATCTCACCACTGCCAACGGACTGGTAAACAACAAATGCCGCGACATCACGCAGGACGGCCGGGGCAACATATGGGTAGCCACCGACGGGGGCTTGTCACGTATATCACAGGAAAAAGGACGGTATGTCATCCATTCGTTCACCACCGACGACGGACTCACATCCAACACACTCTATTTTGTTATCCCCGACGGTCTGGGACGGCTCTGGATAGGCCATGAGAAGGGGCTGAACCGCCTCGATCTGACCAGTGGTGAGATGCGCTCCTACGGCGTGGAGGAGGGTTTCACCCCCCTGGAGACCAACCAGGGTGCCGTGGCCGTGGATCAAAAACACAACCTCTGGATCGGCACGGTAGCCGGCTTGTGCCATTACAACCCGCAGTCCGAGAACGATTCACCCTCACCCCCCGTCACTTTCCTCAGAAAAATACTGGTCTCCAACAAAGATATTGACTTCACCCCTTACTGCGACAGTCTGGACCCCCATACCCGGCTGCCGGTACATCTGGCACTGCCCTCTAACAAGAACACGCTCACGTTCGAATACATCGGAATCCATTTCACCATCCCCGGCGAGGTGAAATACCGATATTTTCTGAAAAACTACGACCGGGACTGGTCGCCGGTCACGGCCGACAATACGGTCACCTACCGCCGGTTACCTCCGGGGCAGTACACCTTTATGGTGAAGGCTGAAAACTATGCCGGCATCTGGAATGAAAAACCCTATGCTTATTCTTTCCGTATCACCCCTCCTTTCTGGCAAACGACCTGGTTCATCCTGTTGATGGTGTTGCTGGGCATCTTTCTGATCTTTCAGCTCATCAAGTTCAGGGAGAGACAGTTGATCCGTGAAAAGAGGATCCTGGAAGAAAAAGTAAAGGAACGCACGCAGAGGATAGAAAAACAGAAAGAAGAGCTGGAGGCCCAGCGTGACCGGATCGTCCAGCAGAACCGGGAGATCAAAGACAGCATTCAATATGCACAACGGATCCAATCGGCCGTTTTGCCCGAACCGCATGTGCTGCAAGGGCTGGTGAAGGAATATTTTATTCTGTTCAGGCCCAGGGATATCGTGTCGGGAGACTTTTACTGGACGCACCGGGACGGCAACAGGGCGATTATCGTAGCCGCCGACTGCACGGGCCACGGCGTGCCGGGAGCCTTTATGAGTATGCTGGGTGTCAGCCTGCTCAGCGAAATAGTAAACAAAGATAAGCTCTTTCAGGCCAACCTGATTCTGAACAGGTTACGGGATTATATCAAAAACATGCTCGGACAAACAGGGAAAAAAGATGAAGCCAAAGACGGCATGGACATGGCACTGGTGATCCTGGATTATGACAAAAGACAGATACAGTACGCCGGAGCCTACAACCCGCTTATCCTGATACGTAACCATGAACTGCTGGAATACAAAGGGGACAAGATGCCCATCGGAATACAAATCAATGAAAAAGAATCCTTCACCAATCATGTGCTGGAGATGATGCCGGGAGATACCCTTTACATCTTCTCAGACGGTTATGCCGACCAGTTCGGAGGAGAAAAGGGCGGCAAATTCAAAATCAGGCCTTTCAAACGGCTGCTGACGGAAATTCACAAAAAACCCATGAGTGAGCAGAAAGAAATCCTCGAAAAGATCCTCCTGGACTGGATGGGGGATGAAGCACAGGTGGACGATATCCTCGTGATCGGAGTGAAACCATGACCTCCGGGTCTATTTTTCTGAAACTTTTGGATAAATATTTCGTATTTTAATCAATGTTATGCCTACACTAAACTAACACTTCTATCTTCCTCAGATACTATAAAATACTTTGCCTTATGAAAAGAAATTTACTTATTCCGGTATTTTGCTCCCTGTTATTTTCTCTTGCTATCACCACCTACGGCCAGCCTGTAACCGGGAGATGGTTTATTAACTCTGGATCTGATAACGGAGCGGACGAAAACTATATCACAACCTACCCCGACGGGTCGGTCTGCCAGATCGGTTCTTTTACGGGACCATATATCAACATAGGCGATATCCAGTTATCACTGCAGGGATCCCAGAACATTTATATCTCGCGCGTAAACGAGACCGGCGAGGTTAAGTGGGCCATTCCGGTTACGGGCAACGGCTACGTGTCACTGGCCGGGTTTTATATGGATGCCGGTGGCAACCTTCATATCGTCGGCAATTTCAACGACTCACTTATCAGGCTGGGAGACCTTTTTTTAACAGACACCACCGGCAATTCGGATTATTTCAAGCCGTTTGTTGCGATCGTGGACGATCAGGGGAATCCGGTACTTTTACAAAATCCTTTTCCTTTCGACAACAAGGTCGACATGTATGTAGATCAGGTCGGCTGGGACAAGAGCGGAGCGCTGGCAATGTGCGGCATGTTCAGCGGCGACAGCTTATATACCGGAAATGTGAGCGTCAAAGGGATTCCCGGCATGTATAGTTTTTTTGTATTTGCGTTTGCCCCTGACATAAAAGCAATATGGGGCGTTGCCAACACTTTTGATATGAACCAGGGAGAGCCCTATCTTTCCATGATGCCCGAGCAGGTACTGGCTGATCCTTTACAGGGAGTGACCATCGCAGGGCATTACTTTGGGGTTTCTCCCATATTCGGAGACGACACGCTGCCGCCGGCACAAAACGGCGGGAACCTGTTCACCATTCATTTTGGTGCGGACGGACAATATTTATGGGGCAACACGGCCGTATTCAATGATTACAATGTAGCTGTTTCGGTACTGAAGCCCACTGCCGACGGGGGATTCTACCTCTCCGGAAAGTATGGGCCCGGCGATATGAACTTCGGCGGTCTGACCCTTGCCAACACCAACAACATGGTAAATTACTTTGTCTACAGGCTGGATGCCTCGGGCCATGCCGTCTGGGCACGCGAGCTGCCGGTTATGCTGGATAAGAGCGGAAAGAAAGGAAGCCAGTCCGACCTGAACGGAGGTTATATAAACCGACTCCTGAAAGACCCGCATGACAACTTCTATATCACGGGATATTTCCTGGGCGACACCCTGGACTTTCCCGAAGGAGTCTCCCTGGTAAAAAACCCCGGCCACGACGCCGAACAGTTTGTCGCCCGCTATAACCCGGAAGGGACCCTGCTGTGGGCACAAAAAATATCTTCCAATAACGGAACGGTTCCAGCCGCTGCCGTCAACCGCCGAAACGATATTTTCCTCGCCGGCCGCACCTATGACACCCTCTTTTTTGAAAACGACACCCTGCCGCTGAAAACCAATCAAAGCATGATTTATATTGTGGGTTTTGATGAAAACGGTTCCCTGAACTGGAGCAATCAAATCACAGAAAATATGAACAATGCGATTGAGGCCACGTCGCTGCAGGTAAACTCACACAACAGTCTTTTTTTATGCGGAACTTTCAGCGGTACCCTCCGGTTGAATACAATCTCGCTCAATAGCCTGTTCTCCCAGAATATTTATCTGGCAAACCTTTCTCCCTCGACTGTTCTGAAAGGAAATATTGTTACGGTTTCGGGCACACCGGTAGATGCAGGTAATCTTTACCTGATCAAACTGACACGCGAAGGAGAAGCTCCTGCAGTAAACCTGTCTTCTCCCGGACAAGACGGCAGTTTTGTATTGAGAAACTTCCTGTATGACAACTATCTTTTATATTTTGCACCGTTGGAAGACATCTACCCCTATGGTGTTGGGACTTACTACGGAGATGTGGCCTTGTGGACCGAGGCCGACACGCTGCGCCTGTTTTCCGACTCCATCAGCGGGATAACCATCACCATGACAGAGACAACAGGTCCCCTCGAAGGAGAAGGCACCATCGAGGGAGGAATAACTTCCGAGGCTTATCCCTCAAAAAAATCCACCGCCTCCATTGCCGGTGAACCAATAAAAAAGGTCAAAGTAATTCTTATCGGTACGGAAAAATCCACCACCGACGACATTATCGCCTGGGTATATACCGACGACCAGGGGCATTTCTTCTTTCAGAATGTGCCCGACGGCAATTACCGGCTTTTTGTGGATATTCCGGGATTGCCGATGGAATCCACCTACTCGGTCGCCATCAGTGTGGAGAATAATGTCATCTCGGGACTGGATTTCATCGTCACGGACAAACTGATCAAAACGACATCATCCTCCGGAGTGGCCTTTCACAAAACGGAGCCTTTGTCCGTAAATATTTATCCCAATCCCACCGGCGGGAGGTTCCGGATGAGTATCCCGGGCAGGGGGGCGGAAGAGATCACCCTATTCGACAACCGGGGCAGCATGGTGCACAAATACATCTACCCGACACCCGTTCCCGACACCGAACTTGATTTGTCAGGGATGCCTGCCGGTATTTATTACCTCCGCGTACGCAGCGGGGATGCCACCGGTTTGGTAAAACTCATCATACAACATTAGATCCTGTTACGGGGATGACGCTGAGGCCGCCTGTTCCGGGCGGCTTCTTATTTATCTGCTCCCGCCCACCCGCAGCGAATCAAACCAGTGGAGGGCTCCGGTGAACGAAGGCACTACGGAAGAACCGTGGTCTCCGCCCGCCACCGTAACCATTTCGACATGCCTGCCCCCGTGCTGTCGCAAATCTTCCAGGGCCCGGACAGAATTCCAGTAAGGTACGGTATGATCCTGATCCCCGTGATACATGCGTACCGGGGCCTCCGGCCCCCATCCCAGCAGTGTGTTCTTCTCAAGGGCTGCCGTAAGCTCGGGATCATTGCCGTGGAAATAACCGTCTAAAAACTCAGGGTTCAGCAAGGAGTCGATCTCTTCCGGAAGGATATCATTAATCTCCTCCGTGCTGTGTTTCCCGTCAAACAGATCAGGGATCATGGAGGCATAGGGTTCCCTGAATATCTCATGCAGCCGATGCCAGCCATATACCTCGTTGTAGGCCGTGAGGAAATAGGCAATGAATGCCGGCGATTTATAGGTGCCGTAAGATAAGATCGTATCAATGGTCGTTTTCAGGTCATAGGGCCCGGCCATGGGTGCCGAAGCCGCCACATGCAATCCCTCCGGGGCAGTACCTGTTTCCAGAGCCCGGTGGGCAGCCATCGTCACATATCCCCCTTCGGAATAACCGGCCAGAAACAACTCCCCGTTATCGGCAAAACCGTTCAGTTTCAAATATACTCTCACCGCCAGGATCATATCCGTCACATTGCCGGCCAATACATCCCCGACGAGATAAGGATGCATTTCCTCCGACACTCCCAGTCCCAGATAATCGGGGATGCAGGTAATATATCCTTCGGACGCCGCTATCAATCCAACCACCCCCTCATTTTTTAAAGGATCACGGGAAGATACATCACTCCGCTTTATAATCGTTCCATGCTGTATGCTCATCAAAGGATACGTACCTTCCGCCTGCGGTAACACCAATAAACCCGATACCGTCACCGCAACACCTTCCGGGGTGTCGGAAAGATAATATATCCTTACGGCCGATACATTATACCGCAAAGAAACCGGCCCGATATCTCCTACCCTGTTTATGAGCTCCCGGATAAATACGGTATCATACCTGCCGATATTTGTATTGTTAATGTACGTCCCGTGTTGTAACGGTTCTTCCTGATCATGATGACAGGAAACCAGGACAACAAACCATCCCAAAAACCCAAACAAAAATAGTTTTCTCATAGTTCTCTCTCTGTGACCGTTAAATGCTTCTTTACAAAGCTAGCAAAAACGTCCGGTAAAAAAAATGATAAAAATATTTGGAGAATAATAATATTTATTATTTCTTTGTAGTAATTATTTATTAATAATCATTATCATTTATGACAAATAAATATGACATACGAAAATTATTAAAAGAGCATGGATTGAAGGTCACGCCGCAAAGGAAGATTATTCTGGAGATTCTTTTCGAGATGAAGAACCATCCCACGGCCGACATGATAATACGTGAGGTTACGCTGCGGGAGCCGGATATATCGCAGGGCACGGTGTACAAGACGCTGGATTTATTGGTGGAAAAAGGGATCATCCACAAGATAAAAACCGACCGGGATGTGATGCGGTATGATCCCTTCACCGCCCGCCATCATCATCTCTATGTACATGCCACGGATGAGATCAGGGACTACGAGGATGAAGAACTGAACCGGCTGCTGGAGGCCTATTTCAGCAGAAAGAGCATACCTGGATTCCGGGTGGAGGATTTCAGGTTGGAAATTATAGGAAGAAAAGACAAAAGATAAAAGTATGAAGACAAAAGTAGTTTGAGGTTTGTAGTTTGTAGTTTGTGGTTTGAACATCGAATCCCTAAAAAATCAAACTCCTAAACTTATCAACTTTTCCACTTTGAGCTTTAGCCTTTAGCATTGAAAAACTAAAACAAATATTTTATAAACCACTAAATTTAAACAATTATGGAACAGACAAATCACACTTTTCCGCTGCTGGGGGATGCTTTCCCCGAGATGGAAGTTCAGACCACTCACGGAGTGAAGAAACTTCCCGAAGACTACAAAGGCAAATGGCTGGTACTTTTCAGTCATCCGGCCGATTTCACGCCGGTATGTACCACCGAGTTTGTGGCTTTTGCCAACCGTTACGATCAGTTTAAGGAAATCAACACCGAACTGTTGGGACTATCCGTCGATCAGGTTTTTGCCCATATCAAGTGGCATGAATGGATCGAAGAGAAGCTGAACGTAAACATTCCCTTCCCGATCATTGCCGACAATCTGGGCAATGTATCCCACAAACTGGGGCTGTTGCATCCCGGGAAAGGGTCCAATACGGTACGTGCGGTATATGTAATGGATCCGGAAGGCATTATCCGCCTGATCATTTATTACCCACAGGAGATCGGCAGGAACATGGACGAGATCGTGCGTGCCGTCAAGGCATTGCAGGTTTCCGATAGTGAAGGTGTTGCCACGCCGGCAGGATGGCCCGAGAATGAATTGCTGGGCAGCCGGGTAATCGTCCCGCCGGCCACCGACGTGGATACAGCCGAAGAACGACTGAAAAACTACGACTGCTACGACTGGTGGTTCTGCCACAAAGAGAGATAGAGAGATCACCGAACACAGGAGAACGGAGTGGGGTTGCCGGCAGGCATCTCCACTCCGTTTTTTTTTGTACATTAGCAATCCGGAAAGTTATAAATACGAGACGTATGTCCCACCTCAGAAAAGTGACAACAGGCATCCTGTTTTTGTTCATTGTTCAGTCCTCCGGACTGTATGCACAGCGTTTTTATCAGGACCTCCAGGACTATTGCGACCAGCTGGCCAAAGAGGCTTCATCGGTTCCGGCCCCCCGCAAAGACTCCCTGAAGATCATCGGGGATCTCCTTCTCGAACAGCAAAGAGACAACTCCCCGGCAACGGTCATGTTCACCGGACGCGACAACGGCAGCATCAGCCAGGCGGCAGAGATCTGGCTTTACACGGCATTGCATTACTACAAGCTGAAAAATATCAAAGTCTATTCGGGAGGCATCCGGCCTGCTGCCATCAATTACCGGATCGTAGCGGCGCTGAAGAGATGCGGTTTTTACATCATGCCGGCCGGCGGCTATTCCGACAATCCGGTCTATTTCCTCAATCTCGGCCGCAACTATCCGGATTACACCTTTTTTGCCAAACTCATCGATTACTACACCAATCCCCGGGATCACTACCTGGTGATCCCCGTGTTGCCGGAGGCCGATTCGGCAGATTATCACCGGTACGGGGCGGAACGGACGATCCCGTATCACTGGTACAATCCTTCGTTATGGGACGATACGGCCGTGGAGAGCATCAAATACGATGCCTGTATCCATGAAATAGGGAGGGATCTCTTTTTCCTGGCCGGGTATCTTCGCGACCGCATCAAATCGGACAAAAAGAAGAAAAAGCACCGGAGAGGAACCTGATCATTCCTTATTTGTCACTACAGCAAGCCACTTCTCATACAGCACCCGCCACCCCTGCCATCCTTCCTTCTCTCCCAAAGAATGATTGTGCCATAGCTGGATAAACCGGCCGCCGGTAGCTTCCGTTTTCTCATAGAGGTCTTTCAGCACGGCCAGTGACTGTTCCCTATGCTCCCCG
>CAZYPI010000043.1:0-16412 GCA_964649335.1 uncultured Rikenellaceae bacterium | reverse complement strand
ACCTACGTAGGTACCTACGTAGGTGGTGAGGCAGGTGATTCCGGGATCGGGGATATTTATCTGTAAAATTCTTATTTTTACCGGCATTGGTTTTTGCATGATAAAAAATGACGGCGATGGATCAAAAATCCGAAAAACAAACTAGCAGTCCGGGGGAGCGGCATCATAGCCCGGAAACGCAGAAAGAGATTCATTCACAGATCCTGCATAAGCTGACATTTCTGCTGATAGCGGTGTTGTTCAGTCTCTCCTGTACCCGGCATCCGGGGGAGGTCTCATGGACTGCGGGCAACTTCAGCATGACCCTGGACGGAAAGGGTTATATTACCGGTTTTTATAATACGGCCACGAAAGAGAATTTTCTGGCGAAAGACACGCTGGCCCCTCTGTTGACGTTGCGGTTGGACGGGAGGATGCTTTTCCCCGAAAAGGCGGTGTATAATAAGGCGGAGCATATTGTCAGGCTGTCTTTCGGTACGGATACCGAAGCTGTGATCGGCGTGGAAGAAAAGGAGAGCCATCTCGTTTTCGACCTGCTTTCCGTTACCGGATATGCACGATATGACCTGGTGGTCTGGGGTCCTTATCCCCTGACGCTGCACAAATACATCGGCGAGACGGTAGGCACGGCCGGCGGGGATGCTTTTACCATCGGACTGCAGGCGCTGAATCCCAAGACCCTCGGCGGCTATCCCTGGACGGACAATGATTGCATGCCCCAGATAGATATCTTTGAGCAGGACGATCTGTCCGATATCAGTGAAAAGAACAAGAGGTATGTCCTTTACCGCGTGGAAGCGGCCAAGCCGGCTGCCTTCGGCAGTACACTGCAGGCCTACTGCCGCAACAGAAACAAACCCAGGGTCATAGAAAACCTGCATTATAAAAAATACAGGGCTCTGCCGTATGACGACGGCGGCATCATTCATTCGAAGATTGCCCTGTTCGGTTGTCCCACCAAACAGACCCTGGCCACCATCGGCAAAATTGAGATTGCGGAAGGGCTGCCCCATCCTCTGATCGACGGGGAGTGGGCCAAGACTGCCCGGGGCGCTTCCGCGGCCTATCTGATTATGGGCTTTGGTGAAGACAATATTGACCGGGCGCTGGCCATCACCAAACAAGCCGGATTGAAATATCTGTATCACCCCGGTCCTTTTGAAACCTGGGGTCATTTCAAGCTTAACAAAAATCAGTTTCCGGAGGGTTTGGAGAGCATGAGACGCTGTGTGGAAAAAGCAAAGCGGGAAGGAATCATGCTGGGGGTGCATACCCTGTCCAACTTTATCACGACCAACGACGCTTACGTCACGCCTGTGCCGGACAAAAGACTGGGGACGGTGGGCACCGGCGCCCTGGTGCAGCCCGTGGACGCAAAACAAACGGAGATAACCCTCGGATCCTCCGCTTTTTTTAACGAATATAAGAACAGTAATCTCAAAACGGTGATGATAGGCGAAGAGCTGGTCCGCTATGACCGTCTTTCGGAAAATGCTCCGTGGCGGCTGCTGGAGTGCCAGCGGGGCGCCTGGGGTACCCGGGCTGCTGCACATGAGGCAGGAGATACGGTGCTTATGCTGGCTGATCATGCCTATAAAGTGTTCCTGACCAATGCGGAGCTGAGCAGGGAGGTGGCGCAAAATATCGCCCGCCTCTTTAATGAAACCGGCTTGCGCCAGATATCTTTTGACGGTCTGGAAGGCAACCGATCCACGGGCATGGGCAACTACGGAGAGATCCTGTTTACGACCGCCTGGTACAATACCCTGAGCGAAGAGATAAAAAAACATTACATAGCGGATGCCAGCCGCACCTCCCATTATTTCTGGCACATCTATACCCGGATGAACTGGGGGGAGCCGTGGTATGCCGGTTTTCGCAAAAGCCAGACGGAATACCGCATGAAAAATCAGAAATATTTCCGGCGTAACTTTATGCCGGGCATGCTGGGGTGGTTCAGCATGCGGGCGGAGACCTCCGTGGAAGATATCGAATGGATGCTGGCCCGCTCGGCGGCCTACGATGCCGGATATGCTTTTGTCACCTCCTTCAAAACCCTCGGGGAGAACGGCCGGACAGAACAGATACTGGCATTGCTCGGCCGCTGGGAGAAAGCCCGTATGAGCGGCGCTTTTCCGGATACCCTGAAAAAAGAGATGGAAAACCTTGATCATGAATATCATCTCGAAACGGCGGGAGAGAACCAATGGGACCTGTACCGGGTGACCACCGCCCTGTTCAGTCATGCACCGGTGGAAAGACAACCGGGCGAGCCGCGGTTTACCCGTTTCAGTTTTAACAATCCCTATGAGGAACAACCGTTGACTTTTACCCTGCAGGCAACAAAAGATACCGAATGTAAAGACATCACCCTGGAGATGGATAACAATAAAACACTTACGTTCCCGGTGACGTTAAAAAAAGGGCAGATACTCAGTTATCAGGGAGGGGACAGCGCCGAATTGCTGGATAAAACACGGCACCGCATCAAAACGATTGCCCTGGAGGGAGGCAATTACACCATATCCCATGGCGACCATACGTTTGCAGTGGATGCGGAATTTACGGGCGGCGCCGTGCCGGAGTTACAGATTGAACTGAAGACGCTCTCCGGGCCGGTGAGGCTGACGGGGAAATTGGAACACAGATGACACGGATGCTACGGATCTGCACTGATCAAACATCGAATTTGTCTGGTTTAGTATATCTGTTTTCCTGACCAGTTTAATTTTCTATCAATTCCGGATATTCATTATAAATGACTCCGTTCAATTTTCTTCCATTCATTTTTGTAATTATTCAGCTATGCTTTAGTGGATCATATTCTTTTTTGTATCAGAATAGATGCAATAAAATTCCACAGGGTTTTAATTTTTTTGTATTTTTGCCCCGCTCCGGATGTCCGTATCCTAGCTGCGGACGGAGGGCAACGGGGTGTAGCGCAGCCCGGTTAGCGCGCGTCGTTCGGGACGACGAGGTCGGGAGTTCAAATCTCCCCACCCCGACCAACTTCAAAAAGCTGGCACAAAGTGCCGGTTTTTCTTTTAAACCCGAAGAATTATTTCCCCAGCTTCTTCAGCAGTTTCATCATGTCGTAGTGGGTATAGGGGTTCATGGGTGCCGGGGTGTGGGGGCCGGCGTTGGCGACCCAGAACTCCAGCGTCTGCGGAGCAAAGAGAACGGTGTGCAGGGCGGCTTTCATGGCCACGGGACGGTCCATCAGACGGATGGCTTTCTCTGCATCTATTTTTCCGTATTCTTTTTTCACTCTTTCCGCCAGTTTTTTGTAGCGGTCGCCTGCCGACATCAGCACGGCATCTTTCACCGGTTCGGGAAGGAGGGGGTTGTATTCGCCCGGTTTGATCACGGTAAACTCTTTGGGTGTCGTGGCCAGTCCGCGGGCATCGGGAATCTTGCCGTCGGAGATGACATAGTAATATTCGCAGGTGCGGGGGGTGTTGCGAAAGATGGCCAGAGCCTCCTCCAGCGTGGCGGCTTTCTCCATGCCTTCGCGCATCAGGAAAGCCATAGGCATGCCGTCCCAGTCTCCTTCGCCGCCGCCGCCCATCTCGCCGAAGGTGACCTGTTTCTCGTTGATGCCCGTGACGGAGCCGATAAACCCGGCAAAGCTCACGTTGGCAAAGGCATAGCTGCTGTCGGGTTTGAAGATCTGTATGACCGGGTAGTATTGCAGTCCCAGCTCGGTGATATAATCCAGGATGCGGCCGTGGTAAAGGGTGCCGTTGACGGTGGCATCGCCGAAAAGGGCGAAGCCCGAGCAGTGGAACAGGGCGGGGAAGACATTGGTCAGGCGTATCTCCTCCAGGCTGATGCCCGACGTCTCTGCCATCCCTTTCATCTCTTCCTGGTATTTCTCAGGAATAAAAGGTGCTTCGCGGCGGTATGCTTCACGCAGGTCGTTCAGAAACCAATGGCCTTTTTCCATGGTATAAACCCAGTTGATCGTGTAGAGAGTGGCATCTACCAGCTTGCGTATCTCTGCTTTCAGCAGGGCCCCGTGGGCTTCCCCCAGTTCGCGGTGTGTGCCTTTGGCGATAAGAACCCTGTTGCCATCCACATAAGTGAGCAATCCTTTGCCCCAGCGGCGTTCGATGCCGTCGGGTTTGGGAGGGTTCATATTCTCCAGGATCAGTCCGCCGGCACGTAAAGCTCCCCGGTACACGGCAGTGTTGAGCTCGTCGCCGTTGACGACGAGGGTCTTCATCTCTCCGCCGGGCAGCACGGGCTCCGTTACCTCACCCTCCGTAAGATGCAGGGAAAGGAGAATCTGCCGGTCTCCATCCTTTATCTTCAAAAAATAGCCGGGCACATTTCTTTCCATCAGCAGGTCAGCCCGGTCCACGAATTTGTCTTTCAGGCGGATGACATCATATTTTCTGCCGCCGGTCTTTTGTCTGTCGAAGTGCCCGTTTAGAAAGAGCCAGCCGGCCAAAGCGGCTCTTTTGGACCACGGCATGCCGGGGATGAAAGTTGTTCCCGGATAATCCCGAAGGATCTCTCCCACCAGTGCCGTTATGTCGAGACGGCCGGCCTTACGGCTTTTCCCTTTGATAAGGAGCCCCGCATCAGTGATAATCACTTTGGTGGAATCGCCCCGCTGCAGGATGAGATACCTGTCCCGGTTGAAGGTGACGTCTGCGGTGAAGTGAGCGCCTTCCTGCCGGGAGATCATGGCTGTCAGCGTGTCTTTCTTTTCTCCGTCACGTAGGCCGGCAGCAATCTCCAGAGCGTAATGATCCTCACCTCCCCTGATGGCACCGGTGACGGTCGTAACCAGCCGGTACACCCTGTAGGTGCCGGTGATCCTGTTGTGGAAAACTAAATAAAAAATAAAAAACAGAACGAATACCGTAAGGAATATTTTTAATGACCTTTTCATGGGGTTTTAATTTTTTTACAAAATTGCTAAAATTAACGGAAACAGGGATATAATATTTTATAAAGGTTAATTTGTCACAAAAAATTGCACATATAGTATAGATTAAAGTTCACTGTTCTCCGGTCTGCCGGCCGGGACAACAAGGGGGGATAATCATACAATAACCGGAAAATGTGTTGATATATGGCTGGGAATGTTGCAAAAAGTCCTGAAAATTAGGAATATTTTCGCCGTCGTGGTAAATTAGCGGTTTATAAAAACATATCTTACAAAAGGATATGAAGGTTCTGGCAACTATCTTTATGATTTCTGTTGTCTTTTCCGGGTTGGTTTACAGTCAGGACAGGGATTGTTATCTCATGGGGCTGGAGAAGTTGAAGATGCGTGATTATCAGGAGGCTGTCGAATGTTTTGACCAGCTTTTAAAAAAGAACAGGAAGAATACGAGGGTGCTTGCCTTGCGGGGATATGCCCGTGCGCAGATGAAAGATTTCAAGGGGGCGGTGAAGGATTTTGATGCCATCCTGAAAATCAATCCTGAGAATTCCGATGCTTACAACCAGCGGGGGATCTGTAAGAAGGGGCTGGGAGATTACGAAGGGGCACTGGCAGATTTTAACAGGGCCATCCTGCTGAATCCGCTGAATAAAGACGCTTACAGCAACCGGGGTGTGGTGAAATATAAGTATATGAATGATCCGCAGGGGGCCACCGAAGACTGGCTAACGGCCAAAAACCTGGGCAGCCCCGTAGCCACCCGCCTGCTCAAAAAATATTTCTTCGACCCGGAAGGGATCCTGAAAGTCAGCTCGGGCATCCTGCTGTATGCCAATTATCCGGATCTGCACTTTACCTTCTACCTGCCCGGTGACCCGGATTTCAATTATTTTCCGGTGATACGCCTGGAAAACGGAAGAGTCATAGAATTCTCTTACAACAGGAAGGAAAAGTTCGGGACAACAGACCGGGATGTGCTGAAAAATATAGAGAAGTGGAAAACGGACAATCAGGAAAAGATGTATCATGTTCCGGTGGAGGCGGTGGAGAAGAAGATCTTTTCCTCCTGTGCATATCCTTTTAATTTTTGGTATTATGAGAACCCCCTGGCTACGGAAGCCGACAGTACGGACAAAGGAGATAATCCCGCAAAAAAAGTGTATTTCCTCAACTTTATACAGGGAGATTACGTGTTTGTTATCTCCTATCCTTCCGTTACGGGAGATGATAAGGAGGCCGGCGAGTTTGTCATGGATATGCTCAACAATTTTACTTTTTACGGAAAAGACCTGGATTTTGACAAGTTGCGTAAGGCGATAAGGAAAGGCAGGATCACTTATAAGGAGTGAGCACAGAGCATGGATTTTGTTTTAAGCCGTTTTGCGTTATTTTTGCCTGCCGGAATATTCGTAATGTGATTGTCCAAAGGGGAAAAAGATGAAAAAACTGGTGTTTATTTTGTTTATGGGGGTACTTCTTTCCGGATGCCGGAGGAATCCTGCGGATGTGGATGTTTCGGATATTGACGTGACCGTGACGATCCGGAGGTTTGAAAAAGATCTTTTTACTCCCCCGCCGGACAGTGTCATTGCACACGTGCCGCAATTGCAGAAAGAGTACGGTATTTTTTTCAAAAGGTTTGTCCGGTTGCTGAATATCGGCAGACCGGGGACGGTGATGTTCAATGAGTTATTGAAAGTCTTCCTCTCGGACAATCTGAACCGTGAAGTATATCAGAAAGTCCTCAATGTCTATCCCGACCTGCACGGTCTTGAGGGAGCGCTGACCGGGGCTTTCAGGCACTACCTTTACTATTTCCCCGGCAGGAAAGTTCCGGAGGTATATACCTATGTATCGGGATTCAATGCCTCCCTGCTCATAGATGAGGGGATCCTGGGGATCGGTCTGGACCGCTATCTGGGCGACGATGTGCCTTACTACGACCAGTTGGGGATCCCGAAGTATATGCAGCGGAAGATGGTTCCTGAAAAGATCCCTTCGGACTGTATGTATGCCTGGGCATCGGTGGAGTTTCCGTTTCAGCCCGCGGGCAAGGATACGATGCTCACGGAGAACGTGATCAACCGTATGATCTATGAAGGGAAACTGTATTATTTTGTCAAGGCCATGCTGCCTCGTGAAAAAGACGAAGTGATCATAGGTTTCACGCCGGAGCAAATGAAATGGTGCCGGGACAACGAAGAACAGATGTGGGCCTATCTTATTGAACAAAAGTTATTGTTCAGGACCGACTATATGACTATCAACAAGCTTACTCGCGATGCCCCTTTCACGAATTATTTCCCCCGCGAATCACCCGGCCGGGCAGCCAACTGGATCGGATGGCAGATCGTAAGAAATTATATGAAAATGCATAGGGAGGTGACACTGGAAGAGCTGATGACCACTGCCAATTATCAGAAGATACTGAATGAGTCGGAATATAATCCGTGATATAAAAAAAACGGCCGTAAAGGCCGTTTTTTTATTGTTTTGTTTGTACCGGTTTATTCGGGATGAATAGCTTCCACCGGACAAACATCAGCGCAGGCACCGCAGTCGGTACAAAGTTCCGGATCGATTTTATAGATATCCCCTTCGGAGATAGCTTCCACCGGACATTCGTCAATGCAGGTGCCGCATGCTGTACAATCTTCATTAATAACGTAAGCCATGATAGTTTTAAATTTATTGATTTTAAATATCCGGCAAAAATAAAAATAAAATTAAAATGACATCATGATTTTCCGCTTTTTGTAAAATAATTATCGGCGCTCCTCCTGCAGGAAGGAGTAAGTCAGCCAGGCCAAATGGCCTGCTCCGGTGGCAAGTACCGGTTCGTGGATGTCAAAACGGGGAGAATGCAGGGGATAGATCGTCCTCACTCCCGGCGGCGACACTCCCAGGCGGAAAAAGAGGGAGGGAGCTACACGGGAGTAATAGGCAAAATCTTCGGAGGTCATCCTCCTGTCGAGGTGTCTGATCTTCTCTTCCCCCAGATATTCTGCCGAGAAATTTATGGCTTTGGATGTGGCTGCCGGATCGTTTTCCAGCACGGGGTATCCTTTTCTTATTTCCAGGCCTGCTTCGGCGCCGTTTTGTTCAGCCAGGTTTTTTGCCATGGCGGTGATTTTTTCATGCACCCGGTTGCGCCAGGTCTCGTCGAAGGTACGGAAGGTCCCTTCCATATGCACCGTATCAGGGATGACATTGGTGGCACCGGGGGCTTCCACCCTGCCGAAACGCAACACGGATGGGGTGTCGTCAGGCGCCTCCTGTGCTACCAGGTCTACCATGCGGATCAGTATCTGCGCGGCGATATAGGGAGTGTTGGTCACCTTGCCGGGCAGAGCGGCATGGCCGCCATGGCCGGTGATGGTCAGGTAGAGCTCGTCGGAAGAGGCCATATACCTGCCGGGGCGGTAGCCCACGGTGCCGGCCCCGAGGGTGGGATCCACATGTTGTCCCAGGATCAGATCGGGATGCCATGGGGTGAGAACGTCTCCTTCCACGATCTCTTTGGCTCCCCCCGGCACTTTCTCCTCAGCCGGCTGGAACAGCAGGAGCACGGTGCCGTGCCAGTGGTCGCGTATCTCCCCGAGGATGCGGGCGGCACCCAGGAGACAGGTCATGTGGACATCATGGCCACAGGCATGCATGATGCCCGGGTGTTGTGAGCGGTAAGGGATGTCGTTCTCTTCGTTTACGGGCAGGGCATCCGTGTCGGCTCGCAGCACGAGGGTCTTCCCGTCGGTATTTTTCCCTTCCAGGCGGGCCAGCAAGCCCGTACCGGCAACGGTTTGGATATCGCGGATGCCCAGCTTTGCAAGCTCTCCGGAAAGATATTGTTGCGTCTGATGCTCATCGAAAGAAAGCTCCGGCCGGCGGTGCAAATGGTGTCTCCACTGTTGCAGTTGACGGTAATATCGCTCCGAGAGCTCCTTTATTTTTATGGCAATAGCGGGGTTCATTTATTTTCCGAAGATCATTTTCAGTGAAACAATAAAGACCAGGCCGCCGAAGATCTTGCGCAGTATCCTGTCGGGGAGGGCGATGGCTGCCTCCGAGCCCAGGTAGCTGCCGATAAAAAAGGCCAGGACGAGGATCAGGGCGAATTTTATGTTCAGATATCCGTTTTTATAGTAGTTGGCGGCCCCCAGCAGCACGACGGGTACGGCCAGTACGCCCAGGCTGGTGCCCTGGGCCTCGTGCTGGGACATGCCCAAAAGAAAAACCAGGGCCGGGACGATGATGATCCCGCCGCCCACGCCCATGGCTCCGCTGACAAAACCCGCCAGCAGTCCGGTGATGAGCAGGATGAGAATCTGTGTTGTAGTCATAATATCAGAAATCAGTGGCAAATGACAGGTGGAACATGTAAGGCCGGACGATAAAGTTTTCCACGCCCCAGGCCATGTTAAAATTCAGAAAATATCCGAAAACCAGGGCCCGGGCTCCCCAACCGAAACCGGCGACAAAAGGTTCCCTGTTGGTTTCAAGGATGACCGTCAGAGGGCCGTTATTGATGATCTTTCTGTCGTAGGCATTTTGTCCGGAATAGGGGTTGGGACCGTTCCAGGCCGTGCCCAGATCGCCGAAACCTACCAGCTGGAAGCTGTTGAGGAATTTGGACCCCAGGGGATGGTTGGCCAGATACCTGAAAACGGGCAGCCTGAGCTCGGCATTCATGAGAATGAAATTGCTGCCGTTGCGGATGTTCTGATGAAACCCGCGCATATCGGTGGCAACGGTCTGGAAGATATAGTTCTGAGAATAATCCACAGGGATGTTGGAATTGAAATTGCCCTGGGGATTGAACATATAGAGCAGGGAGTTGTCCACACCGCCCAGGTAGTATATCAGCTTCTGGTGTCCGAAAGAGGTGCTGCCTGCAATGCGTGTGGCCAGGATAAAGTCCCGGTGGATACGCTGATAGTGCCTTATGTCCGCCCCCAGGATATACACATCCGACTTCCAGTTGTCGAGTTGATAATAAGCCTCGCCGAACACTTTCAGCCGGGTGCCGAAATAGATATTCACCGTTCTGTAACGGGTGTTGTCGAATATGTATTCCAGTTTACCGTTAAGCCAGGGGATGAAGGTGTTGGGCCGGTGCAGGTTGGTGTTGTCGGTGGCCAGCGCCACCATTCTGTCGGTACGTACACTGGCTGTGGCCCTTACGGCCATCACCTGGTTGAAAGGATATTTTACGATGAAGAAAAATTGCTGCGAAGTAACTTGCTGGTACGAGTTGAGGTTGTCATTATTGGCTTTGTATGTTTGCCGGTGAAAGACATATTGTTTGTCGAGTCTTTTTTTCAGGTTCTCAAAGCTGATAAGATATTCATTGCTGGTGAAATCACCCGAGAAACGGAACCCCGCCGTGACCCGGTAATCTTCGAAAAGGTCTGTTGCTCCTATCTTAAAGAGGCCGTTGATCCCCGGATTATAATACATGCCGCTGCCGTTGAAGAACTGGTAGGAGTTGCTCAGGGAGCTGAAGTCGAGCTGGTTGGCAGAGTAATCCTGGTAGAAAGCCGTTTCATAGATACGGATGGCGGGGAACTTCATCTTCGCCGTATCCAGGTCCACATCGGCATATTTTCCCAGGATAAGATGGTTGTAATAATTCTGTTTTTCCTGTTCAAAGATATAGTGGTTGATGTCAATCAGGTTTTTGTCTTCGAAATAGGTGTACAGGGGCTTGGTAAGGGTGTCGCGGCGTCTGCGGTCTTCTTCGATCAGTCTTTGCCTGAGCTGTTCAAGGCTGTCCAGGGAGTGGTATTCTTTGTTCATGATCTCCCGGTAGGCCGTAGGCAGCAGGGTGTCCCCGTAAGGTTTGCCTGTCAGGTCGGGAGTATCGTATTCCGGGACATATCTGCCGTCGGTAAAGACAATGTCTCCGGCCAGTCCCGATTCTTCGGAGTAATCCTGCTCGAGGATGTTGCGGTTGTAGTTGGTCAGGGGTTTGGAGACGGTAAAATACCGGTAGTGCACGGCCGTGTCGATGTAAGCGATGCCGCTGTCAAAACTGGCGGCATAACGGTTGATGATGCCGTTTTGGTCGCCCAGATAAAGAAATTCTTTTTGTCCGGCCTGGGCAGGGTAATTCTTATCCCAGTATTTCCCTTCGTCGAGGCGTTTCAGGACATTGGAGCGGGACTTGTAATCATAGATGAACAGGTCGTGGTAGGGCACCGTTTTGGGTTTTGATACCTCCTGTACGGGCACCAGGGTGTCCGAGCTGCGGTTGGAACTGAAAACGATCTGTTGTGATTCGTTGATGAAACGGGGATGCAGGTCATCTTCCGGGTCGTTGGTCAGCTGGACATTGGTGCCGGAAGCAATATCGTAAACGTAGAGGTCGGTCTGTCCGCTTTTTACCGCTGATAAAACCATCTGTGCCCCGTCATCGGAAAAATCAAAATCCAGGATCTTTTCAAAATAAAGCAGGTTCAGTCTTTCGAGTTTTTTCAAATCCAGCCGGTAGAAAAACAAAACCAGTCCGCCGTTTTGTTCGGCAATGAAAGCCAGCATGCGGCCGTTGGGGTACCATCCCAGCACCGGATAGGTGTAGTCGATAATCTGCTCGACGCGGGGCTCATGGGCGTATATTTTTTTCTTCTTACGGGTCTGCGTATCGTACAGCCATATTTTATACCTGCCCAGTTGGTTGGTCACGTAAGCGATGTGTGTTCCGTCGGGGCTGACTTTGATCTGCTGATAAACATCCTTTGGTTTGGTCTTTTTCAGCAGCGGTGTGCCTGCCGGTTTTTCTTTATCTTCCTCTTGCGGAGCGTAAAGTTCCTTATAATATTTCACCCAGTCATCCGACAGCTCTTTGATCTTTTTACCCAGGACATAATAGAACCCTTTTTCCAGGTTTTTGTTGATCCTGGTCAGATAAAGGATATTGGGGATCACCGCATCGCCGTATTCTTTGGCGAGGTATCTCCAAAAAGAGTGGCCGGCCCGGACGGCATCTTCTTTCTCCAGATGATTCAGTTGGTCGTACCTCCCGGACAGGATCCCGTCTTTGACCCTGTTTTCCAGTTCCAGGTTCCAGGGGTCGGCGACATAGGAGACCAGGCCCTCCGTAAACCACTCGGGGAGATTGATCCTGGCCGAAGAAGAGACTTTGTTTTTCCGGTCTCCCTGGTTCACCATCTCATTGATCAGTACCTGGGCGATGGCGGCACCGATCTCCCGGTCGTACCGGATACGGTCGCCGTTAAAATAGACAAACACCTTGTTGTCTATCACGTACCGTATGCCTCCGATATTGGTTTCGTTGTTATCATCCGCCAGCTCGATATTGCTTTGTCTGAAATCGGAAAGTTTGTTGTAAACCAGGAAGATAAGTCGTTTGTTCAGGGTGTAGTCGAAATAATCCTCCACCTCATAAAGTTTTTTCCGGATAACCTCCGAGGTGTAATCGGCAAGCTGGCGCCCGTATTCGTTGAAATAAACATCGTACTGCTCAAAACGGTAAAAAGACCAGAAAAAGGTGTTGTACTGAACGCGGTTTTTTCCGAAAGTCATCTGGTGCCCGTTGTAAAACTGCCCCCGGGAGGGTATGGTTACAAGCAAAAACACCGTGAGAAAAAACATCCCCCACCAAATCTTTCTCCCAAATTTTCTTTCACGGCCCATGAAAACAAAATATCTTTCCCTGAGAAACGTTAAAAATAGTTAAAATCAGCTAAAATTTAATTTTTATTTTATAAAATTGAACTTCTTTATTTTTTGAACGTAAAACAGAACGTTTTGTTCACTTTTTTTATTGGAATATCCTGTAAAAGAAGTAAAATTTCTTAACCAAAAAAAGTGTTTAAAATGAAAAAATATTTTGTTTTTGCAGCATTGTTCATGTTGTCAGGCATGGGGTACCAGGCTTTTTCCCAGCAAAAAGGCCCGAATATCTCATTTAAGGAAAAGATCTATGATTTCGGCAAGATCAAGGAAGAGGCCGGTATGGTCACCCACGATTTCAAGTTCCGGAATACGGGCAGTGAGCCTTTGGTGATTCAGCGTGTAGTGTCTTCCTGCGGATGTACTACGCCTACCTGGTCGAAAGAGCCTATCACTCCCGGCGGCGAAGGGTTTATCAGGGTGGCTTACAATCCCAGGAACCGTCCGAACAAGTTTTCGAAAACCATCACCGTATATTCCAATGCTTCATCGGGGCCGGTGATGTTGCGTATTATGGGTTTTGTGGAGCCACGGCCCAAGACGGTGAAGGATATTTATCCGTATGAGATCGAGGGTCTGAGGCTGAAAACCAATCATATCGCCTTCACCCGCACATACAAAGACCAGAAGAAAGTCCGGAAAGATGAGATCATCAACACCACCGATCATGATATCAGCATTGAGTTCACCAGGGTGCCGGCACATCTGACCGTAAAAGCAGTACCCTCCGTATTGAAGCCCAACCAGAAGGGGTATATCGAGGTGACTTATGATGCCAGCAAGAAAAATGACTGGGGTTTTGTGATCGACAGGATCTATATGAAGATCAACGGCAAGGAGTTGCCCAGCTCCCGGCTGGTGGTCTCCGCCTCCATCGAGGAAAACTTCAGCAAGCTGACACCCGAAGAAAAAGCAAAGGCTCCTCATATCACCTTCAAGGAAAAAAGCTATGATTTCGGCAAGGCGCCGCAACGCTCCGAGGTAGAGCATGAATTTGTTTTCACCAATACGGGCAAAAGCGACCTGATCATTCACAAGGTGCGGTCCAGTTGCGGATGTACGGCTGTGAGCCCGAAGGAAAAAGTGATCAAACCCGGCCAGTCGAGCAGCATAAAAGCGATCTTCCATACGGGGGCCTACAAGGGGCGTCAGAGCAAGTCAATCACGGTGATCACCAATGATCCCGTATCTCCCAATACCATGTTGAGAATCACAGGCGTGGTGGAGGTGCCGCCAGAGAAGAAATAAGCAGTGGGTTGATTTATATCATGAAGGGACGCAAAAGCTTGCGTCCCTTTTATTTAGTTAGTATCTTCGTGACGGAAACAGGATCACTGATGGTGAAAGAAAAAGAGAAGAAAACGGAAGATCCCTCCGTGCAGGGGGTTAACCCCGAGGCGGTGAGTAAATTTATCCGGAAGAAGAAGAAGCTGTTGTCAGCCGGGGAGTATATCCGTGGTATACTTGCCGGGGATATCCCCCTGTTGAGTCAGGCGATCACCTTGCTGGAGAGTGCTCTGCCGGCGCATCAGGAGCTGGCGGGGGAGATCCTGGCGGGTTGTCTCCCGCATGCCGGCGGCAGTATACGCGTGGGCATTACCGGCGTGCCGGGGGTGGGGAAGAGCAGTTTTATCGAGTCGCTGGGTGTTTATCTGACGGATAACGGCCGCAAACTGGCCATCCTGGCCATAGATCCCTCCAGCCGGAAGAGCGGCGGGAGTATCCTGGGAGATAAGACCCGTATGGAACGGCTGGCAGCCAGCCCGGCAGCTTTTATCCGGCCTTCGCCTTCGGCCGGCTCGCTGGGGGGAGTGGCCTCCAAAACCAGGGAGACTATCCTGCTGTGTGAGGCTGCCGGCTTTGAGGTGGTGTTTGTCGAAACGGTCGGGGTGGGACAGTCGGAAGTGGCCGTACATTCCATGGCGGATTTTTTTCTGTTGCTGATGCTGGCAGGCGCCGGCGATGAGATACAGGGCATGAAAAGAGGAATCATGGAAATGGCCGATATGATCCTGATCACCAAAGCCGACGGGGAAAACCGGGAACAGGCGGCCAGGGCCGTGAAAGAATATGAGTCGGCACTGCATCTTTTGCCGGTGCCCGCCTCGGGATGGCTGCCCCGCGTAAGAACCTGTTCGGTGGTGGATAACAAAGGGATAAAAGAAGCCTGGGAAACCATCCTGGAATACGTGCAATTCACCAAAAAGAACGGCTATTTTGATAAAAAAAGGAAAGAACAGGCCCGTTACTGGTTCTTTGAAGCACTGAACAACGGACTGAAACAGCATTTTTACGGAAACGAAAAAATAAAAAGAAAAATCGCCGAAACGGAAAAAGCCGTGATAGCAAAGAAAGCCGATCCTTATAAAGCGGCCCGGGATATTCTGAACGGCTATTTTTGTTGAGTAAAACACTTTTTTAATCAATGGATTATCCTTATATTTACCCGCTTAATCAATAAATTTTTTTGTATTTTATCATCTAATTAATTCTTTACTAATGAAAAAAATTATTGTTCTTTTTATTCTGGTTGCTGCCTTCTGGGCATGCAACAATACGCCCCGTTATGAGATTACCGGCCACCTGGACGGTGCCGTAGGGGGGAAGGTGTATCTGTCCAAACAGGAAAATCAGAAAATAGTCCATGTGGATTCGGCCGAGATAAAAGACGGGAATTTCAAGATGGAGGGAACCCTTGATCATCCCGATATCTATTATCTTCAGGTGCAGGACAAACGCGGTTATCTTTTGCTTTTCATGGAAAACAACAAGCTGAAGATCACAGGCAATGTGGATTCTCTCTGGCTGGCAAAAGCCGAAGGCTCTCCTTACCAGGATGAGTACAATGCGTATCAGGAAACTATGAAACCTTTTGAAGACCAGTTCAAAGCCCTTTACGGTCAGTGGCAGCAGGCTAAGATGACGGGTAATGAATCCCTGGTGAAACAGATTGAGGCTCAATATGACTCTATCACCAAGGAACAGGAAAAGGTGGAGAAAAAGTTTATGGAAGAACATCCCAATTCACTGGTGTCCCCTTATTTATTGAGGAGCATGGCTTATAATATGGAAGGGGAAGAGATGGAGAGTTATCTGAACCGGATGGATACCTCTTTCAACCAGATCGGTTTTGTCCGGGAACTGCGGCAGTGGGCCGAAGCCAAAAAAAAGGTGGCTGTAGGCCAGCCGGCGGTTGACTTCACCCTGCCCGATACCACCGGCAAAGAGGTAACCCTCTCTTCTCTTTACGGGCCTTATCTGCTGATCGATTTCTGGGCCGCCTGGTGCAGCCCCTGCCGGGCCGAGAACCCCAATCTTGTAAAGACCTATAAAAAATATCATGACAAAGGGTTTGATATCATCGGGGTTTCCCTCGATGACAACCGGGAGGACTGGATCAAAGCCATCCATAAAGACGGTTTGCTGTGGACACAGGTGTCCGACCTGAAAGGATGGAAAGCCGAGGTAGCCAAAATGTATGGCGTGCGTTCCATTCCTTCCAACTTTTTGCTGGATAAGAACGGTACGATCATTGCCAGAAACCTGCGGGGTGAGGATCTGAAAAAGAAACTGGCCGAATTGCTGGATTAAAAGAAATAATAAAAGTAAGCCCGCTCCACAGAGCGGGCTTTTTTTGTGCTTTTGTTCCGGGGTCAGCTTATCCCCAGAAAACGGATGATCTCCTCGTAGATATGCTCTCCCGTGAACCCCATTTTTTCATCCAGTACCTTATAGGGGGCGGAGTAGCCGAAAGAGCGCATGCCGTATACCAGACCGTGCCAACCCACCAGCCCCTGCAGGGTCACCGGCAGGCCTGCCGTCA
>CAZYPI010000042.1:10100-16460 GCA_964649335.1 uncultured Rikenellaceae bacterium | reverse complement strand
GGATCAGCACCACATTCCTTTCACCCTGTCCTTTGTCCTGCAAATACTTCCGTATAATGGAAAGACAGGTATATTCACCGGCAGCACCCGAGTTGGGCTGGAAAGTGATGCCGGCAAAACCGGTCACCTTCAGCAGGTCTTCCTCCAGATCACGTATCACCCGGCCGTAGCCGGCGGCCTGATCTGCCGGCACAAAAGGATGAACGGCCCCGAACTCCATCCAGGTTACCGCCAGCATCTCCACGGCAGCATTGAGTTTCATCGTACACGACCCCAGGGAGATCATCGAGTGGGTCAGGGAGATATCCCGGCGCTCCAGCTTTTTGATATAACGCATCATCTCCGTCTCGGAACGGTATTTATGAAATACCGCCTGTTGCAGGAAAGGCGTTTCCCTCAGAAATTTCTTATCCAGAAAAATACTTTTCCCTCCCGTCTGTACCGGCATACTCTTTTTGCCGGCGCCGCCTGCGAAGATATCTGCCAGATCCTGCAGATCGGGGGCATTGACGCTCTCGTCCAGACTGACCCCCACATATCCGGGCTCAAAAAAGTTCAGGTTGATCTCTTTCTGCAGGGCCAGTTCCCGTATTTTCTCCCTTTGTTTCTCCTCCGGCACCCGGATCCTCAGGGTATCGAAGAAGTTATCATTCACCTGGTCATAACCGAGTGTTTTCACCGTTTCGTTCAGGGCTCCTGCCAGGGCATGGATCCCTCCGGCAATTTTTTTCAGTCCTCCGGGCCCGTGATATACGGCATACATGCCGGCCATGGTCGCCAGCAGGGCCTGGGCCGTACAGATATTGGAGGTGGCCCTCTCCCGTTTGATATGTTGTTCACGTGTCTGCAAGGCCATACGCAGGGCCGGTTTCCCTTGCGCATCGCGTGTTACGCCGATGATCCTGCCGGGCATGTGGCGTTTGTATTCCTCTTTGGCAGCCATATACCCCGCATGAGGACCTCCGTAACTCACCGGCAGACCCAGCCGTTGCACCGAGCCCACCACCACGTCGGCACCCCACTCTCCCGGAGGACGCAACAGTGCCAGGCTCAGTATATCGGCCACCACTACCACGGGGACCCCGTTCTCACGGGCCTTCTTTACCCAGGGTTCATAATCACATACCTGCCCGCCGGCACCGGGATACTGTACCAGCGCCCCGAAAAAATCGCCCCCCGGCGTCATCTCTTTCCACGATCCTTTCACCAGCTCGATCTTTCTGGCTTCGGCACGTGTCTTCAGGATGCTCCAGGTCTGCGGAAAAATATCCTCATCCACAAAAAACCGGTTCACATTTTCTTTCACGGCACTGCGCGAACGGGCATTGTACAGCATCAGCATTGCCTCGGCGGCAGAGGTGCCTTCATCCAGCAATGAAGAATTGGCCAGAGGCAATCCGGTAAGCTCCATGATGACCGTCTGGAAATTCAGCAGGGCCTCCAGACGGCCCTGCGAGATCTCGGCCTGGTAAGGTGTATACGAGGTGTACCACGAGGGATTCTCCAGAATGTTCCGCTGGATCACGGCCGGAAAAACCGTGTTGTAATACCCCAGGCCGATATACGTGCGGAACAGTTTGTTTTGCGAGGCGATCTTTTTCAGGTATCTCAGATATTCATCTTCCTGTAACGCCGGAATATCAAAATCCCCGTTCAGGCGTATGTCCGGCGGGATCACTTTATCTATCAGATCCTCGAGGGTCTTCTCCCCGATGACCTCAAGCATCTGCGGAATATCGCCGTCACGCGGACCGATATGCCGGTCGGCAAAAGTATAAGGAGTCATTGAATCAGGTTTTACGTTAATTATTTACAACGGATAAAAATAAAAAAAGGGATGAGTAAAAAAAACCACATTGATCATCCCCCCGGAAAAATCAGACGAAATCCAGAAACGGGTTGGTGCGTGCTTCATAACCAACTGTCGTCTCAGGGCCGTGTCCCGGGAATACCCTCACGTTTTCATCCATTTTTCCCAAGATGTCCGACCGGATACTGTTTTTCAGCATATCATAATTTCCGCCCGGCAGGTCGGTGCGGCCGATGCTTCCGCGGAACAGGATATCGCCGGAAAAAAGCAGCCCGTGATCGCGGCTGAAAAAAGCCACCCCGCCGGGAGTATGGCCGGGCAAAGGGATCACCTCCAGGGTCACTTCACCAAAAGTTACGGGCTCTGAAGTCAACTGTTCCGCTTCGGGCATCTCCCCCACCTGAAAGGAAAACATCTCCCCCTGCAGGTTCACGGTCTGATACAGGTATAGATCATCCGGATGGATCTCGGGTCGCAGGCCGAACGCTTCATGAAACAGGGGGACTCCGCATATATGATCCAGATGCCCGTGTGTGAGCAGCACATGGCGAAGGTGCAGCCGGTTTTTACGGATGAAAGCGAATATTTCCTCATCCTCTTCCCGCGTACTGTTGCCGGGGTCGATGACCACACCCTCTCCGCCCTCTTCGTAAAGCACATAGGTGTTTTCCTGAAAGGGGCTGAACACAAATGTTTTTATCAGGGGAATTTTTTTCATGATTTTTCTTCTGATTTTATCCGGCTATTTATTGTTTAAGCCGTTGTGGTTATTGGTACCTTTCATCATCGGGACGAAAACGAAATATCCGTGTTTGGTCACCTCGATGTCATCGCGTCCGTGTTTTACCACGCGGGTCATCTCCTGGGTTTCCCCGCCTACGGGGGCCACCAGCACACCGCCGGTCTTCAGTTGCCGGATGAGGGTATCCGGTATCTCCGGGGCCGCCGCCGTGATCAGGATCTTGTCGAAAGGAGCAAAAGCAGGCAGTCCTTCATAGCCGTCTCCGTAAAAGAAACGGGGATGATAGCCCAGGCGTGTGAGCAGCGCCTGTGAATTGAGGAAGAGCTCTTTCTGGCGCTCGATGGTGAACACCCGGGCTCCCAGCTCCAGCAAAACGGCCGTCTGGTATCCCGATCCTGTGCCGATCTCCAGAACCTTATCCCCCTTTTGGATGTCCAGCAGTTCTGTCTGGAAGGCCACCGTATAGGGTTGCGAGATCGTCTGGCCCGCCCCGATGGGAAAAGCCTGGTCTTTATAAGCATAATCCAAAAAGCCCGTATCCATGAATAAATGACGGGGTACTTTGTTTATGGCATCCAGCACAGCCTCCGACGTGATGCCTTTCCCGCGAAGCTCTTCCACCAGTTTTTTCCGCAATCCTTTATGGCGGTAATTGTCTTCCGGATCCTCTTGTCTTATCATTTTCAGGTCAGTTTCTATTTAGTGTAAACTCGGTTCTTTTCCCATGCCTCAAACCCGTTAACTTTTTATTTGTCTATCTTCCACACGCTTATCAACACCGGCCCGTTAATAACTTCGCCTGAAAATCAGGGTTCTTTCCGGGTAAAAGTTATAAGTTTGCAAAAACGCTACAAAAATATGATAAAAATCGGGGTTTTCGGCCTGTCGGGTGAAACAATTGACCTGGCCCGCCTGTTCCGGCAAAAAAAGGAACCGGTGGAGCTGCTTTTTTTCTCGCGGGCTCTGCAGCCCGGTCAACCGCCGCAGGAAACCGGTTTTTTATCTTCTCCCGATGCGGATGAACTGATCTCCCGGTCGGACCGGTTGATTTTCCCGGACCCTTCTACCGGCGACATGCCTTTTATCCGGCAGGCATTGAGACAGTCGAAACCCCTGTTTTTCATACATACCGGCAGGCTCTCTCCGGAAGATATGCATGAGATCGTCAGGCTGGCAGCCGAAGCGGATATAGCCGCCGTTTGTTTTAACCCTGTCTGGGAAACATTTGTCGCCGGAAAAATTCCGCAAACGGTTCATGACCTTTTTTACGCCGAAATGGTTTACCGTATGCCGGCAGACCGTTTCTCGCCCCATACAGCCGTGGATCACCTGCTGTTTTCTCTGGAATCCCTGCTGCGTTTTTTCCGGGCTTTCCCGAAAAAGCCGGTGGTGAACGTCTATTCCGTTCATCCCGGACAGACCGATATGATCCTTGTTCGGCTTGATTTCGACAACAGCGCCATGATCCGGTTCAGATATGAGGGACTGGCAGAAACGCAAGAGCTAACCTGTCGCCTGGTACAGCCGGGACTGGTCACCACCTGCGACTTTATTGCCGGAAAAATCAGATACCATAAGGCCGGTACCACAACAATGACAAATGCCGGGAGTATCATGCTGCCCCGCAACGATCATCCCCTCTACCGGAGCTGGAAGACATTTATGTCGGGCGAAAAAAACAAAAACATTTTCATGGAAGACCGCCTTGCCGCCACCCGGACACACCAGTATATCCGGGAAAAAATCCATTATAACACCCCGGCGCCCCGGCCGGTTGTAAAAAATCTGCAATAATTCCTTTTTTTGAAAACATTTTCCCTGTTTTTACGTTAAAAATCCGGATGCATTTTGTTACCCTCTGATGAACCCGAAAAAACAGGTACTGAAATACCTACTCTCGGACTACGTAGCCTCTGTGGCATCATGGGTATTGTTTTTTCTGTACCGGAAAGTCTATATCGAATCTCTCAAGTTCGGTTATCACGTTCCTTTTCAGGCAGATAAGAACTTTATCCTGGGATTGTTACTGATTCCTCCCGGATGGCTGCTGCTGCATTATCTTTCCGGGTATTACCGGAATATCTACAGAAAGTCCCGGCTCCAGGAACTGGCTCAGACATTTCTGGTCACCCTCATCGGCGTGGTGGTCCTGTTTTTCCTGATCATCCTGAATGACGTGATCGCCTCCTACAAGAACTATTACCTCTCCGTTTCCGCCTTGTTCCTGTTGCAGTTTATCTTCACTTACCTTCCCCGCCTGGTCATTACATCCATCACCAACCATAAGATCCACACGGGAAAGATCGGCTTCAACACCGTCATCATCGGCAACAACCAAAAGGCACTGAACATCTACAGGCGGATCAGGGAGAACAACGGCCGGGCGGGCTATAAATTCATCGGTTTTGTCACGCTCAGACCCAACGGCAAAGGTCCTCTGGATGGCCAGCTCCCATATTTGGGCGACCTGAAACAGGCCCGCGGGATCCTCACCGACGGAAGGCAGGTGCAGGAGATCATCCTGGCCATTGATGAAAACGAGAAAAAAGAGATCGGCTATATCCTCAATCAGCTTTTCAATACCACGGCCCATCTCCAGGCCATCCCCGAGCTGTACGACATCCTGGCCGGCAGGGTGCGCATGTCCTCTTTCCTGGGCACGCCGCTCATCGAAATCACCCACGAGCTGATGCCCGCCTGGCAGGTGGTGGTCAAAACGCTGATAGACTATACCGTGGCTCTTCTCCTGCTGGTGCTGACACTGCCGCTGGTGCTGGTAATCGCTGTCGCCATTAAGTTCACTTCCGAGGGGCCGGTATTTTTCAGGCAGGAACGCGTAGGCCGCCACGGCAAACCTTTCATGATCTATAAGTTCAGGACCATGTATAAAAATGCGGAAAAGGACGGACCGGCCCTCTCCTCCGAGAACGACCCCCGGATCACCCCCGTGGGGCGTTTCCTCCGTCGCACACGCATGGACGAGATCCCCAATTTCATCAATGTCCTGAAAGGGGACATGTCGCTGGTGGGGCCCCGCCCCGAACGAAAATATTTCGTGGACCAGATCCTCGACAGGGTGCCTCACTATGTCCACCTGCAAAAAGTAAAACCGGGAATCACTTCCTGGGGTCAGGTAAAATACGGCTATGCCGAGAATGTCGAACAAATGATCGAACGGATGCAGTACGATCTCATCTATATCGAAAACATGTCGCTGCACGTGGATATGAAGATCCTCTCCCACACCCTGACGACCGTGATAAAAGGCAAAGGAAAATAAAAAGGAACGATGAAGGTTGAACGATGAAGGTTGAACGGTGAAGGAAAACAATCAGGATTCTTTTAGTTTTCCAGGCGGTATCTTTTCATCACTCTATATTCCGGGCCTTCCGGTTTCAGGATGCTCTCATAAAGACATACCTCATCCACGGTGAGGCGGCTGATCTCTTTTTCCCGGTACTCCTCCAGCAGACCGGCAAAACGCTGCCTGTTTCCGATCCATTTGATACGGCCGATGGTCAGATGCGGGGAAAAGGGTTTATCCGGCAACGCAAAACCTCCTTCCGCCAACACCTCTTTTACCGCTTCCACCAGCACATCCAATCCTTCCGGAGCAGTGAGACCGAACCACAACACCCGGGGTTTGCGCATCCCGGGGAAAACCCCGGCACCATTAAACACCAGGTCGAAGCTTTGCAATCCGGTGGTATGCAATTGCAGCAACAGGTCCAGCAGGCGGATCTCCTCTTCGCCGGTGTCGCCGAAAAAATGAAGGGTCAGGTGCAGGTTCCCGGGTTTTACCCATTTG
>CAZYPI010000042.1:7836-10090 GCA_964649335.1 uncultured Rikenellaceae bacterium | reverse complement strand
GATCGTAATGCTGAATCAGGGCAGGATCCCTGCCGGCCGGTATGGCTAAAAATATGCGCTTCATCATACAGAAAAAAACGAAATTTTACTAACTTTATGAACCGAAAACATAAATTATTCAGCCATGGAAGATAAGAAAAAATTCGCAGTCATTCTATCGGGTTGTGGTGTCATGGACGGGGCAGAGATCCACGAAGCCACCATGACCTTATATGCCATCATGAAAAACGGCGGGATATATGAGATCTTCGCCCCCGACATCCCCCAGCATCATGTCATCAATCATCTCACGGGTGAAGAGATGCATGAAACACGCAATGTACTGATCGAGTCGGCACGCATTGCGCGGGGGAAGATTCGTCCGCTGAGCGATTTTCGTGAAAAAGACTTCGATGCCCTGATCATGCCGGGAGGCTTCGGCGTGGCAAAAAACCTGAGCGACTTTGCCTTTAAAGGTCCTGATTGCACCGTCCACGAAGAGGTAGCCGCCGCCATCAAAGCCATGGTGGCCGCCGGAAAGCCCATCGGCGCCCTGTGTATCTCGCCGGCCATCGTGGCCCGGGTGTTGCAGGACGTGGAAGTAACCATCGGGCAGGACAAAGGCACCGCTGACGCCATCGAGGCCATGGGTGCCCGCCATGTGCAGACCACCCACGGCGAGGTGGTGGTGGATAAGAAATACAACGTGGCAACCACCCCCTGCTATATGCTCGACGCCACCATCCTCGACATTGCCGATGGCGCCAACAATGTGGTACAAGCCATGATGGAAATGATGGGGGGATAAGGATTAGATCATCCCGTACTCGATCATCAGCACTACCTGATTGAGAAGACGGTCCTCCCCCTCCGGGTCGAATCCCATCTTTAAACTGGTACCGAAGAGACGGGCTACCGCCTGCCAGAAACCGGCATTGAAAGTCCCTCTCATCTTGTCAATGATCTCATAGGAGGTCATGCCGGTCTCCCGGTCTATCAGCTTGATCAGGATCTTCCCCTGGCTGAAGGTCATGTTCCAGATCACATCCGAATACTTTTTTTTCAGGGATTTCTCTACCTGCCTGACATACGCTTTTTTCTGTCTCTCGTTGGGCAGCGAGTCCATGTGCTCCTCCATTTCATTCAGCAGGCGGGCTGTGAATTTGGCATAGGGATACACTTTCTTCACATTTTTGACATACCGGCCGAACCGGCGGTATTGCCGCCTGTTCTTAAACCGCGGCATGGGGATCACACGCACCTCCTTCATCTCCACCAACGGCAGGGTGTCCTTCCCGATGGTAGTGGTCGAAAGAGCGGTGGGGATAGGTGTCGTATCCCTTTTGGGGGTACGCTGAGCCGAAACGAAGAAAAGAGGGAAACACCATCCTGCCACCAACAACAAAAAACCCTTTGTATTCATAATCCTGCCCTCTTTTTCATGAACCTGTAACTTAACACCTTCTTCCAATCAAAAAATATACCATACTCTTTTGCTTTCTTTCCCGGTATAACGACCTATAAAATTACTAATTTTACAGCATGGCAACAAAACTCACCCCGGAAGATCTGGCAGACGGGAGCCGCTACCGCCTGATCCTGAAACTGTCCTACAACAATATTCCGGGATTTGTGTTGCGGCATCTCACGCGGAAGAATCAGGAGGTCTTTTTTTTCTGGCTTTTTTCCCTCTTTTTCCTGTTGCTGGCCATCCGTCCCACGGTGGACTTATTCTCGGTACATCCCGGCTCTTTGAATATTCTGCTGTATGCTTTTTACGGGTTGATCGCTTTCCCGGTGCTACTGATCCCCGTGCATGAGGGGATCCATGCCCTCTTTTTCCTGCTGGCCGGTGCAAAAAGGATCAGGATCGGCGCCAACTTCCGGGAAATGTTTTTTTATGTCACCGCCCACCGCTACCCGGTCCGGCGCAGGGAATTCACCCGTCTGGCGCTGGCCCCTTTTCTGATCATCAGCGCAGCCCTGTGGATCGCTGCCTGGAGCCTCCCCGGCTATATCTCCTGGAGCTTTTACCTGGCCCTTTTTGCCCACACCACCATGTGCGCCGGCGATTTCGCCATGCTCTCCTTCTACCGGCAATACGGCACCCGGGAGATCATCACCTACGACGACCTGGAAGAAAAAGCCGCCTATTTCTACCTGGAAGAAGAAGGTTAAAGGATGATCGTTGACCGATGATCGATGATCACTCCTTTTCTTTATTCCAACATCCCATCATTCCAACATTCCATCATTCCAACATTCCAACATTCCA
>CAZYPI010000042.1:0-7736 GCA_964649335.1 uncultured Rikenellaceae bacterium | reverse complement strand
GCACTATGGCAACAATGGTTCAGGTATTTAAAAAGTTCCCCCGGGTTTTCTGGGTCGCCAATACGATGGAGCTGTTTGAGCGGTGGGCATGGTATGGAATGTTTGCCGTACTGGCACTGTACCTTACCGGGTCAACCGATGAGGGAGCCCTGGGGTTCACCCAGGCCCAGAAAGGGAATATTATGGGGCCTGTAACTGCCATTCTCTATCTCCTGCCATTGATCACCGGGGCTCTTGCCGACCGCATCGGATACAAAAAAGTATTGATCACAGCCTATATCATACTCTCATCTGGTTATTTGCTTATGGGATATGTGAACTCTTACCTGTTGGTTTACATCGCCTTCCTCTGGGTGGCCCTCGGAGCCGCTCTCTTCAAACCGATCATTTCCGCTACCGTAACCAAAACAACCACGAAGGAAACCTCTTCGATGGGGTTCGGGATCTTTTATATGATCGTCAATATAGGAGGATTTGTCGGCCCTCTTTTCTCTTCAAAACTGAGAGATGCTTACGGCTGGAAGATCGTTTTTATTATGGCGGCTTCTGCCATCCTGGTAAACCTGCTCCTGGTATTGCTCTTTTACAAAGAGCCGTACCGGGAAAAATCACAGGATTCATTGGGAGAAACGATCACCAGGGCACTGAAAAACATCCTGGAAGCTTTGAAAGATCTCAGACTTGTTATCTTTCTGATCATTATGGTAGGTTTCTGGACCATGTTCAACCAGCTCTTTTATACGTTACCTAATTTCATTGACCAGTGGGTGGACACCACGATCATATACAAATGGCTGGAAGGGATCTCTCCGGGGCTGGCAGCAGCCATAGGCACCCGCGAAGGGACCATCGCCCCCGAAATGATGGTCAACCTCGATGCGGGGTCCATCATCCTTTTCCAGGTGCTGATATCCGCACTGGTTATGAAGTTCAAACCTTTAAACACGATCATCTCGGGGATCATCGTAAATGCCATCGGCATCGGACTTGCATTCAGCACAGGAAACGGTTTCTATGTGATCGTAGGGATTTTTGTGTTCGCCATCGGCGAAATGTCCAGCTCGCCAAAATTTACGGAATACATAGGCAGGATCGCCCCGCGGAACAAAGAAGCTTTGTATATGGGAACATCATTCCTGCCTGTCGCCGCAGGCAACCTGATCGCAGGATGGTTGTCCGGTAACTTCTATGAAAAATGGTCGGACAAAATATCGCTGCTGAAGACGGAAGTGGCCCGAAGAGGGCTGGATATCCCTTCGATAGGAGATATTACCCAAAATGAATATGTGCACCGGGCGGCAGAAAGGATGGGGATGAATGAACACCAACTCACAAACTATTTATGGACCACGTATCATCCTTCAAAAATATGGATGGTCTTCAGCGCCATCGGTGTGGCTACGGTCATTGCGTTGTTCCTTTATGACAAACTCCTTCTGAAACACAGGACAGCCGGCGAAAACAGTTGACATTTTACGAGATTCTTTTCTCTCCTATGTATTTTCATGATCTCCCTCTCCAGATGCTCAAATAAAGTAATTCATTATCTTTACGGTAAAGCTCTGCCGATGATCATCTCCCAGATCGCAGCCATGTCCCGCAACCGGGTGATCGGCCGTGACAACCGGCTTCCCTGGCACATGCCGGACGACCTAGCGTGGTTCTTTCGTATCACCCGGGGCCATCACATTATCATGGGCCGCCGCAACTACGAAGCCAACGGCAAAGCCCTGCCCGGCAGGGTCAATATCGTCGTTACCCATAACAAAGAATACGAAGCACCCGGATGCATTGTTGTCCATTCTGTGGAGGAAGCCCTCAGCTATGCAGAAAAACACGGGGAAAAAGAAGCTTTTATCGTAGGGGGAGGCGTTCTGTACGCAGAGACATTGCATCTCACCGACCGGATCTACCTGACCCTTATTGACACTTATGTGGAAGGAGACACTTTTTTCCCCGAACTGGATCCGGAACAATGGCAGACCGTTTCCGCAGATTTTCATCCTGCCGATGACCGCAATCCGTATAACTATACTTTTTATATATTTGAAAAAAAACCCGCCATTAAAAAACCAACTCCATGAAACGTATAAAAATAACCCGCAGGATCATATATCTGTTTTTTGCAGGTTTGTTCCTTTTTATCGTCCTCTATGCCTGGCGGCGTATCCCGATCATCAGCGGTTTTGCCGCCAAGGGGATGTGTTCGGGCGTGTTTGTGGGCCATCGCAGTCCGGCCTCCGTCGCGGCACGGGAGCTCAGTTTCTTCCCCATCAGCCTGGCCCGTACCACGGTAAATCCCGCCGACAGCTCGGTCACGGCCACGGTGTT
This sequence comes from uncultured Rikenellaceae bacterium, assembly GCA_964649335.1. Lineage (GTDB taxonomy): Bacteria > Bacteroidota > Bacteroidia > Bacteroidales > VadinHA17 > DRPN01. Next base: position 5,405 of record CAZYPI010000042.1, on the reverse strand, counting down.
TGGGCTGGCCAAACGCAAAGCGGTGTACCGCCGGGGACTGGGATGTGCCCTGCTGGCTGATACGCCGGAAGAAACAGTCAAAGTGCAGGCGTTCCTGCTCCCGTCGCCTTCTTTCAGCCCCGACACGGTAGCGTGGCCCCTCGGGTCTGTACTGCCCGACACCCTGCCTCCCGGAGTCAATGTTGCCCGCCTGAACAGCGTGTTACATGCCGCCATCGACCCGCCGGATACCACAGCCGTAAAAAAGACCCTGGCCGTGGCCGTGGTATATGACAACGTGCTGGTGGGAGAAGCCTATGCCCCCGGCATTGACATAAACACACCCCTGCTGGGATGGTCCATGACCAAAAGCATCATCAGTGCCCTGACCGGACTGCGTGTTGCTGACCATCAGCTGGATATACATGTGCCGGCGCCGGTGCCGGAATGGCAAAACGATGCACACAAAAACATTACCCTCAACAGCCTGTTGCACATGACCAGCGGCATGCAATGGGACGAAAATTATTTCGACCTCTCCGATGCCACAAAAATGCTCTATGTGTACGGCGACATGTACCGCTACGCTATCGGCCGGCCGGTAGCCGTTCCTCCCGACAGCGTATGGTACTATTCCTCCGGCACCACCAATATCGTCTCGGGGATCATCCGGTACACATTCAGCAACTACCATGATTATGTCACCTATCCCTACCTGAGGCTCTTTTACCGCACCGGCATGTTACACACCACCCTCGAGGCGGATGCCTCCGGCACCTTTGTCGGATCCTCATACAGCTATGCCACCGCCCGCGACTGGGCCCGCTTCGGGATGCTTTATCTCAACCGCGGCATCTTCAACGGAGACACCATACTGCCCCCGGAGTGGGTGGACTACACTATTCGGGAGGCCCCTCACTCCAACGGAACCTACGGCGCCCAGTGGTGGCTCAATAAAAACAAAAAACTGCCGGATGTACCCGAAGACACATACTTCTGCGACGGCTTTCAGGGACAGCGCGTTTTTGTCATTCCCTCAAAAAAACTGGTCGTGGTACGCCTGGGATGGTCGATGAAAAATTTCGACTTCAACGAATTTCTGAAAGAGGTGATCAGCACCCTCCCGGAGAATGAAACATCCATGATTGATTTAAAACACACAGGAAAATGATTATTGAAAAAAAATATTTAATGTTTTGACCCCCACCCTACGTTATTCATGAGATAATAAAACGCAGGACAATGCCAACCGCTGTGATACCCGGTGGTTCAAACTGTCGGACCCGGGATTGTCAGGCTTGGTCATCAGAGGATTACAGCCTATGTCTTTCAGGGTCTGGCCCTATACGGAGAAAGATCTGGCAAAAGCAAAGCATGACTATGAACTGCCCGACCGGGATTTCATCAATGTCAACATTGATTATAAACTCCATGGAGTGGGCGGAGACAATAGCTGGGGCAAACGCACCCTGCCCCAATACACCCTGGGCGGAAACAAACCTTATACCTTCGGGTTTATTATCACCCCTGCCCAGGGGTTGATAATACGTTCATCCTCCGCCGGGCAGTAAATACGTCATCTTTCTCTTGTCCCGAAGCTCCGGCTCAGGGCTTTGCCAGATGCAGATCCTTCACCCGGCTCCTGACTGCCTCCATAAAAGCTTCACTGGGATCGGTTTTGACGGTCCGGTAGGTACTGTCTTTTTCCAACCAGTAGGGAGTATGTTCCATCTGCGTGTATTCAAAATGCCCGATCAGATATTTTATGGAAGGGTATTTCTTTACCAGATAACGTACCAGCCGTGCATTGGCTTCGATTTGTTGCTCCGTCATATTATCCACTCCACCGGCCCCACCCACATTTTCCACTCCGATACTGTAATAGTTTAATCCGATCACATGCCGGGCCATCCATGTCTCTTTCATCAGCCGGTAAACGGTACCGTCGCGATCTACCAGAAAATGGGCAGACACATTCAGATTCCCCGCACGGGCGACAATCCCTCCGTATTGAATGGTTTCGGGTTTTAGAATATTATATGCCTCCTGAAAATCATTGGTTTCGATCCAGTGCAGAACAATGATTCTCGGGGTGATCGTAATATCTTCCGGATCCAGACCATAGTGTTGCCGGATATATTCCTTTGTTAACCCGATCCTTTTTTCTGAAAAATCGATGGGTTTATCAATAATCCGGAGAGAATCCCGTTGACATGAAATAAACGGCAGACCCAAAAAGAGAAGTATTGCTACAATCCGTGACATAACATTATTTATTTTTTTCTGATCATATAAAGTCCGAAATAAGTAATCATCCCGTTCAATAACAAGACGGTAAACCCCAAACGGAATCCGGTATAGCGGATCATCAGGACATTGATTACCCAGGAAACCAGGGGAGATAAGACAGCCACCACCGGCACCCATTTATCTTTCACCTTTTTACGGGTGATCAATCCAAAACCGTACAACCCCAATAAAGGACCGTACGTATAACCCGCAATGGTAAAGACGGTATTGATAACACTGTCATTATTTACCACCCTGAATATCATTATAATAACAATCAACAGAATAGAAAAAGAGATGTTCACCCGGTTTTTCATCTTTCTCTTTTCTTCATCTGTTTTCCCTTCGGTTTGAAGAAAATCCGTATAAAAAGAAGTGGTCAGGGCGGTCAGAGCCGAGTCGGCCGAAGAAAAGGCGGCCGAAGCAATCCCCAGGAGAAAAATGATTCCTGCTCCGGTGGAAAAATATTGCAAAGCCATAGTCGGAAACACCTTGTCCGTATCCATAAAGTGCCCGGCCTGATCCACCGGCAGGGAGATACCGGTATGTTCGGCATAGATATATAATAAAGCTCCCAGCGATAAAAAAATCAGGTTGGTAATGACCAGGATGATACTGTACAGATATATGTTCTTCTGGGCCTCTTTGAGATTTCTGCAGGTAAGACTCTTTTGCATCTCGTTCTGATCCAGGCCATTCATTGCCAGGGCAACTACAATGCCGGTAAGAAATTGCTTATAAAAATTTTTTTCGTAACTCCAGTTCCAGTTAAATATCCTGGAATATTTGCTATGGGCGATGGTCTTTATCGTTTCTCCAAATGAAAGATGCAACCCTTTGGTAATAATCAGGATACTGATAATTACAGAAGAAAGCATCATAAAGGTCTGAAAGGTATCCGTCCAGACAATGGTTTTAATACCCGCTTTATTGGTATAGGCCAGAATCATAAAAAGGGTAAGTATCACCGTAACCATAAAAGGGATATGATAATAATCGAAAAAGGCCAGTTGCAACACGCCGGCCACCACAAAAAGACGGAGGGAAGCCCCCAGCGACTGGGCCGTCAGAAAAAAGGCAGCTCCCGTTTTATGAGATACTTTCCCAAAACGGCTGTGCAAATATGAATAAATAGAGACCAGTCTCATCCGGTAGTAAAGGGGCAACAAAACCATGGCAATCAGAAAATAACCCACAAGATAGCCCAGTACCAACTGGAAATAATAAAAATAAGTATTTCCCACTTCGCCCGGAACAGAGATAAAGGTAATCCCAGAAAGAGAGGCCCCGATCATGCCAAAAGCCACCACATACCACGGAGACCGGCGGTTTCCAGTAAAATACGTTTCCGAGTTGATATGTCTGCCCGTAAAATAGGATATCAGCAACAGAATGCCGAAATATGCCAAAATGACCACCAGGACAAGAAGAGGATTCATAAATCAGGTAAACATTTCAGACAAAAGTAAAATATTTCATTAACTTTATTTTTACTTTGCGGGAGAAACAAAAAAACTCATTTCTTTAATTGCCGGAAGGATGGAAAACCAAGGAATAATTATCAAGCCGGTGGATACAGACCGGGAGATATCGGAATGTGCCTCTCTTATGGCCGGTACCGAACCCTGGACCACCCTGAAAATAACAGCGGAACAGATAGAAAAAACGCTCCGGGATCCGTTTTATGAATCTTACGTTGCTTATGTCGAAAAAAACATTGCCGGTATTGCGGTCATTCAGATGAAAGGAGCCTGTACGGGATACTTAAAAAGCATTGCCGTAAAAAAAGAATACAGGAAAAACCGGATAGGCAGCCGGCTCATGGATACTATTGAAAAAAGGATATTCTCCGCTCATCCCAATGTGTTTTTATGCGTATCTTCTTTTAACAATTCGGCAAAAGAATTTTATATCAACCGGGGGTACCTTGAAATAGGAACGATCAAAGATTATCTTGTGGCCGGATATGACGAGATCCTGATGCGTAAGACAAAAGGGCCCGTTCTGAAGTAAACTTGTTTATTTACCCCGGCTACTCTTTTTCCCGAAGATCCGCCGCATGGTCTCACGGATTTTCTCTCGCCGGGCCTTTTGGCGCTTCTCTCTTTCCTTTTGTCTCACCTGCCGCAGAGAGTCGGAAAGCCGTTTTCTCCCGAACAACCGTTCGAAGAAGGTCTCTTCCGGATTTAGCGGGGAATAATCCGGACAGTCCAGTTTTTTCATCTCATCTGCCGTAAGCAACGGGAAGCTGCCCACCACATACTTCTTCACCTTCGGATCTCTTTCTGTGTTTTTCACAAACAGGGCGAACACGGGCAATGCGGTATAGGCACCCTGTCCCAGCGTGATTGTCCGGAAGTGTACCTGCGGGCTTTCCGCCCCCACCCAGCAGCCGGCCACCAGAGAGGGGGTGATCCCGATAAACCATCCGTCGGCATTGTTTTGCGTGGTGCCCGTTTTTCCGGCCAGTGCTTCCTGCAGATGATAAACGCTCCGCAACGAGCGGGCCGTGCCGGAGTCCACCACCTCCCGTAACATGTACAGCATCATACGGCTGGTTCCCGCCTCCAGCACCGCTGTGTGCCTCTCTTCCGGCAGATAATCATACAACACCTTTCCCTGCCGGTCTGTGATCTTCAGGATGGTGACCGGCTCTTTTCGCTGCCCTCCGTTCACAAAAGGCACATAGGCATTGTTCAACTCAAGCAGTGATAAAGAGACCGTCCCCAACGCTATGGAGGGCACCGCCGGTATTTTTGAGCGGATTCCCATCCTTTCGGCCATTTCTGTCACCCGACCCACACCGGTCTTTTCCATCACCACCGCCGTGACCGTGTTCACCGAATGAGCCAGCGCTCCTTTCAGGGAGTAAAATCCTTCATACACCCCCTCGGCATTCTCCGGCGACCAGTCCTCAAAATCCCGGAACACCCGCCGCTCATTGGAAAAAAATTCGCAGGGAGAAAGACCTTTCTCCAGGGCCGCCGCATAGACAAAAGGCTTGAAGGTAGAACCCGCCTGTCTCTTTGCCGTAACATGGTCATACTGAAACCGGCTGTAATCGATTCCTCCCACCCATGCCATCACATATCCCGAATAAGGATCTTCCGCCACAAAACCGGCATGCAGGGTCATCA
>CAZYPI010000041.1:11032-16781 GCA_964649335.1 uncultured Rikenellaceae bacterium | reverse complement strand
ACGCCTGAACATCTTCCTCTGGGTGCTGGCCGAGATCGCCATCGCTGCCACCGACCTGGCCGAACTGCTGGGCACCATCATCGGACTGAACCTTCTTTTCGGCATGCCCCTGCTCTGGGGCGCCGCCATCACCGCCCTCGACACCTTCCTGCTGCTGGCCATACAGCGCCTGGGCGTACGCAGGATGGAAGCGTTCATCATCACTCTCATCGCCACTATAGGCGCCTGTTTCCTGATAGAGATATTCCTGGCACAGCCCGACTGGCACGGCATACTCAACGGCTTTGTCCCCCGTTTCGAGCCGGCAGCCCTTTACATCACCATCGGCATCATCGGCGCCACCGTGATGCCCCACAACCTGTATCTCCACTCCTCGCTGGTACAATCGCGTTCCATCTCCAACACCTATACCGGCAAGGCCGAAGCCGGCAAGTTCAACCTGTTCGACTCGACCATCGCCCTCAATGCTGCTTTCTTCGTCAACGCCGCCATCCTGATCATGGCCGCCGCCCTCTTCCACTCGCGGGGCATCATGGTGACCGAAATCCAGCAGGCCCACAAACTCCTCGAGCCCATCCTGGGCACCACGCTGGCACCGGCGGCCTTTGCCATCGCCCTCATCGCTGCCGGTCAGAGCTCCACCCTCACCGGCACCCTCACCGGCCAGATTATCATGGAAGGGTTCCTGAACATACGTATCCGTCCCTGGCTGCGACGCCTGATCACCCGCAGCATCGCCCTGCTGCCGGCCGTCATTGTCATCGCCATATCCGGCAGCCACGGTACCTATAAGCTGCTGATCTTCTCGCAGGTGATCCTCAGCCTGCAACTGCCTTTCGCTACCATCCCCCTGATCCACTTCACCTCCGACCCCGGCAAAATGGGGAAATTCGCCAACGCCCTGTGGGTAAAGATCCTCGCCTGGCTCATTGCCGCTATCATCATCTCCCTCAACCTCAAGCTCGTCCTCGACGAGCTCACCGGCTGGCTCTCGGGAGGGCCCCTCTGGATATGGTTCCTGGTACTGCCGTTGGTCATCTTCCTGGTGGGTATCCTGGGATATATCATCATCGCTCCTTTCTTCGGCGTGAAAAAAGAGTGGGAGAGCGGCATCATCAAAAAAGGACATGTCATCGCCGAAAAGTTGAAACCGGTAACTTATAAGAACCTGGCCGTAGCTATTGAAAACAGCGAGCTGGATGCGGCCATCCTTTCCACAGCCCTCTCGCTGGCCAAAAACAACAACGCCCGCCTCACACTGATCCATGTGGCCGAGACACCGGGCACCATGGTGTACGGTGAAGAGAGTAGCAGCCTTCACAGCCGCCAGGATGAAGCATACCTCGAAGAACTCACGCAGGAGATAGAAGAAAAAAACCTGCCGGTGGAATATACCCTCCTCCACGGCGACCCGGCCACCGAACTGATCAAATATATCAACGAAAACAACTTCGACCTGCTGATCACCGGCTCCCACGGCCACCAGGGCGTTAAAGACTGGGTACACGGCACCACCGTAGACAAAGTACGCCACGGCATAAAAATCCCCGTCTTCATCGTCCGCACCGAAGAAACTGTACCGAAGTAAAATTCCTCGCCCATTATACCCTGCCGGGCGAATACGACTACCTCGGCATCTATGAGGCACCCGACGAAATATTTCAAGACCGGCTGTTTAAAATTTTGTTGTTATTTTAGGGATTCATTTTTAAACAGCCCCCGATGAAATCCCTGAAAATCATTCTTCGTATCTTTATTTACCTGATCCTCCTGGGCCTGCTGGCCGGATGGTTATACCTTCGTTACATTTCTTACAGCCCTGTGCCCGATTATGACAAAGACCTGCCCCTGAAGGGTCTGAAATCAAAGGTGACGGTATATCGTGACAGTCTGGGCATACCGCATGTATATGCCGAAAACGAAGAGGACCTCTACCGGGTCACCGGTTATCTGGAAGCCCAGGACCGGCTGTGGCAGATGGATCTGCTGCGACGGGTGACCCTGGGCCGTCTGTCGGAGATTTTCGGAGAAGAATTCGTGAAAACCGACCTGCTGCTGCGCTCCCTGCGTATCCCCGAAAAATCACACAGACTCCTGGACAGCCTGGATGAACCCCTGTTACGGTCACTCGAAGCTTTCAGCGACGGTATAAACCAGTATATCAATACCCACCGGCACTCCCTGCCCCTAGAATTCTCTATCCTTCGTTACAAACCGGAACCCTGGAAACCGGAACATTCCCTCAACATCATCGGTTATATCGCATGGAACCTGGATAACGGACACTGGACCACCGAGACATTCCTGTATAAAGCTTTCAAAAAACTGGGTAAAAAAGCCTCTTTTCTGTTGCCTTCCTCTGTACCGGAAAAAGATTATGTATATCCGGATTTTCACATTGACACAGCGCTGCTGGTTTCTTCCCGTTTTCTTCTTTCGGAAAACAACAAACTCGTTGCCCTGGGCGCCCGGACTTTTTCGGGCAGTAATAACTGGGCCGTATCGCCTGAAAAATCGGTTTCCGGCAGAGCGCTTCTGGCCAATGACATGCACCTGGGGCTCGGACTCCCGGGCATATGGTACCGCATCCATCAGTATGTAAAAGGAAAGTTAAACGTCACCGGCGTGCTTTTCCCCGGTGAACCGGTGATCGTAGCCGGCCATAATGAAGACATCGCCTGGGGAATCACTTACCTCTATGCCGACGATCTGGACCTCTACCATGAGATCCTGGATGGTGTTTATCCGCAGAAATACAAATACGACGGCAAATGGCTGCCGCTGAAAAGCGTACCACTGACCATACGTGTCAAAGGAGGAAAAGAAGTGCATGACACCCTCCTTTTCACACACCGGGGTCCTCTGGTGTCCCGTTTCAAAGGCATCAAAGAAGCCATCTCCATGCGCTGGGAAGGCAATGACTACAGCAATGAATATCTTGGTCTGTTCAAAATCAACAGAGCCGCTGACTGGCAGGATTTTACCGGGGGGCTCCGTCAATTCGGGAGTGTCAACCAGAACTTCAACTATGCCGACCGGTATGGCAATATCGGTCTGTATGCCGCCGGAGGGATCCCCCTGCGGAAAGGTCCGGCATATATGGTTCTGCCCGGAGATACGTCCCTCTACGACTGGTATGGGAAAGTACCTTTCGACCGGCATCCTCATACGTACAATCCGCCCGGTCATACCGTCTCATCGGCCAACAACAAAACCGTCAGCGACAGCTACCCTTACTATATCGGGACCTATTTTGCCCAATTCTACCGCATCGGCCGTATCCGCGAGATGCTGGCCGCCAAAGAAAAACTGTCGTCAGAAGATTTTATAAAGATGCAGAGCGACCAGCACTCTCTCCTGGCCACCGCCACCCTCCCCCCACTGCTGGTCATCCTGAACAAAGCTGAAAAAACCTTCTCCCCACAAGAAAAAACAGCCCTGGATGTTTTACGAAAATGGAACGGTTTCATGGGCCCCCGGGAACAGGCGCCTCTCATTTTTGACCTGTTCCTCCGCAATTTCGTCGTGGAGACCGTCCGTGATGAGCTGGGGAAGGAACTGACCGGCGAAATACTCAAAAACAAAAACCTTTTCACTACCATCATAGAAAATATACGATCCGACACCTCTTCCGTATGGCTGGATGATATCTCTACCGGAAATGTCAGAGAAGGATTGACGGCAATGGTTCTGCGCTCTTTTCACAAAACCGTAAAGGAAACAGGAGAACGTTACGGAAATAATCCCGCTAACTGGACATGGGGCACGGTGCACCGGTTCACCCTGAAACATCCCCTCGGCAAGATCAGGATCCTCGATAAGATCTTCCATCTCAACCAGGGCCCTTATCCCACAGGCGGCAGCTTCCACACCGTATGTCCTTACAGCTATCCTCTCACCGGCGAACCGGACGGCATCAACCACGGGGCCTCCCAACGGCATATCTTTGTTACCGGCGACTGGGACAAAAGTTTCACTGTCATCCCCGCCGGCATCAGCGGCGTACCCGCCTCAAAACATTATAAGGATCAGATCCCGTTGTATATAAATAACAGGTATAACCATGACTATTTCTCAAAAGATCTGGTGGTAAAACACGCCCGCTATGAAATGACCTTCCACCCGCCAAGGTAATCCCGCAACAATGGAGGCCAAACGGTAAATATAGCTCTTTGCCCTTCATCCTTCGAGCATCAAGCTTCAAACTTTTTTCAGATGGTCATAATGTCTTCCTCTTTTTGCTTCACGATCTCATCCACCTTTTTGGAATACTCGTCGGTGAGTTTCTGCACCTCTTCTTCGGCCTCTTTCTCATCATCTTCGGGCAGGCCCTCTTTCTGAAGTTTTTTCAGCTCATCCTTGGCCCATTTACGGGCATTGCGGATGCCTATCTTGGTGTTCTCCCCCTCGGCTTTCACCTGTTTCACCAGGTTGGCCCGGGTCTCTTCCGTCAACGGCGGGATATTGATGCGTATCACCTCCCCGTTGTTAATGGGTGTCAGACCGATATTGGCGGCAAGGATCGCTTTCTCGATCACCCCCAGCATATTTTTTTCCCACGGTTGTATCGTGATGGAACGTGCATCAGGGGTGTTGATGTTGGAAACCTGATTGAGCGGTGTATTGGTCCCATAATAATCCACCATGATCCCGTCCAGCATAGCAGGATTGGCCCTGCCGGCGCGTAACTTCGACAGTTCATGCTCCAGATGGGACAGCGCATGCTCCATCTTTTCTTTGGTCATTTCCAGGCACAACTGAACATCATCGTCCATATTCGAAGGTTTTATTGGTTACTTCTAACAAAAGTAAACAATTTTATTCAAATTACCTATGTACCAGCGTACCCGGATTTTCTCCGGTGATCACTTTCTTCAGCGTCCCCGGCCGGGTCATGTTATAAACCACCAGCGGCAGGTTGTTCTCGCGGCACATGGTGAAAGCCGTCAGGTCCATGATCTTCAGTCCTTTCTCGTAAGCTTCGTCAAAGGTTAGCGTGTCGTATTTTACCGCAGCAGGATTCTTCTCCGGGTCATCGGAATAAACCCCGTCTACACGTGTGCCTTTCAACAGCACCTCTGCTGATATCTCCAGCGCCCGCAGGGCTGCCGCCGTATCCGTTGTAAAAAAAGGATTGCCGGTGCCGCCGGAAAAAACAGCCACCTCTCCGTTCTTCAGAGCTGTCATCACCGCTTCGCGTACAAAACGTTCGCCTACCGACTCGATCTTTACCGAGGTGAACAGACGGCAGGCTGTTCCCTGCTCCAGAAAGGCCGACTGCAGGGCCAGACCGTTGATGACCGTGGCCAGCATCCCCATGCGGTCACCCGCCACACGATCAATACCGCCGGCAACCCCCGCCACACCACGGAAAATATTCCCGCCGCCAATGACGATGCCGGTCTCCACTCCCATCTCCACCACTTCCCTGATCTGGGTAACGTAACTATCCAGAATCGCCTTGTCGATCCCTGACGGCCTTTCCCCCATCAGCGCCTCCCCGCTGAGTTTCAGCAATACCCTTTTGTATTTTATCATAATCCAGGTTTTTCTGCCGGCTAAAATATAAAAAAAAGGACGCAAAACCTTGCGTCCCCTCAATTCCTCTGTTACTTCGGCTATTTTACTTCAGCCTAAATACACTTTTGTCTTTTTACTTTCCTCGTCCATCGTAGCTCTTATGGAGCGAGATTGGATGTCTTTTATCTTTCCTTTTGCCTTTAGCCTTTGAACTTTAGCCTTTAGCCTT
>CAZYPI010000041.1:3623-10932 GCA_964649335.1 uncultured Rikenellaceae bacterium | reverse complement strand
GCCTTTAGCCTTTGAACTTTAGCCTTTAGCCTTAAACCGTCAGGGAATACCTGAGGAATCCCGTCACCTTAAGCTCCGGATCATACTCTTTCAGGTAGGTACGGATATCTTTCTTACTGTCCTTGATGAAATCCTGGTTCATCAGCGTGCTTTCCCTGTAGAATTTTTTGAGTTTCCCTTCGGCGATACGGTCCAGCAGGTTTTCGGGTTTCCCCTCACGGCGGGCCTGTTCGCGGCCTATCTCTTTCTCTTTTTCCACCACCTCTGCCGGCACATCTTCTTTATCCACAGCCACGGGGTTCATGGCGGCCACCTGCATGGCAATGTCTTTGGCTACCTGCAGCTCCACGTTCTCCTTGTTAAAACCCACCAGCGAGGCCAGCTTGTTGCCCGGATGGATGTAAGGCTGCAGATAAGCGGCTTCCATCTTCCCGTAATAAGCCAGGTCCAGCTTTTCACCTATTATACCGATCTGTTCGGTGACCGCTTCGGCAACGGTCAGGTCATTGAGTTTGGTGTTTTTCAGAGCTTCCAGGTCGGCAGCGTCTGTCTCCAGCGCTTTCCGGAGGATGCTCCGGGCAAAGTCCACAAACTGTTCGTTCTTGGCCACAAAATCGGTCTCGCAGTTGAGTACGATCATGGCTCCGTGTTTTTTGTCGTCGGTGACAGCGGCCAATACCACTCCTTCGGTGGCCTCACGGTCGGCCCGCTTGCTGGCCACGGCCTGGCCTTTTTTGCGGATGATCTCGATGGCCTTGTCAAAATCGCCGTCCGCTTCCTGGAGGGCTTTCTTACAGTCCATCATCCCGGCACCCGTCATCTTCCTGAGTTTGCTGACATCAGCAGCAGTGATTGTTCCCATGATATTTTAAATTTTTTGATTTAACAAATCTCTAACCGGCAAAAGGGAGCTAGCTACTTAGCAGATTCTTTCGATCCGGACTCTTCCGGGGCGGCAGCCTCCTGTTTTGCCTCGGCGGCCTCTTCTTTTGCGGTTACTGCTTTCTCCTTTTTGGCCGGGCTCTTGCGTGCCGCACTCTTCTTCTCCGTCACAGGAGTTTCTTCCTTTTTCTCAGGAGCTTCCTTCGCAGCTTTTTCAGCCTCTGCCGCTTTCTCTTTTTGCTGTTTTGCCTCGGCAGCGCTCTTCTCTTTTTCCATCTTCCGCTCTTCCAGTCCGTCTTCAATGGCGCTGGCCACCACGTCCACGATCAGGGCAATGGATTTGGAGGCATCGTCATTGGCCGGGATCGGAAAGTCTATGTTGGTGGGATCGGAGTTGGTATCCACCATGGCAAACACCGGGATGGAAAGGCGGTTGGCTTCGCGTACGGCAATATATTCCTTCATAACATCTACCACAAACAATGCTGCCGGCAGACGGGTCATATCGGCTATACTCCCCAGGTTTTTCTCCAGTTTGGCACGCTGGCGCATCACCTGCAGCCGCTCCCGTTTCGACATATTCTTAAAGGTGCCGTCTGTAGCCATCTTGTCTATGGCAGCCATCTTCTTCACGGCCTTCCGGATCGTCGGGAAGTTGGTCAGCATACCGCCGGGCCACCGCTCGGTGACATACGGCATCCCTGTTTTTTTGATCCTTTCGGCCACAATGTCCTTGGCTTGTTTCTTGGTGGCCACAAACAGGATCTTCCTCCCCGACTTGGCAATCTGTTTCAAAGCATTGGAAGCCTCTTCCAGCTTCACCAGCGTTTTCTCGAGATCGATGATATGGATCCCGTTACGCTCCATAAAAATGTACGGTGCCATTTTGGGGTTCCATTTTCTTTTCAAATGGCCAAAATGCACGCCTGCTTCAAGCAGCTCCTGAAAATTTGTTTTACGCATCTGATTGTTTTATTTATGTTTACATTCTGTTTTGTCAACCTCCGGGTAGCTCCGCATACAGCGGAAGTCCCGGCGGTTTAGATACTAAACACCTTCGGCAGGACTAACGTTTGCTGAACTGGAATCTCTTCCGTGCTTTCGGACGGCCCGGTTTCTTACGCTCCACCTCTCTGGGATCCCGTGTCAGGAAACCCTGTGCCCGCAAAGCGGATTTGCTCTCGGGATCAATCTTCACCAGCGCACGGGCAATGGCCAGACGCAAAGCCTCCGACTGTCCCTTGTATCCGCCACCGTCCAGGTTAACCCTGATATCATATTTGCTCTCCGCTTCAAAAAGCGACAGCGGTTGTTTCACAACATATTGCAACAGTTTGGATGGAAAATATTCTTCCAGCGCCCTGTTGTTGACGGTAATGTTTCCTTTACCCTCCGTTACATAAATCCTGGCAACTGCAGCCTTTCTGCGACCTATGGCTTGTATTACTTCCATTCTCTTTATTTGATTGTATTAATGTCAATAACTTCCGGTTTCTGGGCTTCATGCGGATGCTCCGGGCCGGCATATACATGCAGGTCGCGGCTGAAAATGGCACGCCCCAGTCTGTTCTTGGGCAACATCCCTTTGATGGCTTTCTCCACAACGGCAATGGGATTTTTCTTCATCAGATCGGAAGGGTTGATCACACGCTGCCCACCGGGATAGCCGGTGTGACGGATGTACCTTTTATCCTGCCATTTGTTGCCCGTAAGCCGGATCTTCTCAGCATTAATCACGATCACATGGTCTCCACCGTCCACATGAGGTGTAAAATTCGTCTTGGTCTTGCCACGCAGGATCATGGCTACCCGCGATGCCAGACGCCCCAATATCTGATCGGTAGCATCCACCACATACCATTTTTTCTCTATCGTACCCTTGTTCGCCGATACCGTTTTATAACTTAACGTATTCACTTTCGCCCTAATTTTTTAATTAACATATAAATACAGCCACAACCCTTTTTTTGTGGACTGCAAAAATACAAATCTTTTTCTTTTTACAATAATAATGCAACTATTTTTTCATTATCCCCGCCCCAAACCTTCAAAACCCCGGCACCACAAACTACAAGCCATTTTTGCTTTTCTCCTTTTGCCTTATCCTTTTGTCTTTTTACTTTTGTCTTTTATCTTTCTTACTTTTGTCTCATGGCCGTTTTCACACATCGCATCCTGAACCACCGGAACATTTACCTCGGCGGGCTCTCCCTGCTGATCTTTTCCCTGCCCGTTTCTCCTTTCGGCATCAGTCTCGGCACCTTTATCCTCCTGGGCAACTGGCTGCTTGAAGGGGATTTCCGGGAAAAGAAAAAAAGAGCCCTTTCCCGTCCCGGTCTCCTCATCTTCAGTTCCATTTTCCTGCTTTGTCTGGCTGGTCTTCTGAACACCTCCAATCTCTCTTTCGGCTGGCATGATATCGTCATCAAGGTACCCCTGCTGGTGCTGCCGGTACTGATCGCCACCTCTTCGCCCCTAAACACAAAAGAGTTCAAGGTTGTCACCGCCGCTCTGCTGGCAGGGCTGTGGACCGCCTCGCTGGCCGGAGTGCTGGCCCTGGCCGGTATCCTGCCGGTAACCATACAGGATATCCGCGAGATCGCCCTCTTCATCTCCCACATACGACTGGCCCTGTTGACGGGACTCACCCTGCATATCCTGTTATACCTTTTATTATATATAAGAACCCTGCACCGGGTGGAGAAGATCCTATACGTGGTATCCCTCGGATGGTTCGTCTTTTTCCTTTTCCTTCTGAAGTCGGGCACCTCTTTTCTGATGCTGGGCCTCTTTCTGCTGGCCGCATTTATCATCCTGATAAAAAAGTCCCGGAACTTCATGCTCAAATATTTCATCATCATCCTCGGCATCACGGGGGTGCTCCTCTCCGCCACATGGTTCACCCACGCCCTGGCCCGATACTATGCCAAAGACCCGCTGCCCCTACAGTCAGAAACCGGCGTTACCATGAACGGCAACCCCTATGATCCTCCTCAGAACCTCGCCGAAACGGAAAACGGACACTATATCTGGCTGCATGTCTGCGAAAAAGAGCTGCGCCGTGCCTGGAACAGCCACAGCTCCCTGGACTACGACGGGAGAGACCGGGAGGGACAGGAGTTGCGTATGACACTGCTGCGTTATATGACCTCCCTGGATTACCGGAAAGACTCCGCCGGCTTCAGCCG
The DNA here is from genome assembly GCA_964649335.1 of uncultured Rikenellaceae bacterium. GTDB lineage: Bacteria > Bacteroidota > Bacteroidia > Bacteroidales > VadinHA17 > DRPN01. The sequence continues at coordinate 6,862 of CAZYPI010000041.1, read as the reverse complement.
GATGACCCCTGCCGATATACGCAATGTGGAAAACGGCATGACCAACTACCTGTTTGCCAACCGCCTGGCACTGTACCCATCCCTCTATCAAATCCTCTGGGAAATGGATCAATATAAAAAAGGGAAACTGTCGGGACATTCCCATGTTCAGCGGGCAGAATACCTCAAAACGGGCTGGCAGATCGTGCGGGACCATTTCTGGTGCGGCGTGGGTACCGGAGATGTCCCGGATATGTTCAGGTTTTATTACGAAAAAAACCACTCTTCCCTTGCCGCCGGCTGGCGCCTGCGCGCTCATAACCAGTATCTCACCTACTGGATCACCTACGGCATCTTCGGTTTTCTCTATTTCCTCTTCGCTTTCTTCTCCCCTTTCTTCCTGGAAAAAAAACAGCACGACTACCTCGCCCTTATCTTTATGATCATTGCCGCATTATCCATGCTGTATGAAGACACCCTCGAAACCCAGGCCGGCGTCTATTTCATCGCATTTTTCTATTCCCTGCTGATTTTCGCAACAAAACGAAACAACCCGTCATCCCTTTGATTTCCAATACAAAGGATTGTCAAGAATATATTTACGAATACGGCGTAATTCCAGGTCATCCCGTATTACACGATCCCAATAATTGCGTTGCCACACCCGTCTGCCGGGGGTTTGGCGGATTGTATTGATCCGTTTTGTTACAACGGATTTGAATCCGGACATGATGGCCCCAATGGATTTGGGAACGGGACCGTGGTGGAATAATCCCATTGTAGGGACAACCGGCCGTGTAGGGATAACCGGCCGGTTATCCCTACGTATATCATTAATAATCACGATGATACCATGTAAATGATCCGGCATAACAACATATGCGTCCAATTGTATTTCGGAACGGATTATCGCCGTCTTTTCCCATTCGTCCCGAACCATATGCCCCATATCGTTCAATATCATTTTTCCCTGTACCACCCTGCCAAACAACCTCTCCCTGTTATACGTTACCAGGGTCACATAATACCATCCCGGCAAAGAATAATTATGATCCCTCCACCGATGGGAACGGCGGTTATAATTTCCGGAATTGTGTTTCATTAAATAAATGGATACCGTTAGGATCAATAAAAATAAATATTTTTTCTTTTTCTCTCAACGTCCATCTATGTCTGATGTTATTTCCTCCGAATCCGTACTGTTAAATATATTTGCAGGATCTAACTACCGCACCTCTGAAAGAAAATTTACAATTAACATCCTCCATTATTGTTTGACATAAAACAAAAAAACATGATATTTACACCCAAAAGAACCCAAATATGGATAACACAAATGACAAACGGTTTCTGCTGGAAGCCGTCCGGGAAGCGGAGAAGAGCGTGAAACAAGGCGGCGGCCCTTTCGGGGCCGTCATCGTCAAAGACGGCAAAGTGATCGCCCGCGCCGGCAACACGGTCACCCTCGATCATGACGCCACCGCCCATGCCGAAGTCAATGCCATACGCCGTGCAGGCGCCCTGTTGCATACCTTCGACCTGAAAGGCACCGTCATCTATGCCTCCTGCGAACCCTGTCCCATGTGCCTCGGAGCCATCTACTGGGCCAACATCGACCGGGTCGTCTATGCCTCCTCACGTGACGATGCCGCCAGGGCCGGCTTTCGTGACACACAAATATACACCGAGCTGGCTCTGCCCCCCGGCCAACGCCACCTCCCCCACTCCCACCTGCCCCTGCCTGAACGCACAATCCCTTTTCAGCAATGGAATGACAAAAAAGACAAAACACCCTATTGACCACCGATCATTGAACATCGAACATTAATCAGTCTGCTGAACCATCAAACCACAAACTACAAACACAGCCGAAGGCTGTAACAAACATCAAACTTCCAGCTATGTCTTCCCGTCTCACCGCCTCCTTTTTCCGCCGTGATGTCCTCGAGGTAGCCCCCGACCTCCTCGGAAAAATACTGGTGCGCTCTTTTGACGACGGCAGGACGGAAAAATTTATGATCACCGAAACGGAAGCCTACCGCGGCGAAGAGGACCTGGCCTGCCATGCCAGCAGAGGCCGCACCGCGCGCACCGCCACCATGTACCTGCCGGGAGGCGTACTCTACATCTATTTAATATACGGTATGTACTGGATGATGAACATCGTCACCGGCCCGGCAGACCACCCCCAGGCAGTACTGATACGGGGTCTCGAAGGTTCAGACGGCCCCGGCAAGCTCACCCGCCGCCTCGGCATAGACAAGTCCTTCAACGGCGAAGACCTTGCCACCTCACCCCGCATCTGGCTCGAAAATAGCGGAATCACGCCCCCTTACACCACCTCCCCCCGCATCGGCGTGGACTACGCCGGCGAGCTCTGGAAAAGCAAACCCTGGCGTTTTGTGGTGAGCTATGAGCAATGAGAAATGAGAAATGAGAAGTGAGCAATGAGTAATGACCCGGCACCCAGTACCCATTTGTCTTATTACACTTTTGTCTTTTTACTTTTGTCTTTTATCTTCTTTAACCTTCCCCAGCCAGAAATCCATATTAAACAACAACTGCAACCCCAGGTTATAATCAAACTCTCCCAGACCGGTATCAAAAAAACCGTTGCCGTACACAAAAATATTCACCCCCCGTGTCAGGTTTCTCTGATACTGCACTTTCATCGTCAGCAGGCTGCGGCCGGGATAAACATCCGGGTATGATTTCTCCGACACAGAAGCAAACAGCGGTTCCCCAAGTAACGAATAGAAATTATGTCCGTACCAGTATCCTGCCTGCAGAGACAGACTCTTTCCGGAGATCTCTACCTGCGGCTGTACGGCCCACCCCGAAGAAAAATCGAACAGCGGCGTGCCGGAGAGGTCAAAGTAATCATATCCCGTCACCTGCATGACCAGATCCTGAAAAAGCCGGCCGGAAAGCTGTCTGTTCACCCGCACCCCCGCAGCCATATTCCCGAAAGTGTGCACCGGCTCCGGAGAGGTGTCTATCTGTCCGCCCCGGTGATTGACCAGGGTGTAAACCGGTATCGAAAAGCGCCAGTCCCGCTCGCCGGGAGTCAGCCTGAACAGGGAAGAGGTGCCGAATACCAGTTCTTCCTGATAGGGATCGCCCGGCAGGATGAAATGACGCCACTGCAGCCAGTAATCTCCTTCCAGCCACGGCATGTGTACCAGCGCCTGCACACCCTCCTCCGGGTATTTATACATAGAGCGGTCATACTGGTACAGAGGCAGCGGCAACCGGTGGTT
>CAZYPI010000041.1:0-3613 GCA_964649335.1 uncultured Rikenellaceae bacterium | reverse complement strand
AGCGATACCGTCCGGTTGAACTTGTAGGTTATCGAAAAGACAGGCCGTATATCAGAAGTTATTGCTTTACCGGAGTACTTCAGCATGTACACACCGCCATGGATCAGAAAATGACTGTTGAGCTGGAACGACAGTTCCGGCTGAAACTGCAATCCTATCCAGGTAAAACCGTCCTCCAACGGACTGAAATATTCGGCGTCGAAGAGGAAGTTGTTGTTGTAAATATTCAGGAACAACGCCTTGTCATGAGTGGCAGGCAGACTGTCGGGCCGCACAAGCACCGGCAACAGATCCTCCTGTGCCGTCACCGTAAATAAAGGCAGCATCACCAACACCAGCCATCCTGTAATCAGTTTTTTCATATCCTTTTGATAAAAGCTCTGCAAATTAAAGAATCTTCCGCACAAATCAATATCATTCCACCCTTCCTACCTCCCCTTTGTGACCTCTGTGCCTTCTCTGTGCCCTCTGTGGTAAAATAACATTCTTCCAGTATTCCATTATTCCATTATTCCATTATTTCATTATTTTTACCCTCCCAACCTATACACTTGCTCCCTCATGGATACATTTAAAAAATACAACAGGATCACGGGCTGGCTGGTATTCATTGCCGCTTCGTTCGTTTATCTCTCCACCATGGAGCCCACCGCCAGTTTCTGGGACTGCGGTGAGTTCATCGCCGTAGCAGACAAGCTGGAAGTGGGGCATCCCCCCGGAGCCCCCCTCTTCATGCTCATCGGCCGTCTCTTCTCCCTCTTTGCCAAAGACCCGCAGCATGTGGCCGTGATGATCAATGCCTGGTCGGCCCTGGCCAGCGGTCTCACCATTATGTTCCTTTTCTGGACCATCACCCACCTGGTACGGAAGATATACGGAAAAGACGACGATACGCTCACCCCCGGCCGGCTCATCGTGATCATCGGCAGTGGCCTGACGGGCGCCCTGGCCTACACCTTCTCCGACACGTTCTGGTTCTCGGCTGTCGAAGGCGAGGTTTATGCCACCTCCTCCCTTATCACGGCGCTGGTTTTCTGGGCCATCCTGAAATGGGAGAACGTCGCCGGCACCAAATACGCCAACCGCTGGATCATCCTGATCTTTTACCTCATCGGCCTCTCCATAGGCATCCACCTGCTCAACCTGCTGGCCATCCCTGCCATTGTCTTTGTCTATTATTTCCGGAAATACGAGACCACCCCCAAAGGCATTCTATGGACTTCCCTGATAGCCGTGGTGTTGTTGGGTTTTATCATGTACGTCGTCATCCCGGGCACCATCATCCTGGGCACTTGGTTTGAGCTGCTCTTCGTCAACGGCTTCGGCCTGCCTTACCATTCCGGCGTGCTGTTCTACCTCGCTCTGCTGGCCGGTATGATCGTCTGGGGCATCCGTTACTCTATCCGCAGAAAAAAACCCCTCCTCAACACGGCACTGTTGAGCCTCACCATGCTGCTCATCGGTTACTCTTCCTATACGGCTACAGTGATACGCTCCAACGCCGAGCCGCCGATGGACCAGAACAACCCCGACAATGTGTTCGCCCTTCTCCGCTATCTCAACCGCGAACAGTACGGCGACCGCCCCCTCTTCAAAGGGCCTTACTACAACGCTCCCATCACCGACCTTAAGTACACAAAAAAAACACGCACGCCTGAAGACGGCAAATACGTGGTGATCAAACGGAAGGTGCAGTATGTCTATGACCCCCGTTTCACCACCCTCTTCCCCCGTATGTACAGCCGTGAGGAAAGGCATATCAAAGACTACAAACGATGGGCGCATATCAAAGGCAGGCCCGTCCAGGTAAATATGGGTGGCCAAAGCCAGACCGTGATGGTACCCACCTTCGGAGAGAACCTGCGCTTTTTCTTCCGCTACCAGGTGGGGTTTATGTACCTGCGTTATTTTATGTGGAACTTCGCCGGACGCCAGAACGACATCCAGGGTCACGGCGACGTCATCCACGGCAACTGGATCTGCGGCATCCCTTTCATCGACAACGCCCGCCTGGGCGATCAGGACAAGCTGCCCTCCCACCTGAAGAACAACAAGGCCCGCAACCGCTACTACCTGCTGCCCCTGATCCTGGGACTCCTGGGGGCCTGGTTTCACTACCGCCGGGCCCGGAAGGATTTCTGGGTGGTGATGCTGCTCTTCCTCTTTACCGGCATCGCCATCGTGGTCTATCTAAACCAATACCCCCACCAGCCCCGCGAACGGGACTATGCCTATGCAGGCTCTTTCTATGCCTTCGCCATCTGGATTGGCCTGGGCGTGGCCGCCCTGACGGAAGTGCTACCGAAAAAAATACCGCTTACCTGGCGCGCCGCCGCCGTCACACTCATCACCCTCCTGCTGGTGCCGGGCATCATGGCCCGCGAAAACTGGGACGACCACGACCGCTCGGGACGTTTTACGGCAAGAGACTTTGCTAAAAACTATCTCAGCACCTGCGCGAAAAACGCCATCATCTTCACCAACGGCGACAACGACACCTTCCCCTTGTGGTATGTGCAGGAGGTGGAAGGCTTCCGCACCGACGTGCGCGTGGTCAACCTCAGCTATCTGAGCGCCGACTGGTACATAGACCAGCTGCGCCGGAAAGCCTATGACTCCGACCCCTTGCCTTTCTCCTTTACCCGCAGGCAATATCTCGGGAAAAGAGACATCGTCCTGATACAGAAACGTATCAACAGCTATTACGACCTCAAAGAGCTGATACGTTTCGTCGCCGACGACAACCCCAAAACAAAAATCCCCAGTCCGTACAGCAAAGGAGAGATGGCCGACTATTTCCCCACCGACCTGTTTACCATCCCGGTGGATTCGGCCCTGGTAGTGCGCAACGGCACGGTACCCCCCTGGTCGGCCGGCAGGATCGTGCCCGCACTGAAATGGAAGTTCCCTAAAAACATCGTTTATAAAAACCAGCTGATGGTACTGGACCTGCTCTCTCACAACAACTGGAAACGCCCCGTATATTTTGCCATCACGATCCCCTCGTCCTCTTACATGGGACTGCAGAAGTACTTCCAGGACGAGGGCATGGCCTACCGCGTAGTGCCCATCCTGAAAAGCAGCGGGGATCCGGAATACGGCCGGATAGACAGCCGCATTATGTACGACAACATCATGAACAAATTCGTCTGGGGCAACATCACCGACAGCACCATCTACCTCGACGAGAACAACCGCCGCATGCTCTCTAACTACCGCAATGTATTCAACCGTTTGGCCTCCACCCTCCTCGCCGAAGGTAAAAAAGACTCGGCCCGGCAGGTCCTGGACAAATGCACGGAACTGATTCCCGACCGCCTCGTGAACTACAACTACTTCGCCCTGCCGCTGGTCAACAACTACTACCTCGTTGGAGATACGGCCAAAGCCCGCAGCGCCGCTGATAAGATCATGAAAAATATGCAGGAAGAACTCGGCTTTTTCCTCACCCTCCCGCGTGAAAAGATGACCGGCCTCGACGAGGTGATCCCCCTCGACCTGCATATCCTCCGCCAGACAGGCATCCTCACACAACAGTATGACACCCGGCAACGTCAGCAAAAGATCAGGAATATCTATGAAAGATACAGCAAAATGTTACAACAGCACCCTT
>CAZYPI010000040.1:0-17157 GCA_964649335.1 uncultured Rikenellaceae bacterium | reverse complement strand
GATAATACTATGATCCACAACATAATTACTTCTTTGAACCACCACGTCGAACAGTTTCCCGGCCGGGGAAGCAATCCTGATCTCCCCGCTCAAACCGTTATATTTATCATCCTCATGCAGGTGTAACACATCCACGATCCTCGAATCATGAAAAACACGGATATCTTCTATTTTCCTGCCTTGGAGCTCGTTCTCCTTCATGCCCAGATATTCAACAACTGCTCGGTTGGCCCTGGAGACCCTCAGCTTACGGTCCAGAATAATGATACCTGCCGGAGAAAATTCGATGATATCATCCAAAAACATCTGTATCCTCCGGAAATGTTCTTCGTATTTTTTCTGCTCATCCACAGGCACCAGAAAATTCAGGGTCGCCGGCTCTCCGTCCCAGTCAATCCGGATCCCCGTAATACTGAACCACCTCACCTCACCCTTATCATTCCGGGCCCTGAACTGATAGGACATCCCGTCATACTCCCCGCTCAGCCTTTTTTCATTTCCCGTAATGATCTTTGAACGGTCTTCCGGATAAACAAAATCAAGAAAATCCCTCTTTTTGATCTCTTCATCACTTAAATGAAAAAAATCCTTTACCGGTTTATTAAAATAGATCAGCTTCCCTCCCTGGGTCACAATGATCATCAAACTTTTAAAAGAATTCAATGCATTGTACAGAAACTCATAATCCGGCCAGGGATGCTTTTTCTCCTTTTGTTTTTTAACATATAAAACCAGGGAAACAATGAAATAAAAAGTTCTGATATCATCCGGAGATATGGTCAAATGAACCGGGGATTTCAGCTTATCCGGTATGCCGGACTCCTCTTCCGAAATAAAGATAACAGGTAAAGGAATCGAAATATTACAATTTTCTATCAGGTCATGATCATTAGGGTCCACACACATAACCACCAGATCACAACGATCATCCTCACATCCTGAGAAACATTGCTCCGGGGATTTCTTTACCTTAAAAACCGGTTTGATATGACGTTCCAGAAGATAAGAACGGATCTCTTTTATGAGTCCTTTCTTCCCGGCCGAACAATATAAAACAATTACAGGATCTCTCGTCATATACCCGAAAATATTATATCAGGAGAAAACATTCCCCATAGATTAACAGTGTCAATTTTATAATTTTATTCACTACTGACCGAATAAATTTAATTAATAATGCATAATTGTAAGACATTTAATGCAATACATAAGCTTTTAAAATATAGGGTCCAAAATATAGAACCATCCCTTTTTCATTCTCTGTTAGCTTATTACCCCCCTCCCTACGGGTTTCCCCCCTGCCAGCAGGGGGGAGTAAGGGGGGTACAATTCCAAAATATTTATTTTAAGATTCATCATATTTTTTCCCGGTCACTAATGATTTTTATTGGTTAAATATACACAGAATCTCTGAAAAACACACAGTAAGTATCACTCCGGACCATGATCATTGATCTTTCAACAGGGAAAAAACGAAAAATCCGACGGTATTATAGAAAATAAAAGAGGGCCGTTTTACGGCCCTCCCCCTATGCGTAATGTCTTACAAACCTAAAATTAAACTTACCAAACTTTGGCTCAACGAAGAATAGTGTTCTTAATGTTACCCTCGATAAAAATAACGATTTTTTTTGAATATTGTTACAATCTTTTTGATTTTTTTTGATAAAAATTCCCGCCTTTTTTCTATCTGATTATCGTTCAATATTTTTTCAGAACCTCAGGTTGATCCCTGCCATAAAATGAATGCCTGCCTGCGGAAAATAGCCGTTCATCTCTTTACGCTCATCCCCTTCATAATACTGATACACCCAGGCATTGGTCTCATACCTGGCATTGAACAGGTTATTGATCATCGCCGTAATGCGGAATTTTTTCAACACCCGGCTCCGGATATCATAAGAAAAGAGCAGGTCATTGACAAAATAGGGATCCAGTTTCCTCTCTTCGCTGGAAGTATTGTCAATATACTGCTTTCCTATGTACCTGGCCAGCCACCTCACTTCCAGGGGCTTGAACAATCTGGCCTTTAGAATACTATTGGCAGTTATACCCGGAGAAAAAGACAAGTCGGTGGTGCCCAGATAAAAAGAGCGCTGGGTCCAGGTATCCCAGTCGTCCACATACTCCGTAAAGTTCCTGATCTTATTCCTGCTCAGGGTTAGGTTCCCTTCCCAGGAGACCCTTCCGGATATATCTGCCAGGGCCTGAAACTCCAGCCCCAGACGGGAACTCTTCGGCACATTGGTCATAATGGGTACACCCACATTGTTGATCTTGCCGGTCATCACCAATTGATCCTTGTAATCCATATAATACATATTCGCATGGACGGTCACAACCCCTGCCGACCATTGCGTGCCGGCCTCCAGGTCTCTCAACATCTCGGGACGGGGTACGGGCCCCTCCTCCGGCGCCTCCTTGAAATCATACCGGCTGGGCTCCCGGTGAGCAATCGCATAGGAAATATATAACGAAACCCTGTCGGAGAGACCCCAGGCAAAGCCCCCTTTCGGATTGAAAAAAGTATAATGATGCCGCTGCGTCAAATCACGCTGGTCATCATCCAATCCCTCCATACGGTAGGCTATCTGCCGCACCTGCATGTCCAAATACAGCTTTACGGCCGGAAACAACCGGTAATTCACTTTTCCGTAGAGGTTGAAATCCTCTTTTATCCCCCGGTTGTCATACCACCGGTGCCCTTTCTCCCCGTTGCTGAAATACCGCGCCCAGATCACTTTGCCGTAATGGCCCCCGTTATACCGGTTCCAGCCCCCGCCAAGATTCAAATCCCATCGCTCCTTTTTTACCTTAAGATTATATATCAATCCGTAAAAATCATTATCCAGCCATTTCTGACGGATCAGATCTGTGGTGCTTACCGTGTCATTGCCGAGAATAACATCATTCAGCAGATAATCCCCCAGCTCCTGGTCTTCCTTGTATTGTTCATAATACCCTTTCCCTTTGGTGTAGAAACCCGCCAGATTCATATACACGGACCGGGAAAACTCCTTCGAATAAAATATCTGGTAATGATCCTGCATGTAATTATCCGTTTCGTTATCATAATACCGGACATTGCCGTACACATCGGTGTAGCGACCGATGCCGTTGTACCTGCGGTTGGTTTTCAGCGAATCTTTGGGCACCCCGTCCCAGGCCTGGTAAGTTTTTTCAAAACCGTCCATCAGCACCAAACGGATAATGTCTTTTTTCTTGCTGTACCAGGCACCCGTCAATGCCAGCGAGTGCAACCGGGAATAGGCACGGTCTATATATCCGTCCGAAGTGATCCGCGACACCCTCGCATCCAGCGTAAACCTGTCGTTGATCAGACCCGTTCCGGCCTGCAGGGTGTTTTTGAAGGTTTTGAATGAACCTGCCGAAGAAGAAAGATCCACATAGGGCTTGGATTGCAGGGCAAAAGTCCTGATATTAACACTGGCTCCGAAAGCCCCCGCCCCGTTTGTCGAAGTGCCCACTCCCCGTTGCACCTGAAGATCTGCTACCGAAGAGGACAAGTCGGGCAGGTCCACCCACCACACCCCGTGGCTCTCACTGTCATTCAGGGGGATGCCGTTCATGGTAACGTTGATACGGGTCAGGTCCGTACCGCGAATCCGGAAAGAGGTGTAACCTACCCCCGCTCCCGCATCCGAAGAAACCACGATCGACGGCACCGTCTTGATCAGATAGGGTATGTCCTGGCCGAGATTTTTCCGGCTGAGCTGCTGCGCAGAGATATTGGTATAGGTGACAGGCGTTTCGGCCGACGCCCTGACCCCCGAAACCACCACCTCATCGGTGAGCACGGACGACGGAGTGAGTTGCACGCGTATCTCCTGATCCCCGGCAAGATGCAAAGACTCCTCCCGGGTCTCATAACCGACAAAACTGATACGCAACCTGTAATCCCCGGGCTGTATCTTACGGAACAGGAAATACCCCTGGCCGTCGGTGACATCCCCCAGGTACGTTCCCACCAATACCACATTGGCACCGGGCAAAGGATCCCCTTTTTCATCCGTCACCCGGCCCGTCAGGCGCACCTGCGAAAAAACATACGCGCCCCATACAACAAAAAACAACATGAACATGAGCCTTTTCATGACATCCTTTTTTGTTAAACATGTGGGGATCAAGGTCAAACTCCCTGCGCCGGCATTACCCGGATCAGGTTCTAAGGGTTTGATCTCAGCCTGACAGTAAGGCACCCCCGTAAATTATCTCTTACAAAAATAAGAATTTTATATCAATCCGGCAATAAAAATTTAAAAACAAAAAAGGAGGGCCTGCCCTCCTTTTTTGTCATAAGATTATTCTTTCTGTTATGCTTCTTTCTCCTCTTCTTTCTCCACCTTCAGCACATCTTTTATCGCCTTGTAAAAAGTCTCCTTCGGAATGGCTCCCAGTGCCATCTGGGGCGGATCATCCTTGGGACAAAACAACAGGGAGGGAATACTGCGGATACCGAAAACCGCCGCCAGCTCCTGCTGGGCCTCCGTATCCACCTTGTAAAAATTCACCTTGCCGTCATACTCCTGCGACAACTCCTCAATGATCGGGGCCACAATCTTGCAAGGCTGACACCAGTCAGCATAGAAATCTATAACACAGGGCCGGTCCCCTTCAAATTTCCACTCCTGATTCTTCGTGTAATCAAAAACCTTTTCTTTGAATGTTTCTACTGTCAAATGTTCTGCCATCTTTTTAAATTTTTCTGTTTATTATTTTAATTTGGAATGAATCAAAATACATGCCAATTACAAATTAGCTGCAAAGGTAATTCTTTTATTTATAGAAACGATAAGTTTATTGTAATTTTGTAGGATTATTTTTAAAAAAGTAACCGAACCTTTGACAAAAATATGACAAAAAAACAGACACGCCCCCTCCCGTACCCGGAACATTGTCTAGATCATCCCGTTTTCCGGATCGTCTCGGAAGTAAGCAAACAACTTGATGTTCCTGCTTATGTGGTGGGAGGTTATGTCAGGGACTGTCTGCTCAAACGCGACAACCCCTCCATGGATATAGACATTGTGGTGGTGGGAAAAGGTATAGAGATGGCCCGCGAAACAGCCCGCCGCCTCAAACCCAGGCCCAAGGTCAGCATATTTAAAAACTTCGGCACGGCCATGTTTCATTATAAAAACATGGAGATAGACTTTGTAGGTGCCCGGAAAGAATCCTACCGGAGAGATTCGCGCAAGCCCGTCGTCGAGGACGGCACCCTGGAAGATGACCAGAAAAGACGGGATTTTACCGTCAACGCCATGGCCATAGCCCTGCATCCCGGCTCGTACGGTGAATTCATCGACCCTTTCAACGGCCTGGAAGACCTGAAAAACAAAATCATCCGCACCCCCCTCGATCCGGACATCACCTTCTCGGACGACCCCCTGCGTATGCTGCGTGCCATCCGTTTTGCCACACAACTGCACTTCCGCATCGCCCCGGACGTATTGGAAGCCATACAACATAACCACGAAAGGATCCGCATCGTCAGCATGGAAAGGATTGTGACCGAACTGAACAAGATCATGATGACCGGCAGGCCCTCCACCGGATTCCTCCTGCTCGACAAAACAAACCTGCTGAAAGAAATACTTCCCGAACTGGTGGCCATGAAAGGGGTGGACACCTACAACGGCATCGGCCACAAAGATGTTTTCCTGCACACCATCCAGGTGCTGGACAACATCAGCCGGAAAACGGACAACCTCTGGCTGCGCTGGGCCGCCCTGTTGCACGATATAGCCAAACCGGCCACCAAAAAATTCATCCCCGGCCAGGGATGGACCTTCCACGGACATGATTACATCGGCTCCAAAATGGTCCCTAAAATATTCCGGAGACTTAAACTGCCCATGAACGACAGAATGAAGTACGTACAGAAACTGGTAGCCCTCCACCTGCGGCCCATCGCCCTCACTACCAATGAGGTCACCGACTCGGCCGTGCGACGCCTGCTGTTTGAGGCCGGCGACGATATCGAAGACCTGATGACCCTCTGCGAAGCGGATATCACCTCCAAAAATGAAAAAAAGGTCAGACAACACCTCCGCAACTTCCAACTTGTCAGGGAAAAACTGAAAACCATAGAAGAAAAAGACGCGGTGCGCAATTTTCAACCCCCCGTTACCGGCGAAGATATCATGAAAACTTTTGACATCCCCCCTTCCAGAACCATAGGCATTCTCAAAGATGCTATCAAAGAAGCCATCCTGGAAGGAACCATCCGTAATAATAAAAAGGATGCCTACCAATACATGATTGAACAAGCCAAAAAGCTGGGGCTGGAAGTAAAAAACAACCTCCTGGAAGAAGAAGAGGAGACTACCTGAGGTTCAGATGCAACAGCACCGGCAGATGGTCACTGAAACCTCCCAGATAACGCATGCCCGAATAAGTCCGGTAAGGGGTTGTCGTATTATCCCTCTCCATCAGGAAAAGAGGCCGGAAAATCTTCGCTTCTTCCACCGTAGGTGCCAGTCCGGCAGATATCAGAAACTGATCGAACAGCCACCACCGCCGGTCATAATACAGGGTGCCTTCCCTTTGCTGATACATGGGTTTCATAAGATTTACCAGGCCCGTGCTGCCTGTCACCAATAACAGAGAACTGTCGGAGGGTTCATCGTTGAAGTCCCCCATCACCACGATCTTCCCGGCAGGATCTATGTTCCTGACCGAATCAACGGCCTGTTTCAGAACCTGCGCTGCCCGCAGCCGGTAGGGCATGGTCTCCAGATACCCGCCACGCCTCGAAGGCCAGTGATTCACAAAACAGACCAGCGTATCCTCCCCCGCCACCAGCATCACGGAAAGAATATCCCGCGTCTTCCTGCCGGCGTCTTCCGGAAAAGTGACGGGAACAGCACGCGAGGACAGGATCCTGACGCTCTTTTTCCGGTAAAGCAACGCCACATCTATCCCCCGTTTGTCCGGCGAGTCATAGTGGACAAAACCGTAATCAAACTTTACAAAAGGGGTCTCCTCCGTCAGAAAGTGCAATACATAAGCATTTTCCACCTCGGCCAGCCCGATCAGCTCCGGCGGATCCCATTCTCCTGCCGCTATAAAAACCTTATACAGATGATAGGCTTTCTGCCGGAACCTCCGGCCGGTCCAGTGCTTCGCTCCCGCGGGAGTGAACTCGTCGTCCAGGGTCAGGGAATCATCCGCACTGTCAAAGAAATTCTCGGTATTGTAAAACATGATGCCAAACGTGCGGGACTGTGACGCCACAGGCAGGCCCGCCAGTACCTGCATAATATACACCAATGCTATCACTATCCTTCCTGTCACCTTGCAGATGTCGAATCAATCCGCTCATAAGCCCCCGGGTCGGGATGCCCGTCGGCCACCCGGCTGTTGCCGAGCAGATCCAGCGGAACCATCAATCCTGTTTGCAAATCCCCCTTGTCCCGCGCAAAAGCAAGAGAATCCAGCTGATAATCATACTCTGCCACAGAAACAAAGCCGGGATCATGATTGAGAAACACTTCGTGAAAATGGGTCGTATCCGTGTAATCCTCCGGATCCTTCACCTTCAGCAGACAATGATCAAAATAATACTGAAAATCCACCTCATCCGAAATGGAAGAAAGTCCCACCTCCGCATTCTCACTGCCATAAATGATCATATTCAGAAAATCAGCCCGTACCAGATCGCCGGTAAAGACAACGGTATCTCCCATATTGTAATAGTTGGTCAGCACCAACGAAGGGTTGGTGCGGTTGGACCAGTTCCAGTAATTGGCCACCGTACAGTGAATAAAACGGTAATCACCGCCGGTGGTCAGCGACAGGGCATAGCCACCGCAATCGGCAATGACACAGTTCTCAGCCCTGATCATAGCTCCCACACTGGAGATACCGGCAAAATTCATATGTTGTATCACCGTATTGCTGATATGAAGATCCGGAAAAGGATCTTCGGAATAGAAATTACCCAGATGGACACCATAGATACCGTTCTGAATAATGGCATGATCAATGCTGTTATTCGAGCTCCCGTTCAGAAAATAAATCCCGCTCCACTGTCCGGGAATATCTTCATACATCACCTCCAGCCGGTCGCCGGAGATCAGTACCGGCTCATCTTCAGTACCCTGAATGATCAGTGTGCCGCTGACATATATCGTGGAGCCGAA
Organism: uncultured Rikenellaceae bacterium; assembly: GCA_964649335.1. GTDB lineage: Bacteria > Bacteroidota > Bacteroidia > Bacteroidales > VadinHA17 > DRPN01. The sequence continues at coordinate 8,992 of CAZYPI010000040.1, read as the reverse complement.
ATGGCTGTATATCCTGACCCCCGGCTTCACCGTCAGTGTCTGGGCCGTATCCACCAACATGGAGTGAGAGATCAGATAAGGCTTGTCATTCTCCCAGGTCTGGGTCTCTATGACCAGCCCGTTGATCAGATGCACGTCCTGTCCCCACGCCACCAAATCCACATCCTGCTCCCCTCCGTTCAACGTGAAAATAACCGAATCCTGCACCAGCAAAGGCATATTGTCACCCAACGGGTCGATCGTCACCTGCACAAACACATACAGGCTGTCCCGCGGGAGGATCTCCACATCCGTGACCTCGTATCCCGCCATACCGTCCACATTCAACTGATAAGGCGAAGAGGCTCCCCTGCCCAGACGTACCGAGGCGATCTTCAGCGCCTTGTTATAGGGATTGTGCACCGTGAATGAACGCGTGGTGGATCCTACCGTAGTAAAAACGGTATCAAAGAATACCGTGTCGGTGGAGAACTGCAGCTTCACATCCGGACCTCTCAGATAATCCTCTTTCTGACAGGAAAAAAACAGACCCCCCGCTACTACGACAACCAAAAACACTATCTTCCCGTACTTACTCATTGTCCAAACAGACCTTTTAGCTATTGACAATAACCCCGGCAAGGCTTTCTTATTGTCTTACCCGTAGAAATCTTCTTCCCGCAACTCACTGAAAAAACGGATACCTTTAATAAAATAACGATAAACAATATTTTTTCCGTACATACCATACACAGGTCCTTCGGGCAGGGAGGCCAACTGCTTCCTCTTTTCACGCAGCATCCTCAGGTGGCCCCAGAAATAAAAGTGGGCCTTCCAGACTGCCAGATGATGCCTCACCTGCAGTCCTGCCAGAAATTTCAGCGCCGCCACCCCGTCCAGAACCAATCTCACAAACAACACTTTCCTCAACCGCTTCCGGGGCAGGTTCTTATGAAGCAGAAAAAGATCATTCCGGAAATTCAGGTAGGTCTTCACAGGACTTGCCTCATTCAGGGAAGCTCCTCCCACATGATACACCACGGCCTGCGGCAGGGCATACACCTCATATCCGGCCCGTTGCATGCGCCAGCACAGGTCTATCTCTTCCATGTGGGCAAAAAAGTCCGTGTCGAGTCCTTTCAGCCGGTGGTACACCTCCGCCCGCACCATCATACAGGCCCCGCTGGCCCAGAAAATACGTGCCGGCGTATCATACTGCCCCCGGTCTTCTTCCAGGGTATTGAATATCCGGCCACGACAGAAAGGATAACCGAACCTGTCGATATACCCGCCGGCAGCGCCGGCATACTCAAATTTCTCCTTTTCGCGGAACGACCGGATTTTGGGCATGCACGCCCCTGCCGCCGGATGTTCATCCATAAAAGCCTCCAACGGTTCCAGCCATCCAGCCGTCACCTCCACATCCGAGTTCAGCAACACATAATACTGCGCCTCCACCTCCTCCAGCGCCCGGTTGTACCCCCCGGCGAAACCATAGTTATAACCCAGATCTATGATCCTGACGGAAGAAAACCTCTCCCTGACAAAAGATACCGAATCATCCTGCGATCCGTTGTCGGCCACAATAACCTCCGTATCCGCCCGGCGGGAATACTCCAGCACCACAGGCAGAAAACGCTCCAGAAGTTCTTTTCCGTTCCAGTTCAGTATGACTATCGCTGTTTTCGTCATAAAAAATATTTCCGCAGCCAAAGATAAAAGTTTTCTCCGGCCGGTAACTAATCATCTTTCCTCTCACGCTGCAATGCCGGCGAAACCGTCACCTTCTTCTTTTTCACATCCTGCAGCCCGTACTTCCACCGGCGGTGCGACCACAACCAGTATTCGGGCTGCTCCCTGATGAATCCCTCCAGCATCCGGACATGCTTCTCCGTAATGGCATACGGCTCCTCCCGACGCGGATCGGGACAACAATCATGGAACTCCAGCCGGTAATGCCCCCTTCTCTTCTTTTTCATCACCAGAAAAAAAACCGGATCGCCGAATTTTCTCGCAATCTTTTCAATCCCCGTTAACACCGCTGTCTCCTGATTCAGAAAAAGGGTAAAATACTCGGACTCAAACGGCAAAGGCGACTGGTCGGCAATAAAATACGACATTACGGGCAGGTCCTGCCGGTGATAGGAAAGTATTCTCCGGTACACCCTCTTCATGGGCACCACCTCATCCAGCCATCGCAAACGGGCTTTGGTCAGCAGTTTTTCAATCACTTTGTCGTGCAATGGTTTGTAAACAGCCATCACATAATAGGAAGTAGCCGCCGTGAACGCATTGGCCCATTCCCAGTTGCCATAATGCGCCGAAGCAATGACACAATGCACCTTCCGGCGTTGCATCTCCTCAAACCGCTGATAATCATAGTCTGAAAACTCCACCCTTCGCTGCAGCTCCCGCGTGGAGATATGGATCATACGCACCTCCTCGACGATCAAATCGCAGAGATGACGGTAAAACCTGCGTTCTATCCCTTTTCTCTCCGCATCACTTTTTTCCGGAAAAGCGTTGGCCAGGTTTTTCCTTACCACCGCTTTTCTGTACCCACCCACATAATAAAGTATCAAAAAAAGAAAATCCGAGAAAAGATAGTGCACCGGCGTAGGCAGCCAGGCCACCAGCCACAAAAAACCATAGGCCAGATATGAAAAAAAAGAGCTCATCGGGGTCCGAGGTATTCCCGGATGATGCCGGCAATCTCTTCAAACACTCCCGGGGCTGCCGCAATGATCTCCCGGCCGAACAGATAATCCTCCCCCTGCCTGAAATCCTGCACGACCCCACCGGCCCTCCTGACCAGCAGGGCGCCGGCAGCTACATCCCAGGGGTGGAGATTGTACTCATAGAAACCTTCATACCTGCCACAGGCCACCCATGCCAGGTCGGTGGCCGCCGACCCCAGACGCCGGACCCCCTGGGTCTCCACCATAAACCTTTTCAATACCTCCATATAGGGATCGATCCTCTCAAAATTGATGAACGGAAAACCGGTGGCCATAAGCACCCCGTTCAGAGAAGCCACCCGGCTGGTATGGATCTCCTTCCCGTTCAGGGTGGGTACTCCTTCTCCCGCCACGGCAAACAATTCATCCAGGGTGATCTCATATACTACCCCCAGCACCGTCTCAGCGTCGTGCTGCAAGGCAATGCTCACGGCATAGGGAGGACTGCCGTGGATGAAGTTGGTGGTGCCGTCCAGCGGATCTATGATCCAGGTATAGGACTGCTGCTTCTGCTCCGTCGTCTTCTCCTCCGTCAGAAATCCACTCCCGGGAAGCAACGCCGATAAATGCTTTACCAGCATCCGCTCCGACTCCTTGTCCACCCGCGTGACATAATCATGAACCCCCTTGGAGTGGATATCTCCCGCCGTGAGCCCCTCCCCCTGTGACCGGATGAATGATCCCGTTTCTACCGCTATTTCCTCAACAGATGTCAGTAATGAAGATAAATCCATGGTTTTCCCTTTTTTGTTAAAAGCCCAAAATTAAAAAGATTATCTCAACCCCTGTCCCCCAGCCACCGGTACATTCTCATCTGGGCATCAATCTTTACCTTTTTCCGGTCTTTCTTATAGGGATTGTCCAGCTTCTTGTTGATGATCCGGGTCTTGACATTGTCCTGCAGTTGCAAATCAATGATCCTGCGCAGTTCTTCTTTCAGTTCTTCGTCAAATACAGGACTGAATATTTCCACACGGTGATCCAGGTTCCTTGTCATCCAGTCTGCCGAACCGATGTAAAACTCTTCCCGGTTGTCATTACAAAAGATCATTATACGGGAATGCTCCAGATATCTCCCTACCAGGCTCAATACCTCTATATTCTCACTCAGCCCTTTCTCGCCCGGTATCAGCGAACAGATCCCCCGCACCAGCAGGGTGATCCTGACCCCCGCCTGACTGGCCTTATACAAGCGCATGATCATATCCTGGTCCACCAGGTTGTTCAGTTTCATAATGATATAGGCATCCTTCCCGGCCAGAGCATTGCGGGTCTCCCGGTCCACCAGAGCACACAATTTTCTCCTCATAAAGACCGGCGAAGTAAGAAAATGTTGATAATGCACCGGCACATAAGGGCTCTCCAGAAATTTGAAGACCTTCCCGGTATCCCTGACCAGCTCGGGATTGGCTGTCAGCATAATAATATCCACGTACACCTTTGCCGTTTCCTCATTGAAGTTACCCGTGCTGATGCCGGCAAAGCGGGTGGTCTCCCTGCCCTTTTTACGGGATATGTACAACAACTTGGCATGCACCTTCAACCCCCGGATACCGAAAAGCACATTCGCCCCCGCTTCCTGCAGCTTCTTCGACCAGTAGATATTAGAGGCTTCATTGAACCGCGCCTGCAACTCGATCACCACGGTGACGCTCTTCCCGTTCTCGCAGGCATTGATCAGCGTCCTCATCACCTTCGACTCATAAGCCACACGGTAAGCCGTCATCTTGATCTCCGTAACATACGGGTCTATGGCCGCCTCACGCAAAACATCCAGAAAATGACTGAAAGGATGATAAGGAAAATGCAGAAAGAGATCTTTCTGACGGATGGTCTCCAGGATGCTGATATGCGGCTGCAGTGACGGATGCAACACATTGGCCACCGGGCGATACTGTAACGACCGGGGCCCTATGTCCGGGAACTTCATGAAGTCCTTGAAGTTATGATACTTGCCTCCCGGGATGATATTGTCCAGCACATCCAGCTCCAGCTTCCTCAGAATAAAATCAAGCAGGTCGTTCGGGATGGCCTGGTCATATACCAGCCGCACCGGCTGTCCTCTTTTTCGCTCGCTGATGCCCCTGGCAATCTTCTCCAGAAAACTCCTCGACATATCATTGTCGATATCCAGCTCGGCATCCCGCGTGATCTTGATCGTGTGTGCCTCAAAATAGTCAAAATGATAAATGGAAAAAACATCCCGCAGCCCCACCCGGATCACATCATCCAGCAAAATAATATACCTCCTCTTGCCTATGGACGGCAGAATGATGAAACGGCCGACCTCCTGGGCCGGCACCTCCATCAGGGCATACTGTTTCCGCACCCCCGGATGCTTGCTGGTCAGCTTGATGGCCAGGTAGATAGACTTGTCCTTCAACTGAGGAAAAGGTTTCTCCTCGTCCAGCATGATGGGGTTCAATGCCGGCAACACTTTGTCGTGAAAGACCTTATGGAGATAATCCTCATGCTCCGAAGGCACACTATGCTCATCCACCAGATAGATATTATGCCTCTTCAGGGCATCGATGATCCGGAAATAGATCTTCTCAAATTCCTTCTGCTGTTCCAGCACGATCTGCTGGATCTGTTTCAGGATCTTCTCCGGGTTGCCCCCCACCAGTTTTTTGGCTTTGATATCCAGTTCCACCATCCGGCGCAGCGAGGCCACCCTCACCTTGAAAAACTCATCCAGGTTGTCGGAGAAAATACCCAGAAAACGGAGTCTCTCAATCAACGGCACGGAGGGATCGCCGGCTTCCTGCAAAACACGGTGATTGAAAGCCAGCCAGCTGATCTCCCTGTTCACGATCCATTTTTCCTTGGCCATAATTCTCCTCCGGATAAAGCATTCATTTATTTAAGATCTCTTTCGGATAATGCACCTGATGGGTTAACAGGTTGGCAGTAGCTATGTTCTGCCATCGGCCGGTATCGAAACGAAGATAGACAAACCCCGATGTCGGGATGTTGTGAATGAACTCTTCCAGGTAAAAATTGGCCAGGTCTGTGATCCCGGGGTTATGACCTACTACCATCAGACATTCCACCTCTTCGTCCGTGTCTTTGACGATACGCTCCATCTCATTGTAGGAAGCCAGGTAAAGATCATCTGCCACACGTATCTTCGAACAGGGAGACTTCATGCCCCGCGAAAAAAGAACGGCCGTATGAAAAGCCCGGCAGGCAGGACTGGTAATGATCCTGTCCGGCACCGGATAACCCTCCAGAATATATTTTCCCATCATGAGAGCATCCCTGATACCCCGGTCCTTGAGCGGACGGTCTATGTCCTTGAGATCCATGTTGCCCCAGTCGGATTTGGCATGCCGTACCAAAAACAGTTCTTTCATAGAAATAATGTTTATAATAACTGACTTGCGAGTTCCGCCAGATAACTCCTCTCTCCCTTCACCAGGTTCACATGTGCGAAGATATCCTGTCCTTTCATCTTGTCCGTCAGGTAGGTCAACCCGTTCGACCCGGTGTCCAGATAAGGGGAGTCGATCTGTTCGATGTCGCCCGTAAACACCAGTTTTGTGCCTTCGCCGGCCCGGGTAATGATGGTCTTCACCTCATGCGGCGTCAGGTTCTGGGCCTCATCCACAATGAAAAAGATGTTCGACAGGCTGCGTCCCCGGATGTAGGCCAGGGGCGTGATCACCAGCTTCTCGTCCTGCAACATCCTGTCTATGCGCTGGTAATCCTTGCTCTGTGCCGAAAACTTATTCTTGATCACCGAAAGATTGTCAAACAACGGCTGCATATACGGTTCGATCTTCTCGTTCACGTCCCCCGGCAGGAAACCCATATCCCGGTTGGCCAGCGGCACGATAGGTCGGGCCAGGAAGATCTGCTTGTATTCCCTGCGCTGGTGCAGGGCCGCCGCCAGCGCCAGCAGTGTCTTGCCGGTGCCTGCTTTGCCCGTGAGCGCGATCAGCTGTATCTCCTTACGCAACAAAGCATCCAGCGAAAAAGTCTGCTCCGCATTGCGGGGCTCAATGCCATAGGCATGCGTCTTCTCCACCCGGTCGAGGACATGCCCGAAAGGATCATAATGCGCCAGCACACTCGACTTCTCATTCCGGATGATAAAATACTGATGGGCAAACGGCTTTACTTTGAACGGGAAATCCTCCTCCGGCACACTGTGCTGCTCGGAATAAAGTCCCGAGATAATCTCCGGATCGGCATCCTCAATGATCTGCACCTCATTGAACAGATCATCAATGTTCACCACCTTGTCCGTAGTATAATCCTGCGCGGGGATATCCAGCGACTTGGCTTTCAGGCGCAGATTGATATCTTTGGATACCAGGATCACCGGATTGTCTGGAAACTTGTTCGACACATATTCGGCAATCGCCAGAATACGGTGGTCGGCCGTCTGCTCGGGAAAGGACGAGCGCATACGGTCGGAAAAAGGCTTGCCCGTCTCGATGAACAGCTTACCCAGCCCCTTGCCCAGAGGCACCCCGTCGGTGAACAGCTTGTCGCCGGCCAGCTTGTCCAGCTCACGCGTCAGCTCACGCGCATGGAAGTTGATGATCCCGTTCCCTTTTTTGAACTTGTCCAGCTCCTCCAATACCACGATCGGTATGATGATATCATGCTCCTGAAAATGAAAAATGCTCTGATAGTCATGCAACAATACGTTTGTATCGAGAATAAAGATCTTTTTTCTGCTCTTCATATTTATAAAATATTTACGGTAAAGATAACGGTTTATTTTTTCTTTGATTATTTCAGATACCGGGAATCATCACTAATTTTACACAAAATTTACAGCTATGGATTTTTTAAAAGGTTTACAAACACGCAGAAGCATTTGTTTTACCGACCGCTACAAACCGGAACGTATCCACTTTGAGAAATGGTAGAAAAGAAAAGTTTCGGAAGCTACAGCGAAGTGTTGAACTTCCTCTACTCCAGCCTCCCTGTCTTCCAAAGAACCGGCGGCGCCTCCTATAAGATAGACCTGGCAACCACCCGGGCCCTGGACAGCTATTTCCACCATCCCCATACAGCATATCCCGCCATACACCTCGCCGGAACCAACGGCAAAGGTTCGGTATCGCACATGCTGGCATCCGTCTTCATGGAAACAGGTCTGAAAACAGGCCTTTACACCTCCCCCCACCTGAAAGATTTCAGAGAACGTATCCGCGTCAACGGAAAACCGGTGCCGGAAAAGTTTATCCTCAACTTCATCAATGACAACCTTCCTTTTTTTCATACCCTTAAGCCCTCTTTCTTCGAGATGACCGTAGCCATGGCATTCCGGTATTTTGCCATGGAGAAAGTCGATCTGGCCATCATCGAAACCGGCCTGGGCGGACGCCTCGACTCCACAAACATCATCACCCCCATTTGCTCCGTCATCACCAATATCGGACTGGATCATACACGGTTTCTGGGCAACTCCCTGCCGGAGATCGCCCGCGAAAAAGCTGGCATCATCAAACCCCGTGTGCCGGTTGTCATTGGCCGGACACAACCGGAAAGCGAACCGGTATTCCGCAACGAAGCAGCCCGACACCATAGCAGGATCTTTTTTGCCGGTGAACATTTCAATATCCATTACTCCATGTTCACTCCTTCCGGAAACCAGGTATTCACCGTTTATAAAGACAAGAAACCGTTTCTGTCAAACCTCGAGACAGACCTGGCAGGAGCCTATCAGCAGGAGAACATCACTACCCTGCTGCAGGTACTCGATGTGGTGAAAAAAGATTTTCCCGTACCGGAAGAAGCCCTGAGACGGGGACTGAAAAAGGTGATCCGGAACACGGGCCTCCGCGGCCGCTGGGAAATAATCAGCCAACACCCCCTGACAGTGTGTGATACCGGCCACAATGCAGATGCTTTCAAATGGATCATCCCGCAGATCAAAAACACCCCGTATAAAAAACTCCGCATGGTCATCGGTTTTGTCAATGACAAACATTACCGGGACGTGCTGGAGATGCTGCCCCGCGATGCCACATATTACTTCACACAGGCAGCCATTCCCCGCGCCCTCCCGGCAGAGAAACTGGCGGAAGAAGCAGCGAAGGCCGGATTGTCCGGAGTCCCCGTAACACCTGTATCCAAAGCGGTGAAAATGGCACAAAGCAAGGCGGACAGATTCGACTTTATCTTTATAGGAGGAAGCACGTTCGTGGTGGCCGAAGCCCTGTAAAATAAAAGGACCCTGCTCCGCCAAAAAAAGAAATATCCTGATTTTGGATTATCCGCCAGAGTATTTATCTTTGCACTCCCTTTTTGAAAAA
>CAZYPI010000039.1:0-17447 GCA_964649335.1 uncultured Rikenellaceae bacterium | reverse complement strand
CCGGCGGATCGGTGAGGCCGGCATGGTTCTGCCTTTGTCGGATATGGATGGCATGATCTTTATTGTTTTACGTTGAATTACAAAGTTACTCTTATTTTTTTATGTGGAGGATGATGTACAACATTCTCCGGGAAGGTTTTTTTACGAAAAAGACAAAAGTACCGGAAGGGAGAGGCTGTTGTGACGGTAAATTTATATTTTTGCAGCTACAAATTTGCAAGACTATGGATATTCCTTCAAAATACGACCCGTCGAAGACCGAGGACAAATGGTATGCTTACTGGATGAAGCAGGGTTTTTTCCATGCCGAGCGTGATGACAGTCGGGATCATTATACGATCGTTATTCCTCCGCCCAATGTCACGGGGGTGCTGCACATGGGGCACATGCTCAACAATACCATCCAGGACATCCTGGTGCGGCGGGCCCGCATGCAGGGGAAGAACGCCCTCTGGGTACCGGGCACCGACCATGCTTCCATAGCCACCGAGGCCAAGGTGGTGGGTATGCTCCGCGAACGGGGCATCCTGAAAAGAGACCTCAGCCGGGAGAAATTCCTGGAATATGCCTGGGAATGGAAAGAGAAACACGGAGGCATCATCCTCGAACAACTGAAGAAACTGGGGGCTTCGTGCGACTGGCAGCGTACGAAGTTTACCATGGATGAGGATATGTCGAAAAGTGTGATCCGTGTGTTTGTGAAGCTTTACCGCAAAGGGCATATCTACCGCGGGAAAAGAATGGTTAACTGGGACCCGCAGGCCAAAACGGCTATCTCCGATGAAGAAGTGATCTATAAGGAGGTGGAATCGAAACTGTATTATCTCCGGTATAAAGTGGAAGGAGAGGAAGATTATCTCACCATTGCCACCACCCGCCCCGAGACCATCCTGGGCGATACGGCCGTATGTGTGAACCCTGCCGACGAACGGTATAAAAAATTCGTGGGCAAAAAGGTGCTGGTGCCTCTGATCAACAGGCCCGTGCCGGTGATCGAAGATGATTATGTGGATGTGGAGTTCGGCACCGGGGCGCTGAAGATCACCCCCGCCCATGATGAAAACGACTATGAGATCGGTCTGCGCCATCATCTGGAGGTGGTGGACATCCTGAATGAAGACGGTACCCTCAGCGAGGCGGCACAACTGTTTGTGGGGGAGGATCGTTTTGAAGTCCGCAGGAAGATCGTGAAACAACTGGAAGAAGAAGGATATCTCGTGAAGGCGGAGGACTACACCAACAAGGTGGGTTTCTCGGAGCGTACCGATGTGGTCATCGAGCCGCGGCTGTCGCTGCAGTGGTTTCTGAGGATGAAAGAGCTGTCGCAGCCGGCGCTGGAGCATGTGATGAATGATGATATCCGGCTTTATCCGGCCAAATTTAAGAACACCTACCGCCACTGGATGGAGAACATCCGCGACTGGTGTATCTCCCGGCAGTTGTGGTGGGGGCACCGCATCCCGGCATGGTATATCAGGGGCACGGACGATTGTGTGGTGGCGAAAAATGCGGAGGAGGCCCTGCGGCAGGCACGGGAAAAGACCGGCAACGCTACCCTGCAGATGAGCGACCTGCACCAGGACGAGGATGTGCTGGACACCTGGTTCTCCTCGTGGCTATGGCCCATCTCGGTGTTCAACGGCATCCTTGACCCGGACAATGACGATTTCAAATATTTTTATCCCACCGACGATCTGGTGACGGCGCCGGAGATCCTCTTTTTCTGGGTGGCACGCATGATCATCGCCGGGTATGAGTTTGCCGGGAAGAAGCCTTTTAAAAATGTTTACCTGACGGGGATCGTCCGCGACAAACAACGCCGGAAGATGTCCAAGTCGCTGGGTAACTCGCCCGATCCGCTGGAGCTGATCAAAAAATACGGTGCCGATGGGGTGCGTGTGGGTATGTTGTTGTGCTCGCCTGCCGGCGGCGACCTGTTGTTTGACGAGAGTCTGCCTGCGCAGGGCCGTAACTTCGGGAACAAGATATGGAATGCTTTCCGGCTGGTGAAAGGATGGAAAACGGCGGAGGAAGCGCCGCAACCGGATGCTGCCCGTGAGGCCGTGGCCTGGTTCCGGGCCAGGCTGAACGAGACGAAAGAGAAACTGAACAGCCAGTTTTCAGGCTACCGCCTGTCGGAGGCCCTGATGACGGTGTATCGTCTGTTCTGGGATGATTTCTCCTCGTGGTACCTCGAAGCGGTGAAACCGCCTTTCGGACAGCCCATAGACACGCAGACACTGGATGAAACCACCGCCTTCTTCGAAGAGTTGTTGCTTTTGCTGCATCCGTTCATGCCTTTTATTTCGGAGGAGATATGGCAGCTGATCCGTCCGCGCAGCGAGGGCGAGAGCATCATGACGGCTGCCTGGCCCGACGCGCAAGAGTATGACCGCTCCCTTACCGAACGTTTTGAAAAGACCAAAGAGGCGGTGACCACCATCCGTTCTGTACGGAAAGAGAAAAACATCCCCCCGAAAGAAGAGCTTACCCTGCAGATCCGTGATAAGGAAGAGCATTTTGATACACGTTTCCTATCCGTATTGAAAAAACTGGGGAATCTGAAAGAGATAAAGTTTATTTCCGGAAAACCGGACAATGCCCTGTCGTTCATCGTGAAAACGACGGAGTATTATATCCCTTTTGAGGAGCAGATTGATGTGGCCGGAGAGATAGAGAAGCTGGAGACGGAGCTGAAGTATGCACGCGGGTTTCTGAATACGGTCATGAAGAAGCTGGGCAACGGGCGTTTTGTGGACAATGCTCCCGCGCCGGTGGTGGAACGTGAGCGTCAGAAGAAAGCGGATGCGGAAGCCCGCATCAAAGCCCTGGAAGAGAGGCTGGCGGCACTGAAACAGCAATAACGGAAGGGCTGGCCCGGGAATATTAGTGGACGATGGCGTTGAGGCTCATGTCGAGGCTTTTGATCTGGTGGGTGAGCGCCCCCACGGAGATATAATCCACGCCGCACAGAGCATACGCCCGGACATTGTCGAGGGTGATCCCGCCGGATGATTCGCTCTCATAGCGTTCCTGTATCATCTCGACGGCCGTACGTGTATCCTCGAGGGTGAAGTTATCCAGCATGATACGGTCCACCCCGCCGTGGGCCAGAATGCGGCCCACGCTGTCGAGGTCGCGGGCTTCGATGACCACTTTCATTTTTTTGCCTGTGGCGGAGAAGTATTCCTGCACGGCGTCGATGGCTTTCTCCAGGCTGCCGAGGTAGTCGATGTGGTTGTCTTTGATCATGATCATATCGTACAACCCCATGCGGTGGTTTTCGCCCCCGCCGATGCGTACGGCTTCTTTGTCGAGGAAGCGCATGCCGGGGGTGGTCTTGCGGGTGTCCAGGATTTTGGCTTTCAGCCCCTTCACCTGGTCCACGAATTTTTTGGTCTGGGTGGCGATGCCGCTCATGTGCTGCATGATATTCAGGGCCAGCCGTTCGGCCAGCAGGATGGAGCGTGCCCGCCCGCTCACTTCAAAGACGATGATGCCGGGGCGTACCACCTCGCCGTCCTGTACCATCACCTCCATCTTCAGCTCGGGGTCGATCAGTTCGAACACCTTGCAGGCTATGTTCACGCCGGCCAGGATGCCGTGGTCTTTGATCAGCAGGTGGGCGGAGCCTGACGTCTCTTCGGGGATACATGCTTCGGAGGTATGGTCGCCATCGCCTACATCTTCACGGATGGCATTTTCCAGAAACCTTTCGAGGTTATCCATTTTCTTTCTCAATTCTTAGCTGATGAATAAATGATTTGCCGCCGGCAGGTTTGATCAGTAAGTAGATACGGTAAGACTGTTTATCGCTTTTCAGGATGCCGATGCCGTAATGGGCATTGCCTTTGCCCCCCTGGTGAATGATGGAAAAGCTGCGGGGAGGGTTCTTTTTAAAAAAGTCTTTCATGATCATGGATGCCTGCGACCGGCTGTAAACATTCCCCCTGTCCAGGATCACCAGTTGAACGGAACTGTTGAAATATGTGGCCAGGGTGGTGGCATCCCCTTTGCGGATCGCCTTGATGATCTCATCCGGAATGGAAGCCGTCGCCTGGCTTTCTCCCGCCCGGAAAACGGAAAGGAGAAGCATCATCAGCAATAGCATACGTTTCTTCACTTTTTCCTCTTTTTATAAAATCTTGTCCGATAAACGGATAGATAAATAAATGATCATCAAAAACCGAACCAATCCATGAGGGCAATTTAATAAAATATTCTGAATTTGTAAATTCGGATGATTTTTAGGATGAGAGGCGGTTGTTTTACGGAATTTATCTGTTTCTTTGAATAACCATACAGGGAATGTAACCGACGGAACGCATAAGACATGAAACATCCCTGATTGATTTAAAACTCACAGGAGAATGATTATTGAAATAAAAAAATATTTAATGGTATGACCCCCACCCTAAGTTATTCGTGAGATAATAAACGCAGGAAGAATATCCCTCCCCCTCGCCGAGGGGGAGGGATTAAGGGAGGGGGTTAATAAATAAGGATGAGGACTCGATTATCAGATAAATACAAGATGATAAAAAATGAAAATAACGGTTCTTTTTACGGGGAAGACGGCTGACCGGTATGTGGCGGAAGGGATTGCAGCGTATGAAAAACGCATCCGCAGGTATTTGCCTTTTGAGGTGCGGGAGATAAACCCGGGGAAAACGCCAAAGGAGATACACGCAGTTAAACAGGCGGAGGGGAGATCATTGCTGAAGGCACTGGATAAAAAAACATTTGTTATCTTGCTTGATGAACGGGGAGAACGGGTCTCTTCGGTGGAGTTTGCAAAAATAGTGGAGCGAAAAATGGTGGAAGGAACGAAGAATCTGGCATTTATTACGGGAGGAGCCTACGGGGTCGGTGACGAGGTGTACCACAGAGCGGACAAGGTGATCAGCCTGTCTCCCATGACCTTCTCACACCAGGTGGTACGTATTTTGCTGATGGAACAGTTGTACAGGGCTTTTACCATTATCCACGGAGAACCTTATCATCATGCCTGAATGATATTATGGGAATTTTCGGGTCAAAATATTACAGGTTTTTATTGCTGACGCTGTTATCCCTGTTGCTGGGAATGACGCTGGAGAGCCGTTTTGCAAAACGGACTTATGAGCAGGCGGTGTACAGGCATTTTCAAAGACGGATCATCAGCCGTGAGCGCACCTTGTCGGGGATCATGGAGAAGATCGGGGAAAAGATCCCGCAGGCCGGTGACAGGTATATCGAGCTGCTGGGAGAGGATGTCAGGAAAGAGTTGCAGGACAACGAGCTGGCCCTGTTCCTCTACCGGGGTGATTCGTTGGTGTTCTGGACGGACAATGCGATTCCGGTCAGCAGGAAGATCAAATCCGGCAAGACCCTGGTGTTTCTGGGCAACGGATGGTTTATCTGCCGGGAGACCCGGGCCGGCGGCCTGACCATCAAAGGACTGGAGCTGGTCAAACGACAGTATCAGTATGAGAACAAATACCTGGAGCCCCGCTTCTTTCACGGGGCCTGGCTGGACGCGGGTTATACGGTCTCCACCATACCTGTGGAAAACGGGGTGCCGGTAACCTCCGCGGACGGGGAGTTTCTTTTCAGTCTCGTGAAACCTGCCGGACCGATCGTTTTTCCTTTGTTGAACCTGTTTTCCGCATTCTTTTATTTCGTTGCCCTGATTCTCTTTTTTGTCTCCCTGATCTGCTTGTTCCGGAGCCATCCCAAAAGAGGAAGAGTGCTGCTGCCCGTGGTTTTGCTTTTCCTTGTGCTGTTGAAATATGCCATGGAACAGTGGAGTATCCCGGAATCGGTATATTCCCTTTCCCTTTTCTCGCCGTACTATTTTGCCTATTCCGACCGGATCCCGTCACTGGGTGATTTTTTCGTGCTTTCCGTTTGTGTGTTTTTCTTCTTCTATCTGGGTTGGATCGTTTTTCCGGCCAGGGATGTTATTCGCAGGAAACATTTACCGGCAGGATGGGTTTTTGCGGGAATCTTTCTTGCCGGTTTATTCTTTTTCGGGGTCACCGAGATGCTCTACCAGCTCATCATGAATTCCAGTCTGAGTTTTGTGCCTTATAAAGTGCTGAACATCAATATTTATTCCCTTATCGGATTTCTTTCCGTGGGGATGTTGTACATGGCTTTTATTTTGTTTGCCGACAAGGTCCTTGAGCCGATGGGCCGGCTGACGGTTCAGACGATCCTTTTTCTGCTGGCTGCCTCAGGACTGGCGTATCTGGTGTCGGTATATCTGTTCGGTTTCCATATTCATTATTCCGTATTGCCCGCCTTTCTTTTTCTGCTGGCCGCCTTGTGGCTGAAGAAAAAATCGCTTTATGTCTCCCTGCTGGTAGCATCCGCCCTGACAGGCCTGTACGCCACCTGGTTTGTTATGGAGCAGTCTTTTGAAAAGGAAAAACAACATATGAAGGTGCTGACCGTTAATCTGGGGGCCGAGCATGATCCCGTGGCGGAGCTGATGATGGGAGATATCAGCGGGCAGATGGAGAAAGACCCGGAGCTCCGGTTCATCATGAAAAAAAGAGCCTTTACCTCCCGCGACCTGAGCAATATCGTCCAGTACCTAAGCATGCGCTATTTCAAAGGGTACTGGAACAAATATTACCTGTCGGTGTATCTTTGCACACCCGGTATGGGGCTGGATGTGAATGAAGAACAACTGGCATCCTGTTTCGGTTTTTTTCAGGATCTGGTCAACAACACCGGCACGCCTATCCGGGACACCCGTTTCTATTATCTGGACAATCAGAACGGACAGATCAGTTATTTCGGCGCCTTTTTTTATCCTTCGCGTGTTCCCGGCGATTCAAACGGTTTGTTCCTTCAGCTCGATTCGAAGCTGTTGTATGAACAGCTCGGCTATCCGGAACTGCTGCTTAACAATGCCGCATCCAGGGAGTTAAAAACAGGTGAATACTCTTATGCCAAATACTATAACGGTAATCTGGTGACCCAGGACGGAGATTATCAGTACAGTCTGACCAGTAAGATGTTTCGGCAGGGCAAAGGACCTTTCTCTTTTATCAGGATGAATGGTTACCTGCATCTGGTTTATCATGAAAACAGCCCGGTGATGGTGGTGCTGAGTGTGCCGGTCAGGCATTTCAAAGACTACCTGGTCTCTTTCTCCTATTTTTTCATTTTTTTCTTTTTATTGCTTTCCATCACCTTGTGCAGGAGTGTTTTTCCGTTGAGTCTTCATCTGCGGCCGCGGTTGCTGAAGCAGAAAATCCAGTGGTGGATGATCTCACTGCTTTTGTTCACGCTGTTACTGATAGGCACCGGATCGGTTTTGTTCAACATCCGGCAGTTCCGTGAGAACCATTATAAAAATCTTACCGAGAAGGTGCTTAGTGTTTATGTGGAGATGGAACACAAGCTCAGTTACGAATCCCGGCTGGACAAGAGCTGGAGCACACCCCAGTATGCTTCGCTGAATGACCTGCTGGTGAAGTTTTCCAATGTATTTTATTCCGACATCAATCTGTATGATACCACCGGGGAGTTGCTGGCAACCTCCAGGCCTGAGGTCTTCGAAAAAAAACTGACGGGAAACCGGATGAATGAGGATGCTTTTTATCAGCTGTCGGTGATGAAACAGTCGGAGTTCATCCAGAAAGAATCTCTGGGGGATTTGCATTATTTGTCGGCATATATGCCTTTTCTCAATAACCAGGGCCGTTTGCTGGCCTATCTGAACCTGCCCTATTTTACAAAGCAGTATGTCCTGACGCGTGAAATTACCAACATGATAGTAGGCATAGTGAACTATATGGTGGTCATGATCCTGATAGCCATTGTCCTGGCTGTTATCATTTCCGATAAGATCACCACCCCGTTGCGTTCTATCCAGGAAAAGATCGGGCGTTTCAGACTGGGGAAAGAGTATGAACATATTGTTTACGAAGGCACCGATGAGATAGCCAGCCTGGTGAATGCTTATAACCGCATGATCGATGAGCTGGCCCGCAATGTGGAGTTGCTGGCGAAATCGGAGCGGGAGAGCGCCTGGCGGGAAATGGCCCGTCAGATAGCCCATGAGATAAAAAACCCGCTGACCCCGATGAAACTGAGTGTTCAGCAACTGCAAAAAGCATGGGAAGACCGCAGCGAAGATTTTGATGTGCGGTTGAAAAAGCTGACCAACACGCTGATAGAACAGATTGACCGGCTTTCCTATATTGCTTCGGCCTTTTCCAATTTTGCCAGGTTGCCCAGGATGAAAAATGAACCGGTGGATATCGTCCGGCTGTTACAGGATACGATCTTCCTGTTCCGTGCCCAGCAGGAGATTATCTTCAAACTGCCGGCGGGTGAAGGTGACAAAATCATAGTGTTTGCCGACAAAGAGCTGTTGGAGAGCGTCTTTTCCAATCTCCTGAAAAATGCCATACAGTCCGTCGCCGGCCGGGAGGAGGGGAAGATAGAAGTGATCGTGAGCAAACGGACAGAAGAGAACAAGGTGAGGATCCTGGTGCGAGACAATGGGGAAGGAATACCCGAAGGGCTGGAAGAGAGGTTGTTCGAACCGAACTTCACTACCAAATCTTCCGGCATGGGCATGGGGCTGGCTATTGTGAAGAAGATCGTGGAGGATAGCGGCGGCAAAGTGTGGTTCGAGCCCAACGAAGAAAAAGGGACTACCTTTTTCGTTGAGTTGCCTCTGTACGATGAGAGCCTGAAATAATTTTCATGAAACAGGAATTGCAATAATAAAGGATTTGATTATTTTTGTTAGTATCATTAAAAGGGAACAGTGCTGAAAACAAAACAAATCTTATTGATTTTTTTTACGGGTTTGCTCCTTTATACTGCGGGGTATTCCCAGGTTACCATTTCCGGCGTGGTGAATCAGTATGCCCGGGTGGTGGCCATCAACGGCTCTGACCGCATCACCCTGGCCAACGCTACGGCTTTCCAGGCCGGGGACACGGTATTGTTGCAGCAGATGAAAGGCGTGGGCATAGATGTGGCGGGCTCTCATTTCGGCGATCCCCAGAACCCCAACAACACCGGTAAATATGAGTTTTTGATCATCCAGAATATTATGGGCAACCAGGTGATCTTTACGGCAGATCTGACCAACAGTTATGACATTGCCGGAGGGGTGCAGTTGATCAAGGTGCCCGGTTACAACAATGTTACGGTAACGGGCACGCTCACCTGTCCTCCCTGGGACAGTGCCACGGGCACCGGAGGGGTACTGGCCATTATTGTGGGGAACACCCTGACACTCAATGCAGATATCGATGTCAGCGGCAGGGGCTTCAAAGGCGGGGTTCCTGTGGACGGCAACGGAGAGTGCACCAATAGTGACCCGGGTTATGACTCGCTTTACTATTCGGCTACCACCGACAGCGCCGGCGCCAAAGGGGAAGGGCTGGCTGCCTACAATTTTCTGTCGGGCGGGCCTCTGTACCCGCAATATGCCAACGGCCGGGGGCCTTTGTTCAATGGGGGCGGCGGCGGCAACGGCAAACACTCCGGCGGTGGCGGCGGCGCCAATATGGGTGCCGGCGGCTGGGGAGGCCTGGAGTCCAATACCTGCGGGGCTGTCTTGCAGGACCGTTATGGGATGGGAGGCAAGGATGTCTCGGGAGGTATCTCCACCTGGAAAGATGACCGGCGGATATTTATGGGTGGCGGCGGCGGATCGGGCACCCAATCGGGAGGACTTACCGCTACGGCCGGAGGACGCGGTGGCGGTGTGGTGACCATCATGGCCCAGGCGGTTACCGCCAACGGTCATGCTATCAGAGCCGACGGAGAGAGCGGGACGGCCGTGGCTACGGCCGCCGGCGGCGGCGGCGGCGCCGGCGGGAGCGTACTGCTGGAAGTGAGTGAGTACAAAGACGCCCTGACGGTGAGTTCTGCCGGCGGCCAGGGAGGCGGCACCACGGGCGCCGACTGTCCCGGCCCCGGCGGCGGTGGTGGCGGCGGGTTGATATGGTACAGAAGCAATGCCACCGACGGCAACCTGACTACCGATGTGGCAGGTGGACTGAAAGGGAATATCAGCGGGGTGTGTGCCAACACTGCCAACGACGGAGTGGCCGGCCTTGTGGAAAACGACCTGAGCCTCGTATTGTCCGGTTTTCTCTTTAATTCCATTTTTTCCATTCGCAACGGAGAACTCTCCGACACCCTCTGCGAAGGAGAGATCGTGCCGCAGTTACTCGGTTCTGTGCCAAAAGGAGGCATAGGGCCTTATGAATACAGATGGATAAGAAGTGACGACCGGATCACCTGGGACACGATCCCCGGAGAGACGGCCGCCACCCTCAACCTGAATATCCCTTTGTATGATACGGTCTATTATAAAAGGGTCGTGAGGGATAACTCCCCCTCACAGATCACCGATGTGAGCAAAGCGGTGGCTATCATCGTGCAACCCGAAATAAAACAGAATGTCTTTGCCTTTGATACGGTGATATGTGCCGGGCAGATACCTCATCCTGTCATCCCGGCTTTTTCATCACCGACAGGCGGTGATGGAACCTATACCTATTACTGGGAGCAGAGCAGTGACGGCATAACCTTTACGGCCGCTGCCGGCATGAATACAGGCGATATCTACCTGCCTCCGGCTCTGACGGATACCACTTTCTTCCGTCGTACCGTTTACTCGGGGAAATGTTCGAGTATCAGTGACACGGTGACCATCGGCGTGCTTCCCGTTATTGCGAACAATGCTGTCGGCGCCGATCAGACGATCTGTCAGGGTTTTTCTTTTGCCCAACTGACAGGGACGGTCCCGACGGGAGGAGATAATAGTTACCTTTACCACTGGATCGAGACGGTGGACCACAGTGCGTGGGATACGGCTTACGGCACCAGTGACAATGTGGTTTATCAACCCGATACGGCTTCCTCGTTGTTCCCCGGGCAGGTCTATTTCAGGCGGGTGGTTTTTTCAGGATTGAACAACACCTGTGCCGATACCAGTAATGAGGTTGTTCTTCGTGAGTGGCCCCGGATCAGCAATAACCAGATATCTGCCGGTCAGCATATCTGTGAGGGAGAGACCCCCGTGCCGCTTACCGGTAACGGCCCGGGCGGAGGGGACGGCACCTATACTTATTTGTGGGAGGAGAGTGCCGACAGTGTGAATTATATCCCCGGCCGGGAGACAAATACGGGTCGGGATTATGCTCCCGGGCCGTTGTCGGATACCGTTTATTACCGCCGTATTGTCTTCTCGGATGTATGCCGCGATACCTCCGGGCTGGTGTCCATTCTGGTGGACCCGGCTCTTGCCAATTATGGTGTTCAGACCCTGTCGGGGGCGCGGGATACTGTCGTCTGTTCGGGGCAGCCTCTCAACCGGCTGGTGCCGGAGGCCACACCTGTCAGCGGAGGGGACGGTACCTATGATTATGCCTGGAGTATCAGTGAAGACGGGGGGAACAACTGGAGCAGCACGGGCGGGAACACACCGGATTATGACCCGGGAACTCTTACCGCCACCACCCTCGTCAGAAGACAGGTCACCTCGGGGGTGTGCCAGGCCTTCAGTGATACGGTGACTCTGACTATTCTTCCGTTAATCTCACAAAATACGTTACCTGCCGATTTTTCGATCTGTGAGGAGGACTCTGCACTGATTACCGGCAGTGCTCCTGCCGGCGGTGACGGCTCTTTTGTTTTCAACTGGTTCGAGAGCGATGACGGTGTTTCCTGGAATGGTGCCACAGGCAACAGCTCTGGACAAAACTATCAGACCCCCGGTCTGACGGCAGAGAAATATTACCGGCGCATCGTCTTCAGCGGACCGGCCAACACCTGTAAAGATACGACTCCTCCGCTCAGAATAGGTATTTATCCGCTGCCTTCGGCCACGATCCTCCCGCTGGATACGGCCATCTGTGACGGGGCCACAGTGAATCTGGTGTTCCGGGTTACCGGCGACAACGGCCCGTGGACCGTTGAATATACTAATGGCAGGGGGAACACGGCTACGGCCGGCATCAACACCACCTCCCCCGAGCAGGTTCCCGTTTCTCCCGGTTCGCTGACGGCCTCCACACAATATACCTACACCCTGTCGGCTCTGACCGATAATGTGGGCTGCCGGGCCAGGGCCACCGGCCTGACCGGCACGGCTACCGTGCGGGTGGATGGTCTCCCACAGGCCGATGCCGGCAGTGACGATGAAGTGTGTGGCCTCTCCTACACACTGCAGGGGGTTGTCCCGTCGTACGGTACCTTGTGGTGGTCCGCTCCCGCGGAAGTCACCCTGTCGGATTCTCTGGATGCCCATACGGCCGTTACCGCCAACGCAGAAGGGAATTATACCCTCGTCATGCATGTGGCCAACGGCGTGTGTCCCGACCGGACGGATGATCTGTCCCTGACCTTCTGGCAGGAACCCGGGGATATCTCTACCATTGCCGATACGACCCTCGAGCCGGGAGTGAACGAAGTAACCCTCACCGCCACATGGCAGGATCCCCAGGTGGGCGAGGTGACCTGGACTACCGAATCCCCTGCCAATATTGATGATGTGAACAGCCTGGTTATCCATGCCGGAAATCTCGAAACGGGAGATAATATCTTTCATGTGTCGGCCGTCAATGGCATTTGTCCGGCCAAACAAAGCACCGTGCGGGTGACCGTACTCGACTTTAAAGCCGAGAATTACGGGATCTCCCCCAACCAGGATAACATCAACGACTACCTGGTCATCACCGGAGCCGGTAATATTGAGAATAAATTGGTTATCTTTGACCATAACGGGAACACGGTGTTCAGGACGGATAATTTTATGCATCCGGACAACCCGCGGACGGTGTACGGGTGGAACGGCGTGAATGATAACAATGATCCGTTGCCGGACGGTACCTATTATTATATACTGGAACTGAAAGGAAAGATACAAAAGACTGTGAAGGGATTTGTTGTGATCAAGAGAAATAAATGACCGGATGATAAAAAAAGTTACGGGCATATTGATTATTCTGTTGGCTTGTATGCAGGGATTGCAGGCCCAGTACAGCCAGTATATGTTCAACGGCCAGGTCATTAATCCTGCCTATACGGGCAGCCGGGGTGTTTTCAGCCTCTCGGGCAGTTATAAACAGGTGTGGACAGCCCTGCCCGGATCCCCCGGTTATCAGCAGATAGGGGCAAATATGCCCCTGAAGAATGACAGGATCGGCCTGGGACTGCTGCTGGGGAGCTCACAGGAAGGCGCCTACCGTTCTTTATACGGTTCCTTCGATTATGCTTATCGTATCCATTTTGAGAAATCGGTCTTGTCGATGGGCCTGCGGGTGACTGCCGGCAATCAACAAGAGAATTTTAACGGCCTGGTATTCGATCCTTCGGATCCTGTGTTCGTGAACAATTCCGTTTTTCACCCGAACTTCGGATTTGGCCTTTATTTCTATTCTTCCCGGATGTTTGCAGGGATATCCATGCCCGAAATGGTTACCTATGGCCTGACGGACACCTCTTTTACCGGGAATGTTACCTCTTATAACCCGAAGGATTATCACTACCTGGCCACGGCAGGAGTGCTGGTAGGCAAAGGCAACCTGAAATGGAAACCTACCCTCTTGTTCCAGTATTACGGGTTCCAGAAAGACTATAGCATGGATATCAACTCGTTTTTAATATTTTTCGAGGACAAGATCTGGCTGGGAGCCTCCTATCGTTTGGGCGGAAAAACCATCGCCGACCAGGTGGTGGGGCTGATAGAGGTGAAGATCACCCCACAGCTGATGATAGGATATTCCTATGATTATACCCTGGGGCCTTACAGCTCCATTATGAGCGGATCACACGAGATATATATCAGGTTTGAGCCCATACATACGATCAAAGCCATGAACCCTCGTTACTTTTAACGGATGAAACGGTTTTTAGTCATAATCGGCCTTGTTGTTGTTGTTTCCTCTTCGGGGAAGGGACAATCCCTGTGGGAGATCAGGGTAGCCCCTTTCAGTTTGGGCGTAGCCAATGATTATGCTCCCGCCTTTTTTCGGAACGGTATAATATTTTCTTCGGATCGTCTTTCCGATGTGTTTAAGGAATACCGCACTACCACTGGAGAACGTACTACCAATTTATATTTTGTAGCCAGAAAGGACAGTGTTCATTACGGAAGGCCCAAAAAATTGCTGCCCCAGATAAATACTTTTGTTAATGAAGGACCGGTGTCTTTTGATGCCACCCACCAGGTACTCTATTTCACCCGGAATTTGCTGCTGAATAAGCGAAATAAAAAACAGCCCAATTATACGGGGATATTTTATATTGATTATAAGAATGGTGTCTGGGGTACGGTACAGCCCTTTGCCTATAACAATCCTGCGTATAATGTAGGTCATCCGGCGGTCAGCCCGGACGGGAAAATGCTTTTCTTTGCTTCGGATAAGCCCGGAGGCTCGGGAAGGTCGGATCTCTATGTCTGCTACCGCCGGGGCAACAGCTGGTCTGAGCCGGAAAACCTGGGGGCGGTGGTCAACAGCACGGCCTCCGACCTGTATCCTTTTTATCATCCTTCGGGCCGGCTTTATTTTGCTTCAGACCGGAACGGCACCCTGGGGAAGCTGGATATTTTCTTCACTTTCTTTAATGAAGGCCGGTGGATTCCCCCGGTACACCTGGATGCCCCGTTCAACTCTCCCGAAGATGACTATGCGTATGTGGCGGACAGTACAATGCACTCGGGACTGTTTACCTCCTCCCGCCGCGGCCGGGATAATATTTTCATGTTTACCTCTCTGCTGCCCGAGATGAGAGGATGCAGACCCGTGGAAGAACCGCTGAATTGTTTTCTTTTTTACGAGACCCAGAGTAAAAATACAGATACCATCCCGATCATCTATAAGTGGGATTTTGGTGACGGTACGGTTGGTTACGGACATACCGTAGAGCATTGTTTTGAAAAACCCGGGCAATACCTGGCCAGGCTCTCCGTCACCGATACGATTACCAAAGAAGTGAGAGAATCGGTGGCTACTTATCTGGTGGAGGTGGTGGAGCCTCATGAACCTTATATCACGGCACCGGATACCTGCTATCTGAACGAAGAAATATCACTCGACGGACTGAAAACCAATATTCCGGGATTTCAGCCGGAACAGTATTTCTGGGATCTGGGCGACGGGAACCTGGCTGAAGGGGGTGAAATAAAAACCGTCTACCATACGCCGGGGGTCTTTGTGATCAGACTGCTGGTACGTGGAATGACCACCACGGGAAACAGGGTGGACAAGTGTGTTTACAGGGAAATCAACGTATTGGGTACCGGACAAAATAAATAAAAAAGGGGTTTCGTATTTTTTTATTTATTTTGGAAAGAATTGAGGAACATTTTACGTATTATGACGTTGAAAGAAAAAAACCGGAAGTATTTTTTTATGCGATATGTGAAGCTGTCTGGTGTGTTTTTATTATTGGCTATATTCTTGTCCCCGGAACTGCAGGGGCAACCTGTGCCCGCCGAGGTGGAGAATATTCCGCATCTGGTGACCTTCGGGAACAAGGCGGAAACGTCGTGGGGAGATGATGATTTTTGTAATATTTTCTTTTTTATTATCCCCAAGTCCCATGACGGCCCGGTGTATATACGTATCTATGACCCCGATTGCGGCGGGGAAGTAGATGAATTAAATGGCTCTTTCAATACCAAGACCGAATATTCCATTTACGGCGGCGAGGGATGCTGGACAGAGGATATAGATCCCACCGGCACCTTCAAAAAGGGAAACCTGTTGGCTTACAAAGTTTTTAGTACAAAAACAAAATACGACAGGAAGTGGTACACCTTCGGGCCGCTCAACCCTACCGAAGGCGAGTATGCTGAGGAATTTCAGGGATATATTCTGAAAATAGTGGTTCTGGGGGTGGATGGCGATGACGGGAATCTGTATAATTTCTATCTCAGTACATCCCCGGATAAAAATATTCCGGTGGAAGGAGGTGATGCATTTACATACGAATATGGCTTCCGTTTGTGGAATGATACGGTGAATATATCCCATATCTATCCCTATGTTGATAGCCGGGTGGTCTCTATCAGACAGTCCAACTTTGACTGGGATGATGACGGCGAAATACGGACGGTCACCGTTGCCCGTTTGTATCAGTTGAACAAGGTCTCCGGCGAGGATAAATGGGCGGAAAGCGAGTTTAAGATCTTCGACAAGGAGAAAAACACCTCCTTTGATTTCCAGTTTATCAAAAGAAAAAATCCCATGGTGCGCAATAACAACGTGGTTATTTCCGTGCGAAACCAGTACGGGGAGCTGCTTCCCTTCCATACCGTTCCTATCGGAGGAGTGCCTAAGTTTCAATATGGAGCCAAAGCCGTACCCATCAAACGCCGTTAATATTAATTTCATGGCCGTATGAGACAAACCCGATACCCAATCCTTATTCTTTTCTGGCTGATTATTTTTTTGTTTGCTGTTCCGGTGAAAGGACAGTCATATCATTTCCTGCATTACGGCGTCGAAAACGGCTTGCAGAACAGGTTCATATATACCATCAACGAAGATCCCGAAGGGTTTTTATGGATAGGCACCGGCACGGAGCTCGTAAAATTTGACGGGAAAACATTCCAAAAAGGCTTCCTGCCCGATTCGCTCCAGCAAAGTTTTGTGACCACCAGCATGAAAGACAGAGGGGGGAATCTGTGGTTTGGCTTTAATGACGGTTTTGTCGGTTATTACAGCCGGGGAGCATTTACCTTTTATGATATCCACCGTTTTTCCGCGAGCCGTATTTTCAGTCTGGCACAGGATCCTTACGGAAATATTCTGGCAGCATCGCAGAACGGAGGGGTCTTCCGTATTACACCGGAGAAAGAAGAAGCGGTGCAGCCCCTGGATATTAAGGGTGTTCAGCAGCTAAGCGCTCTGGCCGTATCAGGCGATTACCTCCTGATAGGGACGTTTGACGGCTTATATGTTTACCGGTTTATCGGTGAGGATAATCCTCCCGGGTTGGTTAAAAAAGTTCCGGAAATTTCGACCAGGGTACAGTCCCTGCTTCCCGGCGA
The DNA here is from genome assembly GCA_964649335.1 of uncultured Rikenellaceae bacterium. Lineage (GTDB taxonomy): Bacteria > Bacteroidota > Bacteroidia > Bacteroidales > VadinHA17 > DRPN01. The sequence continues at coordinate 421 of CAZYPI010000039.1, read as the reverse complement.
TCATGATGTCCTGATTGGGACCATGGGTGAGGGGGTGTACCGACTGAAACTGGATGAAGAACTGACACCGGAGAATATTGGGCAGACCTGGGGACTGAATGAGATGACCGTTACGGATATCTTCATGGATTCACAGGGGGATTACTGGTTTGCCACCTTCGGCCACGGCGTGATCAGGATCCATAAAAAAAACAGCGGGTTTTTACGGGAAGACTATAACGACTCCACCGGTCTGGGAGCTCTTAATATACAATGTGTTTTTGAGGATTTTGAAAAAAATATCTGGATCGGAACCTACGGAAAAGGACTGGTACTGTTTCCCGATGATGCCCTGCTGATGTTCCATTTCCCCGGCCGGGTGCCCGGAGACAATATCACGGCACTGACCGTCAGGGATAAGGAGGTCGTCATGGCCGGAGAG
>CAZYPI010000038.1:11163-17525 GCA_964649335.1 uncultured Rikenellaceae bacterium | reverse complement strand
ATAACTTTGCTTTTAGTTTAAGAGACCATTACACACAAAAAGGGATACTACCACAAAAACTTATATGTATGATAAGACCAAATAAATCAACTGTCTCCCGGAGGGCAGAAATTTTAAAAGAATTGGATGAAAAAGGAAAGGTTTTTGTCCACGAGCTCAGTGATAAATTTAATATCAGCGAGGTGACGATACGTAATGATTTGGATCATTTGGAAAAACAAAATATGCTGATCCGCGCCCGGGGAGGAGCCATAAAAATAAAACAGTATCATGTTGGCCTTGATATCTCTTTGACAGACAAACAAAAAGAGTTCATGAAAGAGAAGCAGAGGATTGGTAAAAGGGCTGCCCAGTTTATTGAAAACGGGGATACCATCATTCTTGATTCCGGGACAACAACCACCGAGGTTGCAAAAAACCTCGGTAATTTTAAGGAGCTTACCATTATAACCAATGCATTGAACATCGCCGGTATATTATCTGAATATGAACATTTCAATGTTTTCATACCCGGGGGAATTCTGAGGAAGAAATCACTTTCTTTTGTAGGCAGTCTGGCAGAGGAGAGTTTGAGTAAATTTTACTGTGATAAGCTGTTTTTGGGGGTGGATGGTTTCGATATCACCTATGGACTTTCCACCCCAAATGTCGAGGAAGCACGATTAAACAAAATTATGATTGATCTGGCTGAAGAAGTGATTGTAGTAACTGATTCCAGAAAGTTTCAAAACAGAAAATTTGCGTTTATTGCTCCGGTAACGGAGGTGGATGTAGTTATTACAGATGCCGGTATTCCCGAAGAGGTAAAAAGCCAATTGGAAAAAAGCGGGATTGACGTGGTTATTGCTTGATGATATAATCCGGTCACGCAGAAACTTTATTCAGGATGGTTCTTTTGTTGGTTAACCTTTCTTATTTTCGCAAAATAGACCAGTAATAATACAATGAAAGTGCTGTTATCGCGGTAAGAATACGAGGAGTTATTTCCCTTCATCCAAAGCAAACAGGAAAATAGAGAATATAGCCAGTACCATGCCTGTAATGATAATGGGATGGGGGATGACCTGATAAATGATTAGGGAAATGATCACGGTGATGACCGGAGCGATGGCATTGGTCATCGGACTGACAATGATTGCTTTGCCATAACGGAAAGCATATACCAGACAAAGGGCACCTATAGCGTTTAATATTTGTATGAAGAAAGAATATCCCGGACCGGAAAAACTCCAGTTGATGGGTTGGGAAAAATCGGTCATCGCCAGTGCTACGGGGGAAAGCATAATACTGGTCACCATCATGTAAAAGAAAATGCTTTCGGCTTTCATGGTTTTGTTGGCAAGTTTCATGAAGAATGCCTGAACCCCCCAGGCAATGAAAACCATCAGGGCATAAATCAGCCAGGCCAGGCCCTGGCTTTCTCCGGAAGGGTCCTGGTACGATAAAAGGGGAATGGCGATCAGGGCGATTACAATACCTGTCCACCCAAGGATTCCTGCTTTTTCTTTCAGGAAAAGAAGAGAAAAAATAATGGTGATAACCGGGGAGAGGGAAATAATGGGAAAGATCAGATAAGCCGGTCCGTTTTTTATGGCTCCGGTAAATAGAATCAGTTGCCCGCCGGAACCTAAAAAGCCGATAATAAAACCATAAATGATTGCCATGCGATTATGATCCAGTTTCCAGTGATTGATTTTCAATCCAACCACCGCCGGGATGATCATGGTGAAAGACCAGACAACATAGATCAGCGTGGCGGGGAATCCGGATTTTTCCGGTATTTCGGTGAAAGCACCCCAAAGGCCCCAGAATATGGTAGTGACCAAGGCGAAAAGCAACCAGGTTCTTTTAATTTTCATAGGTTTGTTTTTTTGGGAGAGTTACAGAAATAAATTAAGTTAGTTACAAAATGATATAAATTCCGTTTATGATACCTGAGCCACCAGCTGCAGCTTACGGTCGAGTAATTCCGACACGGCGGAAATGGCTTCTGGAAAAATGAGGCGCAGATCAATTTCATCGGTGTTACTCAATATATTTTTAAGAGATTTCATAAAAGTGTCTTTGATTTCCGTGGCCAGATTGATTTTTACGATGCCGTTCTTTATTGCTTCCTTAATCTGGTCGTGCGGGATTCCCGAGCTGCCGTGAAGTACCAGGGCCGCCGGTGTGATACGATTGATTTCCCGGATGACCTCTATGGCAAGATGAGGTTCCTGGCGGTAAAAGCCATGAGCGTTTCCAACCGCGATAGCCAAAGCATCTACGCCGGTTAACCCGACAAAGCGTTGAGCATCCTCCGGCCGGGTATATTCAATTTTCTGATCCTGGCCCAGTTTAGCCACATATCCCAGTTCCGCTTCCACACATATCTCTTTTTCAGCAGCCAGGGCCACCACCTCGCGGGTCATCCGTACATTTTCGTCAAAGGGGAGTTGACTCCCGTCGATCATGACCGAGTCGAAACCGGCCTCTATACATGCTTTGGCCAGATCGGGGTTTTTTCCATGATCCAGATGCAACCATCCTTCTATTCCTTCAGCCCGGATCATGGCCCGGGCCATGGCTACGGCCGTTGTCAGTCCCATGTAATGAATAGAGCTTTCGGAAAGCTGGAGTATTATCGGGACGTTCTGTCTTTTGACGGCAGTAATAATGCCCCGCAGCGTCTCATAGTTATAAAAATTGGTCGCCAGAATGGCTCTTCCTTCTTTTTTCAGTTGTATTAGTTTGTGTTTCAGTTTCATAATTCTTTATTAAAAACTTTTCTTGCTATATTTTTTACCGTATTATAATCAGTGAAGGCCGTGGTGCCGCCGGGCCGGGTTGTATTAATGGCACCCGCGAGGGCCCCGAACTCAAGGCATTCGGTGAGGGGTTTTTTGCGGATAAATTTAGCAATAAAACCGGCGTCAAAGCTGTCTCCGGCGCCGATGGCATCTGCCACCTGCGGGTTTTTGAAAATAGGCTGATGAATAAGTGTCCCCTCACGCCAGAGGTAAGAACCGTGGATACCGTCTTTGACAACCACCACATGAGCTGCCCGGGAGATGCTTCCGATGGCCTCTTCCAGGTTACGTGTGCCCGTAAGGTTCTTAATCTCTTCCATGTTCGGAAGGAACAAATCTACATAAGGCAATAAGGTGTGCAGGTCTATGTCCCATTTTTCGTGGGGATCCCACTGGCAGTCGAGCGAGGTGGTCAATCCTGCGTCTTTTGCCTTTTTAAATAAAGTTACCAGATCGGGTTTTAGCCCCGGTTGAAAGAAGACGGAACTATAGTGCATGTGACGGGCCTGTTGTAAGGTTTCCGAACGGATCTCCTTGATGGTAAGATGCTCCATGGCGCCGGGATAAGTGACCGATGCACGTTGTTCCCCGTAACTGCAAGCCACGGTAATACCCGTGGCATATTTCCCGGTCTGTATGATATTCGAGGTATCCACCTTTTTCTCTTCCAGACTTTCCAGTACCAGCTCTCCGAATTTATCTTTCCCAATCATCCCCAGAAATGTGACGCCGGTTTCAAGTACGCTGAGGTTTGCCGCCATAATGGCCGAGCTGCTTCCCAGGGTCAGGGTCATGGTTTCGGCATTGATCTCTTTTCCCAACTCGGGAAATTTTCCGTTAAACCCGTTAAAGATAAGATCTACATTTAATTCTCCGATAACTATGACATCAAACTTTTTCATAACAAAATCCGTTTTTTACTTCAATAAATCATTCACTCCTGTCAGGTTGAATGCCCGGAAATATTTATCTATGGCATGTTCAATATGGAGGGATACGATTTGTGCTCCCTCGATACCGTTGTCGGCCAGGTTGTCATACAGGCGGTACCGGGCCGCCACCACTTCGGGATTTTCCCAGATATAGCGGCATCCTGTCTTGATCAGCCATAATTGTCTTTCTTCGGAGATGGAATAAAAATCATCCGGGTTTTCATCTGTCAACAACCATTTCTTCCACCGGTTTGAGTTAATCACCGCCTGCCAGAGCAGGTCTTTGATGCGGGAAGGCTTTGCGATTTTTCCCTGTCGATATAACTCTTTTTCAAGCTGGTCCAGTTCGGTCAATGCCGTATATTCACATTCGGTAAATTCAGGCCCTACATTGGCACCACCCATCCCGCTGAGTGGATAATCTTCAGGGTTGTCCACATTGTCGGTGTAGTGGCCTTTTATCAGACTGCCGTATTCACCGGCTATTTTTACGAGTTTTTTTGCCGTTTCCGGGGCGAAAAGAGTGGTATGCAAATCGGTGCCCACTTTACCGACGACAAAAACAGGCCAGACATCTTCATAACCTTTCCGTTGCAAACCATTTTTCAGCAACTCAAAAAATTTTCTGAACACACCCAGGTCGGCCAGACCGCCATGAACCTCTTCCGTGCCCACTTCATAAGCAATGGGGTGCAAATGGTTTTTCCGGATGTGGTCTTCACAATGGGCAATCAGTTCTACAGTACGCTCCACGACCCGTTCTATGGGAATAATTTCTCCTTTTTCAATTTCGATATCTATGGTTGGGTCAACATGAATAAGGTCATATCCGGCGTCAATGGCATCGGTAAATGATTTTTTCACCCAGTTCATGGTCTTTTCCAGGCTCCATTTTTCTGTTCGCTGGTTGTCGCGCAGCCACGGACCGCCGTGATCTATGGCTATTATCACCGTTCCGGTATAATTTACGGCAGCGGATTCCCTCCGGATAAGATCTGCAAACTGTTTTTGTGTCAGTCCGGTGTATCCGCCGTCCTGATCCACCTGGTTTAGCGTAGCGGCAAATTTTATGGGGGCATGGTTTCTTTTGGCGGCCCGCAAAGCGGCTTTGATAACTGCACGTGAGTTGGGGCAGACAGCCAGCAAAGTACGGGGGATACCGGTTTTATCCTGAATCTCCCGGATTTTTGCTATCAAAAGCTCCGTTTTTGATTTTTTGTTGTCAGGTTTTGATACGTTCATGGATAATCTTTTTTTAACAGAATGGTTTTGCGGGAGGATTCCCGGGTGTTAACGAATATTAACCGGCAAGAGCGTGAGAAAATATTTATCCCTCATAGCGAATAGATATGAACCCCTTCCACCACCCTGGAGATGGCTCCCGTTTCAGAAGGATTATCGGGACAAAGACCTCTTTCCAGAGATTTGAAAAAACCCAGCATTTGTGCAGGCAAAACGTTGCAAATGGAAAGGTAATCTTCAGGTACGAAAGATGAATTGTTTCCGGAAAGAATAATTTTTAAGTCGATAAACTTTTCAAAATCAGCGGCAATGGTTTCCGATTCAAATATCCCGATCCGGTATAACGGTTGCTGCCCTTTTTTCAGAGATTTTATAAGATCATATTCATACCGGAGTACATACGGATCATTGGAAAAAAGGCCCACCACCAGGGTGGAGGTGTCGATCACTGCTTTGGGGCCGTGTCTGAATCCGAGAAACGAATCGGATTTGGCAATGATTTTACCGTCGGTAAGCTCCTGTACTTTCAGATGGGATTCGGTGGCAGTACCCATCTGGGGGCCGGAACCGAGGAAAACGATACGCCTGAAATCCTTTTGAGCCGCATTATACAGGTCGTCACGGTAAAATGTAAGGATTTTTTTACCGTAGGCAGCAAGGTTTTCAACATATTGTTTTTCCTGATCTATATTGTCAATTTTATTGATTAGGAGGCCTGCCAGCAACATTCCCGTGAAACTGCTGGTCATAGCCAAACTTTTGTCATTGGTCTCTTCGGGCAGAATGACATTAAACTGATCCGTCTTTTTGCACCGGCCCAACAGATTCCCTTTGGCATTACATGTTATGACCAGGTGCCGGGCCCGGGCTGAAAATTTTTCCGCCATGTCCACGGCAGCACAGCTTTCGGGACTGTTTCCGGAACGGGCGAAGGATATAAGCAAAACCTTTTTTTCCCTGTTGAAATAATGCTTCGGGTGGGTAACCAGATCCGTGGTGGCAATGGCCTGAATACACTTGCCCGTATTGCGTTTATAGACAGGGCTAAGACTGAGCCCGATAAAGGCACTGGTACCGGCACCTGTCAGGATGATTTCATCGGCATCCCGAAGAGCTTCTTTCATAAAGCTTTCGATTTCTTCCTTTTGTTTACGGATCAAATCATAGATCTTTAACCATATACCGGGTTGTTGTTGTATCTCCCGGGCTGTATGTATACCGTTCAAATCTTTTAACTGATTTTCAATATAACCGAGATAATTCATAATTCTATGTGTTTTTAAATGTATTAAACCATAAAATTTTTTTCAAATATAATGAATTGTTTTGTTATGTTTATTATAAGCTTACGTATGGTTGTTAATATTCTTATGAATAGTTATTTTATTGATTAATAGTC
>CAZYPI010000038.1:0-11063 GCA_964649335.1 uncultured Rikenellaceae bacterium | reverse complement strand
TGTACTGCAAGGGTGCATTGACATGGTATATGCAGATTCCGTATGCGGAAATTCCCGTGAAAGGGTATAAATTATAGAAAGATTTCTTGAAAGAAGCATGAGTAAAATTATTAGAGTCTCAGAATGCCGGCTTGCGGCTTGAACAGTCCTGACAAAACAATATTTCAACAAAAGCATCCAACTGTTGCCCGATTATTTCAGAAGTTTTTAAATATGGCTGATGAATTGGAAAACCGGAAATGACAAATACGGAGCTGGTTTAGACATCTCTATTGCGAAATAGAATTACTTTATCAGGATTTTCCTGGTAAACTTTTGGTTGTCCAGTCTTACGACCATCAGATAGATGCCATTTGCTTTGGCCGGGGTTTGTAAGAATACATGGTATTCACCGGCCGTAATGTTTTTTTTATCCCAGTGATAAACGGTTTGTCCCCGGATGTTTACCAGTTTCATTTCGATGTCACCGGGCCGGGATACTGCATATCTGATCTCCTGCGGGCCCCGGGAGTTATCCAGGATATTTCCGGAGAGAAGTTTGAACGAAGCATTGCTGTCGGCCGGCATGGTCTTGGCATACACCCATTCTTTTTCCGGCTCGCCTACAAAAATACTTAGCTGGGTAGTGGAAGGGGTACCGTCATCGGTGGTGCGACTGAAAGTGACTACATAATGTCCCCTTTCGGTGTATGTATGATGCAACTCTGCATATCCGGTGCTGTGATAACCGTCCGGATCGGAGTGGGTGATCACTTCAGGGGACCCATCCCCGAAATCCCAATGATCTTCTCCTTCCATAATATTAAAATAACGGCCTTTGAAAATCAATTCTTGCCCGGGTTCAATATTGAAGGTCGGGTAATAGGCCACATTGGTATAGCCGTATCTCATGTTGGGTTGATGGGCATAAACAACCATAACCTGTTGAAAATCATACTCTACATTGCCGTGATCATCATAAACTTTCAGCATCTCACTGTAATAGCCGGGCCGGTCGTATTTTTTTTTCACTTTGGCCCCTGTGGCGGTTGTCCCGTCATGAAAAGTCCACTCATACCGGATGATATTCCCTTCCAGGCTGAAAGATTTGGAACCGTCCAACTCAGTGGAATCCCCTACGGCTATGTAACGATGCGGACGGGCTACTGCAATAATTTTGGGATGATGTGCATCAATATATGATTCGATCAGATAAGGATAGGCCAGTTCAAGTATATATTTGTCCTGTTCATTGAGCGACCACATCTCAAAATGGGAATGTGCATAATCCGACCAACGGTTACCCAGCAGGCCGATCACATCCCCTCCTTTGACTGTTTGTCCGAGGGTTACGTTGAAACTGTGGAGGTGTGAGTAACGGTACACCCAATCATTTTTCATCCGTACAAAAACCCTTTCAAAACGGGGCTGTGGATTGTTGGGATCCGCAAAGAAAGGATCATTATGGTCATAATTCTCCCCAACGGCAATCACGACACCGTCGCCGGCAGCCAGCACTTCGGTTACGGCCTTTACGCCGGTCATATCCGCTCCCCAGTGATAATATATGGGATCGTTGGGGTTCGGTTTTAATGCATCGTGATCAATTTCTACCGGTTCAAGACCGAAATTGGTATTTCCCGTAAATAGCTTTTCATTCAGGGGAAAAGCGAAAAATCCCGGAGGACAAACGCGTTTGTTTACCGGCCATATCCGTAACCGGACTTCACCGGACAGCTTCCACATCCCATCGGGGAAGTTTCCGTTTTTTAAATATTCTCGTGTAATCGGGCAGTCAATTTTTACACGGGCAAAGTGAACGGGAAGATTATAGTTTCCCGCTACCAGCCATTTTTCTTCGCCGTCAACCGATACTTTCAGTTTAGCCTCACGGACAGCCAGCCGGACAGGGTCTTTCCGGTATTTTACATCCAACAATGTGATGTGGGCCGTAGTTCCGTCATAAAGAGTAATATCGGCGGATTCCCCGATATTCAGATCCAGATTTTTTCTGTAGCCGGTAGTATCCTGGGCATAAAAGTTTCCGTTTATTAGCAGCATAATAACTGCTGTTAAGAAAGTTTTGATCATGAGCATAAAGATTTGTTACGGTAACAATATCCCGGTCAGGCGAATTTTCCCTATCAATGGATACGAAAAAATACCGGGATATCTTCCAGAGATACGGGAACGGTTATCTTTTTATTCCCGTTGAATTTTTTCCCTTGCCGGTTTTTCCATCTGCCCGGAGGCAGGATGACGGTACGCTCTGTCAATCCTTTCTGGAGTACGGGAGCCACCAGGATACTGTCGCCCAGCATAAACTGATCGTTGACAGCTGCATAGCCATGGTGGGGAAATACATATTCCAGAGGCCGGACGACAGGTTCTCCCGTTATGGCCGACTCCCGGGCCAGCCGTAGGATCACCGGAGTGTATTCTTTTCTTATTTGCACTGCCTTTTCGACAGCGGCAAAATGTTCTTTATCCAGAATGCGCCATGGGGCTGCCGAAAACTGCATCATGGGCATCAGGGCATGGCACTGGGCCGATCGTACGATCAATTCCGGATCCATGGAATGACCGGGAAGAAAAGAGACATAGTCCCCTCCGCCCACCATGTCCGGACAGGTGAAGTTGTATCCCACGATGCCCTGAAGCAGAATGTCCGGAATCAGCTTGTTCAGGTCTTCCCAGGTGTGATATTTGTCCCTCAGCCGGTTGACCAGGGGTTGTCCCGCCATTTTCCAGTTGGCCCTGTATTCATTCAATGGATAATCCAAACCGATTTTTGCATAGAGTTCACACTGTTCCTGGGGTGTGACATTTCCGTAAGATCGTGTATTTTTATAAAATTCAAAATCCCCGGCATCAAATTTAAAGCCATCCACTCCGTATTTTTCCTGAAGTCGATTCAATTGTTGTTTGAACCATAAGAATGTTTTGGGATTGGAGAGATCCAGTTCCCCGCTGTAACCGTTCCACCAGGGGATGATCGCTGTTTTTCCCCGGTCGTTTTTCAATAACATCCCTTTCTCTTCCAATTGACGGAAAACATCACAATCGGGCGAAACAAAAGGACAAATCCATAGCATCACTTTAAATCCCATGTGATGCAACGAGTCCATCATAGCACCCGGATCCGGAAAACGGCCGGGATGGAAATCCCATTTTCCGTAATCTTCCTGCCAGTTATCATCTATCATAAGCACACCGGGGGCGAAACCGTTTCTAATGATATCCGTGGCATATTTCAGAATATCATTTTGATTTTGATTGTAGGTAAGTTCTATCCACGTGTTGAACTGTGGCTCTGAAAAGAGTAGAGGATCAGGCATTTTCCCCGATGCAGGGAACCATGTTTTTGATGCATATAAAAAAGCTTCCCGCAAGGTGGTGCCTGCTTTTTTGTATTGCAAAGAGGCCTCATCCGAAACCAGGTGAAGGGTGTCCTGCCGCCTGGAGAGTTTATAAGGAATTTCACTCCAGACCACCTCCCCGTGGTCGGAGATTAGCAGCGGCTGCACCTGGTTGCCGTAGTTGTCATGCAGATCGGCTTCGTAACCGTTCTGCACGGGCATCAGTTGTCCTTGATTGATAATCCCCACCCACCAGGAAACACCGGTACCCGCCGGAATGTCCAGTTTTCTGGGCAATGTTTCCTGTGAGAAACCCAAGGGGATGATCCATAAAAGATAAAGAAAAAGAAATATCGTTTTCCGCTTCATGATTCGTATTATTTTTATTGAATACTTGTTATATATTATCCTTCTTTGTGTGTTTGCACCTATGCTTCCTTCATTATATCATTTCGCAGGCAGATGAAGATCCCCCTGATTGCATTTTTACCTTTTATCTTTTGACTTTCCTTGTTCACCGTAGCTCATATGGTGCGAAGGTGGATGTCTTTTATCTTGTTTCCTCCGGTTCCCTGAAAGAAGATATCTGAATTATGGTTATGTTTGTATTTAAACAATCTGTTTTATGCTCCGGATAGATTACCGGCTGGCGCCGGAGGATTTGAAAAAAAATATCGAAAAATTCTGGGAATACTCCGGAAAAAAAATTCATGCCGTCGAAAAAGAATTCGATCCGGCGCAGGGCACTCCCGTGTTTACCGTAAACGGGAAATACACCTCCCGGGGCTGGACGGAGTGGACAAGAGGTTTCCAGGTGGGGTCGGCCATTCTCCAGTATGATGCCACGGGAGAGAAAATCTTTCTGGAAACGGCCCGGCAACAAATACGGCGGGAGATGGCCGTGCATATCAGCCACACCGGCGTGCATGACCACGGGTTCAACAATATCAGCAGCTACGGCAACCTGCTGCGGCTGATGCGGGAGAAAAAAATTCCTTTTAATGAATGGGAGAAGGAGTTTTATGAGACGGCCCTGAAAGTTTCCGGGGCGGTGCAGGCCGCCCGCTGGACGGACACCGCCGACGGCGGCGGGTTCATTTATTCCTTCAACGGCCCCCATTCCCTCTTTGTGGACACCATCCGCTCATGCCGGATCCTGATGGTGAGCCATGCCCTGGGTCATGTGCTGCTGGGAGAGAACGACCGGCGGATCAACCTGCTGGAAAGGGCGCTGATACACATCAAAAGCACGGCGGATTATTCCGTCTATTACGGCGAAGGACGGGATGTTTACGATGTGTGGGGGCGGGTGGCTCATGAAAGTGTTTTCAATACAAACGACGGCCGTTACCGTTGTCCTTCCACCCAGCAGGGCTACAGTCCCTTCTCCACCTGGACACGGGGGCTGGCATGGGCCATGCTGGGATTTGCAGAACAACTGGAGTGGGTCCTTACGCTGGCACCGGAGGAGGTGAAAGCCTTCGGCGGGAAAGAGCCGGTGATCAGCGTATTGCGGAAAGCCGCCACCGCCACCTGCGATTTTTATCTCTCCCATACCCCGGCCGACGGCATCCCTTACTGGGACACCGGGGCGCCGGGACTGGTACACCTCGGGGATTATCAGAATCGTCCTGCCGATCCGTTCAATGAGTATGAGCCGGTGGACAGCTCGGCAGCGGCCATAGCAGCCCAGGGACTGCTGCGGTTCGGGAAATTCCTGCAGAAGATGGGTGAAAAGGAGAAGGGAACAGAATACCGGCAGGCAGGACTGACCGTGGCGAAAACTTTACTCGAAGAACCGTATCTTAGTACCTCACCCCGTCACCAGGGGCTGATCCTCCATTCGGTGTATCACCGCCCCAACGGATGGGACTATATCCCTACGGGAAGCAGTATCCCTCATGGAGAGTCTTCCATGTGGGGCGACTATCATGCCCGCGAGCTGATGCTGTACCTTCAGAAAATCATCGAAGGAGAAAAGTATTATGCGTTTTATAACTGTGTGAAATGAAAACGGAGCCCCTCACGGATTTTTCCAGACTGTGTGTTCATACCATCACCACCAAACCGTGGGATATTGATACCGCGGTGGCCGGGTATGCGGAGGAGGGCATTGCCGGGATTTCTGTATGGCGGGAGGCCGTGGCGGGGAGAGATCTGCAGAAAACAGGTGCGATGATCCGGGACGCTGGACTGCAAATCGTCTCCCTGGTGCGGGGAGGGTTTTTTGCAGATGTTTCCAGAGAACGGAGAATGCAGGCAATAGAAGATAACCGGAAAGCCATTGAGGAAGCCGCCGCCCTCGGAGCCCCCCTGCTGGTACTCGTGCCGGGAGCCGATCCCGCACAACCGCTGGAAACATCCAGAGAACAGATAAAATCGGGGATTGAAGCCCTCCTGCCTCATGCCGAAAAGAAAAAGATAAAGCTGGCCATAGAGCCCCTGCATCCTATGTATGCCGACAGCCGCTCGGCGGTCAACACCCTGTCGCAGGCCAATGACCTGGCAGAATATTTCGATTCTCCTTTTGTGGGGGTGGCAGTGGATGTGTATCATCTCTGGTGGGACCCCGGTCTGGAAAAGGAGATTGCCCGGTGCGGGGGAAAAGGAAACCTCTTTGCCTTTCATGTCTGTGACTGGCTGACCCCCACCTCCGATATGCTGAATGACCGGGGTCTGATGGGAGAAGGCTGTATCCCGGTGCGAAAGATACGGCATTGGGTGGAACAGGCCGGCTTTGACGGGTTTCATGAAGTGGAGATTTTCTCAAACCGGTACTGGCAGGAAGACCAGGGGTTGTTTCTGAAAAAGATCAAAAAGGCATATCTTGAATATTGTTGAACGGATTTCTAATAATCATAATAAGATGAAAATACACGAAATAGGGATAATCATGAACGGCGTGACCGGCCGGATGGGATCCAACCAGCATCTGATGAGGTCTGTCATGGAAATCATCCGGCAGGGAGGTGTGAAAACCGGAGAAGATGAAGTGATCCTGCCCGTGCCGGTGCTGGTGGGCAGGAACCTCAACAAACTGATGAAGCTTCAGGAGATGTCGGGGGTGGAGAGGATCTCTGTCAACCTGGACGAAGTGCTGGCCGATCCTTTTTACAAGGTTTATTTCGATGCGTTGCCCACGGGAATGCGGGTGGAAAACGTGAAGAAAGCCATCGCGGCGGGGAAACATATCTACTGTGAGAAACCGACGGCTACCACCACGGCGGAGGCCATGGAACTGTATGAGCTGTGTGAACAGGCCGGCCTGAAACACGGCGTGGTACAGGATAAACTGTGGCTGCCCGGGTTGCGGAAACTGCAACGGCTGATACAAACGGGTTTTTTTGGCAAGATCCTTTCCGTTAAAGGGGATTTCGGCTACTGGGTGTTCGAAGGGACTACCGTGCCGGCACAGCGGCCTTCGTGGAATTACCGGAAAGAAGAGGGCGGCGGCATGATCATGGACATGATGCCCCACTGGCGTTATGTGCTGGATCATATCCTCGGTAAAGTGATAGCGGTCTCCTGCCTGGGGGCTACCCATATCCCCGAAAGGGTGGATGAACAGGGAAGAAAATATAAATGCACCGCCGACGATGCGGCCTATGCCACTTTCCTGCTGGAAGGAGACATACCGGCTGTGTTCACGGCTTCGTGGGCCACCCGTGTCAGACGGGATGACCTGCTGACCATCCAGGTGGACGGCACCAGGGGTTCGGCTGTAGCCGGCCTACGCAATTGCTTTATCCAGCATTATGGAAATACTCCGAAACCGGTGTGGAACCCGGACGAGGAACAGTCACAGGATTTCTTTGAAGGGTGGTCGAAGGTGCCTGACCAGGAGCCCTATGACAATGCTTTTAAGATTCAGTGGGAGCTTTTTCTGAAGCATGTGGTGAAAGACGAACCTTTCCCCTGGAACCTGAAAGAAGGCGCCAAAGGAGTGCAACTGGCGGAGAAGAGCCTGGAAAGCTGGGCCGGAAGAAAATGGGTGGAACTTCCGGAACTTTGAAAGAAGAATTGTAAAAGAAAAATTATGAAAAGAAAAGTAGCATTGATCACCGGCGGTACCCGGGGTATCGGGCTGGGGATCGCCCGGGCCCTGGCACAGGAAGGTTATGACCTGGCCCTCAATGGGGTGCGGGAAGAGAAATCTGTTTCGGAAGTATTGGAAGAGCTGCGGACGACAGGTGTTGATACGGTTTACTGCCGCGGCGACATCGCATCATCACAGGGAAGAGAACAGGTGGTGGAGAAAGTAAAAAAACACTTCGGACACCTGCATGTGCTGGTGAACAATGCCGGCATTGCCCCCCCGAAAAGAAAAGATGTGCTGGAGGTGGACGAAGAGACCTACCGGCGGGTGATGGAGACCAATCTGACCGGCCCTTTCTTCCTCACCCAACAGGTGGCCGCATGGATGATCGAACAAAAAAAGAAGGTACCCGATTATGAGGGATGCATCATCAATATCTCATCGGTGTCGGCTGAAATGGTTACCGTAAGCCGTAGTGAATACTGTATCTCCAAGGCAGGCCTGAGCATGAGCACGAAGTTGTTTGCCGTACGTCTCGGGGAATACGGCATCCCTGTTTATGAGTTGCGTCCCGGTATCACCGAAACCGATATGACAGCGCCGGTAAAAGAAAAGTATGATCAAATGATCGCAGAGGGCTTGCAGGTGCAAAACAGATGGGGTACCCCCGAAGACAACGGAAAAGCCGTAGCCGCCCTGGTGCGCGGGGATTTTCCTTTTTCCACCGGCCAGATCATCTATGTGGACGGCGGACTGGCTATTCCCCGGCTGTAATGCAAGGCAAATGTGCTGCCTCATACGATATTTGTCGAACCGCCGGTGGTGAAATATCCCTGACAGGGGATCTGTTACTGCCGGAAGTGTTTTTATAAAAAATTAACGAATATTATATTTGATCTTTGCAATCGTAAATAAAAAAACAATTACTTTCGTCTAAAAATTATCCTGATATGAAAAAGACTATTTTACTTGTTCTACTGTTTGGAGTAGCTTTATCTGCCTGCCGGCAGCATCCGAAAGGCCCGGAGGCAGGCTTGCAGGATACCGTGATGGTGGCCTGGAACGATCCGAATATCCTGACCATGGGACGCATCAATGAGGCGGGCCCGGATCATGCCGTCCTGTACTGGCCCGGTACCTCCCTGAAAATACGTTTTCAGGGAACACGGGTTGAGGTGCGTTTAAAAGATGAAAAAGGGAACAACTATTATTATTCAATACTGGATGAAAAAAATCCGGTGCGCTTCCATCCCGACAGCCTGGTGCATTGGTATCTGCTGGCCGATTCGCTGAAAGCCGGTGTGCACACTCTGGAGCTGTTCAAGCAGTCGGAATGGACGCGGGGAAATACCCGTTTTTACGGTTTCAGGATCACCGGCGAAGCCCGTCTTGAGCCGGCACCGGAAACCTCCGGCAGGACGATAGAGTTTTACGGCAACTCCATCACGGCCGGTTATGCCATCCATGACACGGTGGATGATCATCCGGACAGCACCCTGACGGATAATTATTTCTCTTATGCGGCTATTACGGCACGCCATTACAACGCTTACTACTCGTGTATCGCCCGCAGCGGCATCGGCATCCTGGTGAGCTGGTTCCCGCTGATCATGCCGGAGATGTGGGACCGCCTCGACCCGGCCGACCCGGACAGCAAATGGGATTTTTCCCAAAGGCAGCCGGATATCGTGGTGATCAACCTGTTCCAGAATGATTCGTGGCTGGTGAAGATGCCGGATTATCCCGAGTTTAAACACCGTTTCGGGGATACGCCTCCCACCGACCGGCAGATCATAGAGGCTTACAAAGATTTTGTAGGAAAAATACGGGATGTATATCCGGAAGCATCTATTATCTGTGCCCTGGGCAGTATGGATGCCATGCGGGAGGGTTCGCCCTGGCCGGGATATATCAAAAAAGCCGTGGAGGAAATGAATGATCCCAAAATCTATACCCTGTTTTTCCCATATATGGGCAAGGACGGTCATCCGAAAGTGAAAGATCACCGGGAGATGGCCGATACGTTGATTCATTTTATTAACAGAAATATAAACCCATGAAAAGAGCGGTTTTGTTCGCAGGAGTTTTAATCGTAACCATGTTTGGTATGAATTTGTTTTCGCAGGATTACCGGATGCTTTTGTGGCCGGAGGGGAAGATCCCCAACCGAAAAGACCTGGGGGTCAAAGAAGATACCGTAGACTGGCATCGTATTATAGGCATACAGCATGTGCAGATCCCGGACATTGCTGTTTTCCTGCCTGCTGAGGCCAATGCCACGGGGCAGGCGGTGGTAATCTGTCCCGGCGGAGGATATCATGGTTTGGCTTACGACTGGGAAGGGACGGATATGGCCAAGTGGCTCAACTCGCTGGGCATCGCCGGCATCGTGCTGAAGTATCGCCTGCCGGTGGATAAAAGCAATGTCGTCAGTTATCTCTCCCCGCTGATGGACGCACAACGGGCCATGCGGCTGGTACGGTATCATGCCGAAGAATGGCATATAGATAAGAATAAAGTGGGGGTGATGGGTTTCTCGGCAGGCGGCCACCTGGCTTCCACCTTAGGGACTCATTTTGATCCGGGAAACCCGGATGCCAAAGACCCCGTAGAGCGGATAAGCTGCCGTCCCGATTTCATGATCCTGGGATATCCCGTGATCTCCATGGCCGATTCCATTACACACCGGGGTTCGAAAGAAGCTCTCCTGCGTAGTGACTCCTCGCCGGAAAGGGTGCGTGAGTTTTCAAACGAGCTTCAGGTGACGAAAGAGACGCCGCCCACCTTCATTTTTCTGGCGGCAGATGATGATGTGGTGCCTCCCGAAAACAGTCTGGTGTTTTTTGAAGCCCTGAAAAAACAAAAGGTGCCCGTGGAGATGCATATCTATCCCAAAGGAGGCCACGGGTTCTCCCTGGCTATAAACATAGACAAACATACGGCGCGCTGGACACAGGATTGTGCCGCCTGGCTGAGGTGGATCGAGGAACGATGAATGGGGATCGGTGAACGGTGAACGGCGGATGATATAATCTTTTAATGAATAACAACAATAGTTTCTTGCGGTTGATCGCCGGGATGATTTTGTGGATTGTCATGGTCCCTGCCCAATCCCAGGAGATTTCCGTTTATGAGTTGCTGAAGCAGATCCCCGGCGCCGAAGTGCGGGAGGTGTCGCATGATGCCATGTACCGGGCGGCCTGGGAAGTGATGATCCCCCAACCGCTCGACCATAAACACAAATGGAAGGGGAGCTTCAAACAACGTATCTGGGTGTCCTATGCCGATTCCCTGAAACCGGTGGTCATGGTTACCGAAGGTTACGGTGCCGGCAGAAACTATGTGTCGGAACCGGCGCGCCTGACCGGAGCCAACCAGATCATCGTCGAACACCGCTATTTCGGGAAATCGGTACCCGGTACCCTCGACTGGCGTTACCTGACCATTCAGCAGGCGGCGGCCGACCATCACCGGATCTTTACCCTGTTCCACAAAGCATGGCCGGGGAAATGGATCAGCACCGGCATCAGCAAAGGCGGACAGACTACCATGTACTTCAAATATTTTTATCCGGACGATGCGGATATCTGCATGCCCTATGTCGGACCGCTGAACTTTGCCGTGATGGACCCGCGGATCTTTACTTTTCTCGATACCGTGGGCAGTGATGCCTGCAGGGCGGCGATATA
>CAZYPI010000037.1:8736-18145 GCA_964649335.1 uncultured Rikenellaceae bacterium | reverse complement strand
AAGGATTTTTTTTAAATTTAATTTTTTTTTTTTTTTTTTTTTAATACATTTGAATGTGGATTAAGAGGTTTTTTTGTGATTTTCGGAAAGAATGGAATGGGTTTTCAGAAAAAAGGGATTTATTAATTTATTATAATTTAACATATTAACCCTATTTATTAACCCTAAAGAAAAATCAATCATGCAACATTTGCGATTTTCTGTATTACTCAGGAGAGGCAGTATTATATTGTTTTTCCTGGTAGGTTTAGCGACAAGCTTTGTGTTTGCTCAGGAGAGAACGGTAACGGGGACTGTGACTGATCCGGACGGTGGGCCCCTTCCCGGAGTTAATATTATCATTCAGGGGACGATGAGGGGAGCTGTTACCGATGCTGAGGGAAACTTCAGCATTACTGTTCCGGGGCCGGATGCTGTTCTTGTATTCTCTTCGGTAGGCTTCACCAAAAAGTCCGTAACCGTCGGGAATCAAACAACCATCAATCTTGTGATGGAACCCGAATTGAAATCATTGGATGAGATTGTGGTTATCGGGTATGGTACCCAGAAGAAAAAAGAAGTTACCAGTGCGGTAGCTACTGTAAAAGCGGATGATTTTAACAAAGGGAATGTAAACAGCCCGGCACAACTGGTGCAGGGGAAAGTGGCCGGATTGTCTATCGTCAAGCCCGGAGGTAACCCCAATCAGGGCTATGACATACGGTTAAGAGGGATGAGTACCATCGGCGCCAATACGCAGCCGCTTATAGTGGTTGACGGTGTAGTGGGGGCCTCGTTGAATAATATTGACCCCAATGATATTGCATCCATAAATGTGCTGAAAGATGGGTCGGCAGCAGCTATTTATGGAACCAGAGGATCCAGCGGAGTGATTCTGGTGACCACCAAGAAGGGAAGAAAAGGAACCGCTACTGTGGAATATAATGGTTATGTGGCACTGGAAACGGTGGCTAAATATCCGAATGTTATGAATGCCGAAGAATGGCGGGCTTTGTCTAAGGAAACCGGACTCGGCACGGATTTTGGCGGAAACACCGATTGGTTTAAAGAAACGACCCGCCCTGCTTTTTCTCATGTCCACAACATATCGATGTCGGGAGGCAGTGATAAAACAGTGTACAGGGCTTCTTTCAATTTTCGCAACGGTCAAGGGGTAGCTTTGAATACCGGTTTCTCACAATTGAACGGTAGACTGAATATAACCCAAAAAGCTTTAAAGGATAAACTCTCATTGAATCTTATTATGGGTGCGACCACTCGCAAATCCCAATATGGTTTTAACGAAGCTTTCCGGTATGCTTCCATTTATAATCCTACCGCACCGGTCAGAAGTAATGATCCGGCTTTTGATATTTATGACGGCTATTTCCAGCAGGTGCTTTTTGATTATTATAATCCGGTACAGATTCTGGAAGAGGATATTAACGACGGTACCGACAAAAGATTAAACCTTGCTTTTAAGGCAGGTTATGAGATTATTGACGGATTGATTGTTGATGCTTTCTATTCTTTCCAGAAAAGCAGTCTTTTCAGGGGGAGTTATTACGACAAAAACAGTTACTGGGTGGGCATGAACCGCAACGGGCTTGCCAGCAGAAGAACGGATGATGCTGCCAACGAATTGTTTGAAACAACCATTCACTACGACAAAACGGTAAATAAGGTAAAATATACGGTTTTGGGTGGTTATAGTTACCAGGATTTTATGAATGAGGGGTTTTATGCAGAAGGAGGCGATTTTCTTACCGATGCTTTTTCTTATAACAACCTGAGTGCAGCGTTGGACTTTAAGAATGGTAAAGGTTCAATAGACAGCTATAAAAGTTCATCCAAACTGATTGCTTTCTTCGGACGGTTTAATTTAAACATTGCCGAGCAATGGTTTTTAATGGCCAGTTTGCGTTACGAAGGATCATCCCGCTTCGGTGCCGACAACAAATGGGGGTTCTTTCCCGCTGTGGGCGGTGGTGTTGATCTGTCTGAATTCATCGGGATGGCTGCTATAGATAATCTGAAACTGAGGATGAGTTATGGTGTTACCGGCAACCAGCCTGCACAGAGTTACTTGTCTCTCATGCGGCTGGGCCCCGGTGGTAATTTCTATTACAACGGAACGTTTGTCCCCGGTTATCAGCCGGTGAGCAATGCCAATCCCGATCTTCGATGGGAAAAGAAAGGAGAATTCGATGTGGGGGTTGATTTTTCTTTCTGGAAATCCAAATTGTACGGTTCATTAGATTTTTACACCCGTACTACCCGGGATTTGTTATTCCAGTATGAAGTGCCGGTACCTCCGAATCTCTATACCCAGTCATGGGTTAATATCGGAGAGATCAAAAACAGCGGAATAGAACTGGCCATTAATTGGAATGCGGTGAATAAAAATGATTTTAAGTACACCGTTAGTCTGACGCCTACTTATTATATTCAAAATAAACTGGTCTCCCTGTCCGGAACCTATAACGGTTCCGATCTGGAATACGGAGTCCGCTACCTGGGAGCCATGGGTGCCCCCGGACAAAGTGGCGTTCCTTTGGTGAAAGCGGCCGAAGGAGAACCTATCGGCCAGATCTGGGCTCTGGTGTTCAAGGAAATTGATCCCGATGGAAACCTGATCTTTGAGGATATTAACACTGACGGAACCATCGACCCGAATGACCGCCAGGTCGTCGGAAACGGTCTGCCCAATGCAGAGTTTGGTTTCAATAATGCCTTTACCTTTAAAAACTGGGATCTGAATATTTTCTTCAGAAGTGTTCTCGGACACGACCTGATCAATACCTATCGTGCTTTTTATGAAGTACCGAATATGATCGGCTCTTATAACCTTCCCAGAACGGCAACGAATCTGAGAAATCCGGAAACCGGCACCCTGCTGAACAATTCATCGGGAGTGTTTTCGAGTTATCATGTGGAAAACGCTTCCTTCTTCGCTTTGGATAACCTCTCGCTGGGTTATACCTTTAAACTTAAGAATGATGCCGCTTTCAGAAAAATCCGGCTTTATCTGGCAGGAAACAACTTATTTTATATTACCGGTTATGAGGGAGTGGATCCCAACCCCCGGTATGCCGATCACGGAAATCCTCTAATCCCCGGCGTGGACAGGAGAAATACATGGTTCAGAACCCGGTCGGTATCCTTTGGTGTAAACCTCGGTTTTTAAAACATAAATACCTTGATAATGAAAACTATAAAGACAATAAATATGAAAAAGTCACTGTTTCTCGCTTTGGTGATGTTAAGTGCTTTCTTCCTGAGTCCTTTTGTATTTGAGTCCTGTACCAATCTGGATGAAGAACTTTACAGTGAGGTTACTCCGGAAAATTTTTTCCAAACGGATGAAGAGTTTATTTCAGCACTGGGTGCTGCTTATACCAAATTTCGGGATTATGCTTCCAATGATCCGTTTGCACTCCAGGAAACCTCAACCGACGAGATGGTTGTTCCTACCCGGGGGCAGGACTGGGATGACGGCGGGGTGTGGAGAAGACTGCATCTGCACTCTTATACTTCGGAAGACGGGGCTATGAACGGCGGCTGGAATTTCGGTTTTAGCGGAGTGAACACGGCCAACCGTCTTATCTATCAGTTTAATCTTTTGGTCGAACAGGGTCAGGTGGAACCCGAAAAAGCCGAGGCTTTTATTGCCGAACTGAGAACTGTAAGGGGCTTCTTTTACTGGCAGCTGATTGATTTATACGGGAACGTGCCTTTGGTGTTTGATTTTGCCAATGCGGAGGCAGCTCCTCCCACCAAACCCAGAGCTGAGGTCTTTGCTGCCGTACTCAAGGATGTGGAGGAAGCTGTCCCGAAACTATCCAAAGCGGTGGATGGAACGACTTACGGTAGGATGAACTTTTATGCCGGACAAACACTATTGGCTAAGCTTTATCTGAATGCCGGGGTGTACGGAGGAACCCCTATGTGGAATAAGGTGATCACCGCCTGTGATTCGGTTATCAATTCGGGCAAATACTCGCTGGAAAGTAACTACTTTGCCAATTTTAACGTGGACAATGCCAACTCCTCCGAGTTTATCTTTGCCATTCCTTATGATGAGGTGTTTTACGGAGGGTTTAATCTGGCCGTACGCACCCTGCATTACGGCAGCCAGCAAACCTACAACCTGACGGCTCAGCCCTGGAACGGTTTCTGTACCCTGGAAGAGTTTTATAACTCATACTCTGATGATGACCTTCGTAAAGGGGATGTGGGAACGACGTCGGGTCCTGCTAAAAAACGTGGTAATTTCATTGCCGGATATCAATACAAAGCGGATGGGGCCACCATGGTTACCGATGACGGTTATGAGGCCCCCCAACCGGACCGGCAGCCTGTCCCTCTGCTGGGTGACCCGGATGGTGCTCCTTTAAATTTCGGGAACATGTTCTCCGACCAGCCGCAAATTAATGAACTTGGCCCGCAGGCTTACCGGCAGTCGGGCGTGAGGATAGGTAAATGGGAAATAGCCATGGGCAGCAACCCTGCAGCTATGAGCAATGATTATGCCGTCTTCCGGTATGCCGATGTTTTGCTTATGAAAGCCGAGGCGCTCTGGCGGCTGGGTCGTGATGATGAAGCACTCGTGTTGGTAAACCAGATTCGTCAACGTGCCGGGATAGCCGACCTTACCAGTCTTGACGGCCCTGTCAGCTTTGACATGGACGGCGGGTCCGTCGACGGTGGAGAACTGTTCAATGAAATAGGACGTGAAATGTTTGCCGAGAACCACAGACGACAGGACCTGATCCGCTGGGGATTCTATACACAGGTGGATAAATGGGCGCTGCCATTCTATAACCCACAGGATGTGCTTGTTACAGACGATTATACGACTATATATCCTGTGCCCAAACCCAAACTGGACGCCAACCCGAATCTGCAACAAAACCCGGGATATTCAAAATAGTTATACATCCTGATTCTATACAAAGAAAGAAAGCAAGCAAGGGCTTGCTTTCTTTCTTTGTATAGCTTACTTAACAGGATTCTGATTACCTTTGTAATAATTATTATTTCCGATATTCTTTCTTCTTTCCATGAAAGATCTTTCGACAGGCGGGCGGTTTGGGGTTTTGATGTTGTTGTTTCCGGCGATGCTGTTTTCCTGTATTCATGATCATGAGCACAGGCCTGAACGGAAAAGATTTTCTTTGATTCCCGCAGAAGTTTCGCATATCGATTTTGTGAACAGAGTAGAATACACCCGCGAATACAATACATACACTTACCGCAATTTTTATAATGGAGCAGGCGTGGGACTGGGCGATTTTAATAATGACGGCCTTCTTGATATTTATTTCTGCGGGAACCTGGCAGATAACCGGTTATATCTTAATAAGGGCGATTTTATATTTGAGGATATTACCTCAAAAGCCGGTGTCGCCTGTCATGATGTATGGTCCACAGGGGTCAGTATTGTAGATATCAACGGAGACGGATGGCCGGATATTTATGTCTGTAAATCCGGAGATCCGAACCGCGCTCACCGCCACAATGACTTATTTATTAATAATGGTGACCTTACCTTTACCGAACAGGCTGCCAATTACGGTATTGATGATCTGGGACTTTCCACACATGCGGCATTTTTTGATTATGACCATGACGGTGACCTGGATTGTTACCTGTTGAACAACTCCTTTCAGTCCGTAAAACAATATGAACTGAAACCGGGACTCCGCAAAATCCGCGATACCCTCGGAGGGAACAAATTATATCGCAATGACGGGAATCATTTTACCGATGTAAGCCGGCAGGCAGGCATCTATGGCAGCAAGATAGGTTTTGGTTTGGGGGTAAGTGTCGGTGATGTTAACCGGGACGGCTGGGCCGACATTTATGTCTCCAATGATTTTTTTGAAAGAGATTATCTTTACATCAATCAACGGGACGGTACCTTTAAAGAGTGCCTCGTAGAACAGATCAATGAGCTTAGCCTGGGCGCGATCGGAGCGGATATGGCCGATATCAATAATGATGGTTTTCCCGATATCTATACCACGGAGATGACTCCGGAAGGAAATGCAAGAGCAAAAACAAAAGCTTTATATGATTCCTGGGATAATTATCAGATCAAACTGAAAAACGGTTATTATCGTCAGTTTGCCAGAAATGTTTTGCAATTGAATAATCAAAACGGATCTTTTTCTGAAATAGGCCGGCTCGCCGGGGTAAGTGTCACCGACTGGAGCTGGGGGGCGTTGATGATGGACCTCGATAACGACGGTCGCAACGATATTTATGTCGCCAACGGCATCTACAAAGACCTTTTGGATCGCGATTACCTGAAATTCTTTTCCAATCCTACCATTATGCGTTCCATGATTCGCACCGACAGCAACGCTATCCTTACGCTGATCGACAGGATCCCTTCTGTCAGGATTCCGAACTATGCCTTTCATAATAACGGCGATCTCACCTTTACAAACCTCTCTTCCTGCTGGGGACTGGATATCCCTTCTCATTCCAATGGCGCTGCCTATGGAGACCTGGATAATGACGGCGACCTGGATCTGGTCGTTAACAATGTGAATATGTTATCTTTTCTTTTCAGAAATGAAACAGAGAAGTTTTCTGCAAGTAATTATATTACCCTGAAATTGTCAGGAAAAGGCAAAAACAGGGATGCTGTCGGTGCAGAAGTTGAGGTCTATACCAATGGGGATATCCGCTACCGGGAACAAATGCCGACGAGGGGTTTTAAATCGACGGTAGATAACCGGCTTCATTTTGGGCTGGGGAAAGCGACGGTTGTCGATTCGTTAATTATTTACTGGCCGGACGGGGGCTGTACAGTTAAGTATAATATTCCTGTAAACAGGATGCTTGAGATCGGGGAGGAGCAGAGACCGGCAGCTTGTAATTTTCCGGAAAAGAAAAAACGGGAGACATCTTTCATGAAGATAAATCATCCCCGGGGACTGAATTTTAAACACCATGAAAATGATTTTGTGGATTTTGACCGGGACCGGTTGTTGTTCATGATGTTATCCAATGAAGGGCCTCATATGGCCATGGCCGATGTGAACGGGGATCACCGGCAGGATCTCTTTATCTGTGGAGCAAAGGGCTCTCCCGGAATGCTTTTTATTCAAAATAACACAGGAGGGTTTGTCACCGGAAATGAAAAGCCGTTTATGAAAGACCGTATCGCGGAAGATACGGAGTGTGACTTTTTTGATGCGGATAATGACGGGGATCAGGACCTGTATGTCACCAGCGGCGGGAATGAGTTCCCTCCCAGTTCGTCGGCTTTGCTTGACAGGCTTTATTTGAATGACGGACAGGGAAACTTTTCCAGGTCAAAGCAATCTTTGCCCGCAACAGCGTATGAAAGCAGTTCATGCGTCAAACCCGCCGATTTTGACGGGGACGGGGATACGGATCTTTTTGTGGGGATTCGACTGTTGCCTTTTTCCTATGGTGTACCCGTGAACGGTTGCCTCCTGGAAAATGACGGCAAGGGTAACTTCCGGAATGTGACAAAAGAAAAAGCACCGGGATTGATCCGTATCGGCATGATCACCGATATGGGGTGGGCTGACATTGATCATGATAAAGACCCGGATATGGTTATTGTCGGAGATTGGATGCCGGTAAAAGTATTTGTAAATGAAAACGGGAAGTTTACGGACCGCTCCGAAGAGTATGGACTGAAGAATACCTCGGGATGGTGGCACCGGATCGTTGCCGAAGATATTAACGGGGACGGTCTGGTGGATTTTATCCTGGGAAACCACGGGCTGAACAGTTTTTTTAAGGCATCTGCCGATAAACCGGTAACGATGTATGTGAATGATTTTGATATGAACGGAAGCGTGGAGCAGATTGTATGTGCTTACAAAGGGGATACTTCCTATCCGGTGGTTATGCTGGATGATCTGATCCGTCAGCTTCCCTCACTTGCCCGGAAATACAAAACATTTGACGCTTATAAAAACGAAACCATTGAGAAAATTTTTCCGAAAAGTATTCTGAAACGTTCTTTGCTGTTGAAAGCACAGTATCTCAAAAATGCGGTGATGATCAACCGGGACAGTACATTTCAACTGGTTGCTCTTCCCGTTGAGGCTCAAATTATGCCCGTTTTTTCCATACTTGCCGGAGATTTTAACCATGACCGGCTGACGGATATCCTGGTGGGCGGAAATCAATACCGGGCCAGGCCTGAAACAGGTATTTATGCTGCCGGTTACGGACTATTACTGGAAGGAACCCCTTCCGGTACATGGAAAGCTTTGCGGCCGGATGAATCGGGATTTTTTGTAAAAGGAGAGATACGAGACATGAAAATCCTGAAAACCGGGAAAAAAGAGTTGCTTACTGTGGCAAGAAATAATGATTCTTTGTTGTTCTTTAAATTTTTAAAAAGATGAAAACATCGACGGCGGGATATTTGTTTGTTTTGCTTTTCGTTTTGCTGACGGCCTCCTGCTCTCCGCGGGCAAGGTATGAGCGAAAACTGAAACATGAGCTGCAAAGCGGGGTCAGGCATGACTCTCTGTTTCTGGGATTATACCTCGGGATGCACTCGAAAGATTTTTTTATCCATTCCTGGGAGTACAATAAGAAAGGACTCATAAAACAAGGTCCTAACAACCGGACGGTTGAATATAAAATTAAAAAAGAGTTAAAGCACCCGGCCACCATGTTGTACTATCCTGAATTTTATGATGATAAAATATATGAAATGCCGGTATCTTTTTCTTATGACGGCTGGGCTCCGTGGAACAAAGAGTTATCGTCGGAAAAACTGGAGAAAGATGTCCTCAGATGGTACAGAAAGATCTATGGGGGAGGTTTTATCAAAGTAGTTCATCCCAAACACGGGACAGCCTGGGTCAAAATTGACGGGAACAGAAGAATTACTATTTTTAAGGAAGACGACCTGCATGTGTGGGCTATATTTACGGATATGACAGCTAAGAAGGCATCCGGGAATTTCCTGCCGGATACGGGAAAACATTAGAGTATAAATACGAGGTACACAATGGATCGTAAGAAAAAAAAGGTTTATTTCATTATTACAATCATTCTGCTCGTGGCAGGGTCGATCATTTCCTGTGGCAGGGAGACCGGTAAAGGGGAGAAAGAAACTCTTTTTACGCTGATGCCGGCAAGTGTGACCCACGCAGATTTCGTCAATTACCTGGATTATGACAAACAACTGAAAAACAAGTTCAATATATACACCTACCGTAACTTTTATAACGGTGGAGGGGTTGCCCTAGGTGATATCAACAACGACGGACTGATTGATATCTTCCTGACGGCAAACATGGGCCCCAATGTCTTATATCTGAACAAAGGAAATTTTGTCTTTGAAGATATCTCGGACAAAGCCGGGATACAAGGAAAGGGCCAATGGGCTACCGGAGTGAGCATGGCTGATGTAAACGGCGAC
>CAZYPI010000037.1:0-8726 GCA_964649335.1 uncultured Rikenellaceae bacterium | reverse complement strand
CGGGAAATGTGGATGAGGATGACCGGCACAATGAGTTGTATATCAATAATGGTGATCTTACGTTTACCGAAAGAGCTGCCGAATATGGTATTGATGATCCGGGTTATTCCACTCACGGTGCTTTTTTCGATTATGATAAAGACGGGGACCTGGATTTGTACCTGTTGAATAATTCGTTCCGGGCCATAGGTAGTTTTAATCTCAAAGAGAATCAAAGAAATATCCGCGATTCTATCGGAGGGGATAAACTTTACCGCAATGACGGAAATCACTTTACGGACGTTAGTGCCGAAGCCGGGATTTACGGCAGCGTCATCGGTTTCGGATTGGGCGTTACGGTAGGGGACATAGACCAGGATGGCTGGATGGATATTTATGTGTCGAATGACTTTTTTGAGAGGGATTATTTATATCTGAATAATCACGACGGGACTTTTAAGGAAAATCTGACACACATGCTGCCCAGTATCTCGGCAGCTTCCATGGGGGCCGACATGGCTGACATCAATAATGATCATTATCCTGAAATATTTGCAACGGATATGATCCCACAATATGATGCCCGCCTTAAAACCAAAACAACTTTCGATAGTTGGGAAAATTATAAGTTCAATGTAGATAACGGATATTATTATCAATTTACCCGTAATATGCTGCAACTGAACAATGCCGACGGGACATTCAGCGAAATAGGAAGGCTGTCCGGTGTATATGCAACCGATTGGTCGTGGGGTGCTTTGATCATGGATCTTGATAACGACGGGCTGAAAGATATTTTTGTAGCCAATGGTATTTATAAAGATCTGACCGATCAGGATTATATCCAGTATTTTTCAAACCGTGATATGGTAAGGTCTATTATCAGCGGAAAAAATATTGATTACAGAACCCTGATAGATGCTATCCCTTCGGTAAAAATACCCAGTTATGTTTTTAAAAATATGGGAAACTATCATTTTCAGAATGTTGCAGCTTCGTGGGGGCTGGATACACCCAGTTTTTCCAACGGCTCGGCTTATGGAGACCTGGATAATGACGGGGACCTGGATCTGGTGGTCAATAATGTGAATATGCCCGTGTTCATATATCGCAATGAGAGCAGGCAACAATTACCGGATCATCATTTCCTGAAAATAATCTTAAAAGGTGAAGGAGGGAATACGGCAGCCCTTGGTGCGCAAATAACGGCAATACAGGATGGTAAGTTCGTTTATCTGGAACAGATGCCCATGCGCGGGTTTAAATCATGCGTTGATCCCCGTCCCAATCTCGGGCTGGGCCCGTGGACCCGTCTGGATTCCCTTGTCGTCCGGTGGCCCGATGACAAGACCACGATCTTGACAAATGTTTCCACGGATCAGATATTAACGCTATATCAAAAAGATGCCCGGAAAGAATCCGTCCGTCTCGTTGATTCCGTCCATACCGTTCCTCATTATTTTGTGGAAGCGGAGCGGCAGTTTTCCATCCCTTTTGTTCATAAGGAAAATCAATTCAATGATTTCGAAAGAGAGCGACTTCTCTATCATATGAAATCCACCGAAGGCCCGCGGATGTGCAAGGGCGATGTGAATGACGACGGGCTGGAGGATTTTTATATCGGGGGGGCCAAAGGTCAGGCCGGGGCATTGATGATACAAATGAAAAACGGTTCTTTTATGCCGGCAGACAAAGCCCTTTTTGAGAAGGATAAGATTTCCGAAGATATAGATTGTGCTTTTTTTGACGCAGACGGGGACGGGGATCTGGATTTATACGTGGCCAGCGGCGGCAATGAGTTCCCGTCGAGTTCGTCGGCATTGAGCGACCGCCTCTATTTTAATGACGGAAAAGGACAATTTACCAGGTCCCCACAGATTCTTCCTGCCGGAAAATATGAAAGCACCGGCTGCGTGCGGCCTGCCGACTATGACGGAGACGGAGTGACGGAACTGTTTGTCGGGATCCGGCTTAAACCTTTTGCTTATGGCGTTCCTGTAAACGGATATCTTTTGGAAAATGACGGGCGAGGGCATTTGCGGGATGTGACAGCACAGGTGGCACCGGAATTGAAAAACCTGGGTATGATCCGCGATATGTTGTGGGAAGATGTTGACGGAGACGGGGATGAAGATATGATCATTGCCGGTGACTGGATGCCGTTAAAGATATTTATAAATAATAATGGGTCTTTTTCCGAGAAAAAGGATGCTTTTGGTCCGGAAAAAACCCGGGGATGGTGGAACTGTCTGGCTGCCGGCGATGTCGATCATGACGGAGATGTGGATTTTGTGGCGGGAAATCACGGATTAAATTCAAGATTTCATGCTTCACAGACGAAACCGGTCAGTATGTATGTGAGTGATTTTGACCTGAACGGATCGGTTGAGCAGATTATTTGTGTGTTTGAAGGAGATACTTCTTATCCTTTGGCCTTAAAACATGATCTGACCAGGCAGATACCCCGCCTGGCCAGAAAGTATAAAACATACAAAATGTACAAAAATCAGCAGATTACGGATATTTTCTCTCCGGCACAACTGAGAAATGCCATTCATCTGAATGCCTGTATGATGGAAACCTCCCTTTTTCTTAATGACGGGGAAGGTCATTTTACCCGGAAAGCTCTTCCTTTGGAGACACAGTTTTCTCCAGTGTATGCCCTGATCATAGACGATTTTAATGCAGACGGAAATCCCGATATTTTGTTGGGAGGAAATCTTTATAACGTCAAGCCGGAAGTGGGTCGCTATGATGCCAGTTATGGTTCTTTCCTGAGGGGAGACGGTCACGGAGATTTTCACAATGTGCCGGCGCGAATATCCGGTTTCCGCCTCTACGGAGAAATAAGAAGTCTTATCAAAATAAAAACAAACCGGGGGGTACTGGTGGTGGCTTCGCGAACCAACGGCTCTCCGCAGGTTTTTAATATCTTAAAAAAATAAAATATTCCGCTTTGAATTTAACGATTTAGAAGCAAGGCCTTGCCGGGAAGAGTCGTATGAAACATTTTGCCCCATATCTTATTTTAATGCTGGTTCTTATTTCCTGTGAGAAAAAAGAAAAAGAGAACAAAACCCTCTTTACTTTGTTGCCACCGGAAAAAACACACGTTCATTTTATAAATAAGCTGAAAGAAACAAAAAAGTTCAATATCATAGAATATTTGTATTTCAATAACGGCGGGGGGGTGGCTGCCGGAGATATTAACAATGACGGCTTAACGGATCTGTATTTTACTTCCAATCAGCACTCAGACCGTTTATACTTGAACGAAGGCGGGTTGAAGTTTAAAGATATAACAAAAAACGCCGGGGTGGGAGGAGAAGGTGACTGGAAAACCGGCGTGACCATGGCCGATGTGAACGGGGACGGTTTGCTGGATATTTATGTTTGCCATGTTGGGGATTACAAAGGATTGAAGGGGAGAAACCAGTTGTTTATCAATCAGGGGAATCTGAGGTTTAAGGAAGAGGCTCATGAGTATGGTCTGGATTTTCAGGGGTTCTCTACTCAGGCGGCCTTTTTTGACTATGATATGGACGGAGATTTGGATATGTATCTGCTCAATCATTCTGTCCACACTTCGCGTAGCTATGGCGGGGTTGCTTTGCGTCTGGAAAACGATAAAAGGGCAGGGGACCGATTGTACAGAAATGATGCGGTCGGAGGGAAACGGGTCTTTTATGACGTGACATCGCAGGCAGGGATCTTCAGCAGCCCGATCGGGTACGGCCTGGGGGTAAATATCTGCGATATTAACAATGATGGCTTCCCGGATATTTATGTTTCGAATGACTTCCATGAAAATGATTACCTTTATATTAATAATAAAGACGGAACTTTTTCAGAACAATTGACCCGTTTGATTGCTCATACCAGCCGCTCTTCCATGGGGAATGATGTCGGAGATTTCAATAATGACGGTTTGCTTGATATCGTGGTTCTGGATATGTTGCCGGATAATGAAAAAATCAGAAAACAATCCGGTGGAGAAGACGACTATGAACTTTCCCGGATCAAACTAAAATATGGTTATTATTACCAGTTTGTACGCAATACATTGCAACTGAACCTGGGTGGAGGTTTATTTAGTGAAATAGGCCGTTTGGCCGGTGTTTACTCAACAGACTGGAGTTGGTCACCTCTGTTTTGTGATGTGGACAATGACGGGTGGAAAGATCTTTTTATTACCAACGGCATCTACCGGAGAGCCAATGACCTGGATTATGTCAGGTTCTTAACGGAAGGGAACCGGCATATCTCCGTGAAGAATAAACGGCGTGTGCCGGACAATGTATTATACGAGAAAATGCCCTTGTATCCCAACGTTAATTATATTTTTCAAAACAACAAA
Source organism: uncultured Rikenellaceae bacterium (assembly GCA_964649335.1). GTDB lineage: Bacteria > Bacteroidota > Bacteroidia > Bacteroidales > VadinHA17 > DRPN01. Next base: position 4,390 of record CAZYPI010000037.1, on the reverse strand, counting down.
GATCTCACCTTTACCAATAAGGCCAAAGCCTGGGGGTTTGAAACACGTTCTTATTCAAACGGCTCTACTTATGCTGATCTGGATAACGACGGAGACTTGGATCTTATAGTCAATAATATCAATGAACAGGCATACATTTTTGAGAACAATGCGGAAACCCTGCTGAAAAATCATTTTTTATCTGTATCGTTTAAAGGGAAAGGAATGAATCGCAGAGGCACGGGTGCCCGCGTAACTTTATACCGGAAAGGACAGATACAGGTGGCAGAACAATTTGTTACGAGAGGCTTTATGTCTGCCACTTCGGATGTTTTGCATTTCGGGCTGGGACAGAACCCCGTGATCGACTCCCTGGTTGTCCGCTGGCCGGACCTGTCCGTACAAACCCTGAAGAATGTCCGGGCAGACCGGAAAATTATTCTGGATATCCGTGATGCTGCACCTCCCCGGCAATTGAAACGGGAAAAAGGAGAGAAAGAAAAACTGTTTTTATCGTTTCAGCCGGAGGGTCTAACGTTCAGGCACAGAGAAGACCCTTACACTGATTTCAGACGTGAGCGTCTGATCCCTCACAGTCTCTCGGCCGAAGGCCCTGCATTGGCAGTGGGGGATATCAACGGCGATGGAAAGGATGACCTGTTTGTCGGAGGAGCTGCCGGTCAGCCGGCACAGTTGTTCTTACAGGAAAATAACGGGACTTTTCGTCCGGTAAAGTCACCGGAAATCTTCAAAGACTATCCTGCCGAAGATGTAGATGCCGTTCTTTTTGATGCGGATGGGGACGGGGATAAAGACCTCTATATCGTTCATGGAGGGAATGAAGCTCCTGACGGGAGTCCGTTGCTTGCCGACAGACTATGGTTTAATGAGGGGAATGGTGTATTTAAAACAAGAAAAGGGGCACTGCCCTGGTTTGCTCATAACGGTTCATGTGTACGCCCGGCTGATTTTGACGGAGACGGCGATATGGATCTTTTTGTCGGATCAAGATCGGTACCCGGTGCTTATGGCTGGTCACCCCCTCAGGTGTTGCTGGAAAATGACGGAAAGGGTTCTTTCAGGGATGTAACGGAGATCGTTTCCGGGGCTTTGCAAAATATAGGTATGGTAACCGACGCTGCATGGACGGATTATGACAAAGACGGGGATCCGGATCTTGTTGTCGTGGGAGAATGGATGAATGTATGCCTCTTTGAAAATGATAACGGGAAACTGAAAGAGGTAACGGCTGAAGCCGGCCTGGCTGAAACCAGCGGATGGTGGAATTGTGTGCAGGTGGCAGATATTGACCGCGATGGCGATCCGGATATAATTGCCGGCAACCTGGGATTGAATACGATCTTTAAGGCTTCGGTAAAACAACCTGTGGTAATGTATTTGAACGACTTCGATAATAACGGATCCATCGATCAGTTAATTTGTTCTTATCATCAGGGGGTGAGTTACCCTATTGCCTCCCTGGATGAACTGGCCGCCCAGATCCCCGGACTAAAAAAGAAATATCCGAGGTATGCTGATTTCGGAGGTAAAACAGTAAAAGATATCTTTGGTGAGAAAATAATTGAACACTCTCTCCTCAAAAAAGCAGTACTCTCTGAAAGTTGTCTTTTCCTGAATAATGGAAAAGGCGTCTATAAAATAAAAAAACTCCCCGTAATGGTTCAGTTCTCTCCCGTAAGAAGTCTCCTTATCCGGGATGTGAATCTTGATGGTAAATCAGATATTATTCTTGCCGGGAACGATTATTGGGTGCGTCCCTCACTGGGACGTTATGATGCCAGCTATGGCTGGTGTCTCCTGGGGGACGGAAAAGGAAGTTTTAAAGTCTTGTTGCCCACGGAAAGCGGCTTAATGATAAAAGGTGATGCCAGAAAAATACGTTCTGTTGAAATAGATGGAAAACAATACTTCGTTGTCGCAGTAAATAATGGAAATCTGGCAGTGATAAGATTGTTGGGGCATTGAAGTATTCCGAAAAATCTTCTGAAAGCTGTTAAAAGGGCTTGTTCGGGGCGGTGAATGGGGAAATAAGCTAACAGAGAATGAAAAAGGTATGGTTCAATATTTTGACACCTTTTATTTAACATTTCTTAACATTTTATTTTTTTTTTTTGATTTTTTTAATATTTTTGAAGCAGCATTATGAGGTTTTTTCAGTAGTTTTAGGAGACATTGGGAATGGAGTATCAGGAAAAATATGAATTATTTACCTATATATAAATGTTTTACATATTAACCCAATTTATTAATCCTAAAAGAAAAATTAATCATGCAACATTTGCGATTTTCTGTGTTATTCAGGAGAAGCAGTATAATATTGTTTTTCCTGGTAGGTTTAGCGACAAGCTTTGCCTTTGCTCAAGAAAGAACGGTTACGGGAACGGTGACTGATGAAAATGGAGGCCCGCTTCCCGGGGTAAACATTGTCATTCAGGGGACTATGCAGGGTGCTGTCTCGGATGCCAATGGCTCATACAGTATCACGGTCCCCGGACCGGATGCCGTTCTGGTGTTCTCTTCCGTTGGTTTCAAAACAAAAACGGTAACCGTTGGGAACCAGACCCGGATTAATGTGGTCATGATCCCGGAGGTCAAATCCCTTTCCGCGGTGGTGGTTACGGCATATGCCACCCAGCAGAAGAAAGATATCACGGGCTCTGTAGGGGTGATCAGTTCGGACGAGATAACCCAAATGCCTCAGGCTAATGTGACCCAACAGATGCAAGGCCGTGTTTCCGGCGTGACGGTTACCCAGGATCCGCGCCCGGGATATGCTGCAAAGGTGAGAATCAGGGGCTTCGGTTCTTTCCAGAATAATAGTCCTTTGTATATTGTGGACGGAGTCCCCACCACCGACATAAATTCGCTGAATCCGGAAGATATTGAATCTATGTCGGTACTGAAAGATGCCGGCGCAGCCTCGGTCTATGGTGCCCGGGCTTCCAACGGCGTCATTTTGATTACGACAAAAAAAGGTACCAGTGAAGGTATCCAGGTTAATTTCGATATGTATGCGGGTTCTCAAAACCCCGGTAAAGGACCTCAGAACCTTTGTACCACCCAGGAATATGCTGATTTACAGTGGTTGGTATATAAAAATGACGGAACCGTGGAAACACATCCCATCTACGGGCCTTCAAGCAATCCGTCTCCCACGCTTCCCGATTGGGCTGCCAATACCAACTGGTGGGATGAGGTGATGACTACCGCCCCCATTCAGAATTACAACCTCTCCCTCTCCGGAGGAAATAAAAATGCCAAATTTTTCGGAGGTTTCGGATACTTTAATCAGCAAGGTACCGTCATTACCAACTGGTATAAAAGATACAGTGCCCGGTTCAATTCCGAGTTCAACATAAAAAACAGGGTAACCGTTGGTGAAAATATGACGCTCACTCACCAATCCGACCACGGAATCAGTGGAAACGGTTCGGAAGGAGGTCCGTTGATGATGGGCGTTTACCGGATGCAATCCATTATTCCCGTAAAATGGCATGGAGCTCCCTTTACAGGTTTATCCCATACCTTCAAAGAAGGTGACTGGGGAGGGACAGGAATTGCCCCTCGTCTGGGTAATGCCAGTAACTGGGTGGCCGACGCCAACCGCAGTAAAACAGATAAATGGCAGAATGTCAGGTTGCTGGGAAATATCTATGCAGATGTAAAAATTATTGAGGGTCTCAATTTTAAAACCAGTTTCGGCGGTTCTCTGAGTAACTGGTACTGGACCAACTGGAGTGGAGCCACTTATGAAAACTCTGAAAATCAGGCAACTTCCTCCTATCAGGAAGGTTCCGGTTACGGAGGAGACTGGACCTGGACTAATACATTGACCTTTAACCGAAAATTCGGAGATCATACCATCCTGGCTGTCGCGGGTTATGAAGCTGTAAAAACCGGGATGGGCCGCGATGTCAATGCCCGCAGAGCCGGGTATTTCTCCGATGCCTATTCTTTCAGAACCGTAAGCAACGGAGCCAATCTGGTGGCCGGGAATTCAAGCTTTTATACGCCCAGGGCATTGGTCTCTCAATTTTTAAGAGCAGACTATAATTATCAATCCAAATATTATATTAGTGCTACCATCCGGAGAGACGGATCCTCTGTCTTCGGGCCGGATTACCGTTACGGTATCTTCCCTTCGGCATCCGCGGCCTGGCGTATCAGTGATGAATCATTCCTTTCCGGCGCAGACTGGCTTAACGACCTGAAGATCAGAGGAGGCTATGGTACCTTGGGTAACCAGTTACCGGTTTCTCCGGCAAACCAGTACTACCTGTACGGAGGAAGTCCAAGTACCTCTTTCTATGACCTTAACGGGACTTTTAACTCTTCGCTTCAGGGATTCAGGCCTACGCGGATTGGTAACCCCAACGCCAAATGGGAAACC
>CAZYPI010000036.1:0-18305 GCA_964649335.1 uncultured Rikenellaceae bacterium | reverse complement strand
GTCAGGTTTGCCGGTAAAGATACCCGGCAATTCAGGATGGTAGGAAGAACCGATCATATCATCAACAGCGGAGGAGTAAAAGTCGTTCCGGAAGAGATCGAATCCCTGCTGGAAGAAAAAATCCCTTTCCCTTTTTTTATCGGCAGCACTCCCGATAATATGCTTGGTGAAAAGATCACGCTGTTTGTCGAAACAACGCAATTAACGGATGATCAACAAAATATTATCATAAAAGCTATACAAACGATCCCCGCCCCGCATCACCGCCCCCGACTGATCATCGCCTTGTATCCTTTTATCTTCACCGGCACCGGCAAAATCCGACGCCGCCAAACCATGAAAAAAGCCCTCCAATCCGGAATGGTTTATAATATCTGATCCGTTTTTGTTTTTTCCTTATTTTTTATTAAATTCGCTATCCCGAAATTTCCGGGGAGGAGGTATGTGAGAAAATATTAGGTAAGGGATTTTTATGTACTTAACATTATTATCAGAAAAAAACACACAACAAAAGACCCGTTGGATAACCAGTAAGCTGCATTTTTTAAATGATACATTCTCACAATCTTCCCATTACAAAATTTTTTTAGAAAAAGTCAGAGCATATGCTTTTTCCGTTCTCCGGGAAAATCCCGATGCGCTTGCCTATTACCACAGGAAAAAGAAAGGCAAGGTGTGCTATGAGCAGTTGCGATGGAAGGATTTTGCAGCTATCCGGTTGCTGGATTATGCCGACCATGAAAGACTTTCCATAGAAGATCCTAACCTGGGGGGCAGAATGATCGTTTCGGAACCGTTGCGTATGCTATGGGAGGGCCTGGAAGGAAAAAGAGCCCTGCATCCTGATTTTCTGGAGGATTTTTACCAACTGTTCCGGCAACTGAAAGACGAGAGGAAGTCCCCGCGACCGCCCGCACGGGAGATACGAAAATGGATGGACCGTCATCCTTCGGGGCTGGACCCCGATATTGTTGAAATAAGAAAAAAAAAGCGCGACCTCATCCTCTCCTGGTTCATCCGCCGCATTGATCAGGGTGATATCCGAGACCGGAGATATTTCTTCACCACGGAGAAAAGCTTTGGGGAAAAGCTTCACACCGCCCGGCAGTGGTGGAACGAACGGCTTTTTCATTTGCGTTTTGCCATCCGCGACCCGGAGATGCTGATTGATATCCTGGGAAACACTTTACCCCCGCGAACTATGGAGATACTAAGGGATGCAAAAAAGAAGGGTATCCCCTTCTTCGTCAATCCCTATTATCTTTCCCTGCTGACTTTCTCCGACGACGAAAAACACAAAAACGCCGATCTGGCCATCCGGGCATATATGCTTTACTCCCGTCAACTGGTAGAAGAGTTCGGAAGCATCTCCGCCTGGGAGAAAGAAGACATAGTGGTACCCGGGCAACCCAATGCCGCCGGATGGATGTTACCGCCCTATGAGAACATCCACTGCAGGTATCCCGAAGTGGCCATACTGATCCCCGACAGCATGGGCAGGGCCTGCGGAGGCCTATGTTCCGTCTGCCAGCGGATGTACGACTTTCAGCGGGGACATCTGCATTTCGACCTGGAGCTGCTGCACACACGGAAGTCATGGCCCGAAAAGATGAAGGAACTGATGAGCTATTTCAGGTCGGATAAACAACTAAGAGATATTCTCATTACCGGCGGTGATGCCCTGATGAGCTCCGACAAATCCCTCGAAGACATCCTCGATGCCGTCTATCGCATGGCCCTGGAGAAAAAAGAAGAAAATAAAAACAGGCCGGAAGGAAAGAAATATGCCGAGATGATCCGTGTGCGGCTGGGGACGCGCCTGCCGGCCTACCTGCCCCAACGCATCACACCCAAACTGGTGCATATCCTGAAAGAATTCAGGGAAAAAGCAGCAGCCATAGGCATCCGCCAATTCATTATCCAGACCCACTTCGAGAGCGCCCTGGAGATCACCCCGCTGGCAAAAAAAGCGGTAGAGATGCTCCTGTCGGCAGGATGGATGGTCACCAACCAGATGGTTTTCACAGCCGCCGCCTCACGCCGCGGCCATGCCAACAAACTGAGGAAAGTGCTCAACGATATCGGGGTGGTGACTTATTATACCTTCTCGGTGAAAGGATTTAAAGAGAACCAGGAGAACTTCGCCACCAACGCACGCATCGTCCAGGAAGCCGCCGAAGAAAAAAGATTAGGCAGGATATCCCGGAATGCGTCCGAAAAGATCATGACATTCCCGGATCATGCCGCCCGCATCCCCGAGTTTATCAGGGAGATCCGCGACCGTGAGCAGGTGCCTTTCCTGGCCACCGACCGCAGTGTCATGAACCTCCCCGGCGTGGGTAAAAGTCTCGGTTTCCGTGTCATCGGCCTCACCGCCGACGGACGGCGTATCCTCGAATTCGATCATGACAAAACCCGTAGCCACAGCCCCATCATCGAAAAAATGGGCCGTATTCGGCTCATCGAATCCAAAAGCATCGCTTCCTATCTGCGGCAGATGAAGAAAATGGGGGAAGAGCTGACCGAATACGAGGATATCTTCGGCTACTCTCTGGGAGAAACCGAACGAAGACAACCGGTTTACACTTATCCGGAATACGCGTTCCGCATCACCCGCGAGATCAACAACCTGCAACTGGATTAGACCTTCTCGCCCCGGTAAAACCTCCCTTCGAAGAGAATCTTTCCCTGCTCGTCCCAGATCGTTTTCCAGCCGTGCTCCCTGTCTTCCCGAAAATCTATCTGCATACGCAGCCGGCCATCCGGAAAATACTTCCGCTGCGTACCGTGCAACATATCATCGTGGTAAAATCCGGATATCTTCAAGGTGCCGTTGTCGTACCACACTTTCATTTCCCCTTCGCGGCGGCCGTTCACCAGGGTCAGCTCCGACTTTTTCACGCCGTTGTCATACCACAGGGTCAGCCTGCCGTGCTTCACCCCGTGATCAAAATGGGCCTCCACAATCTGTACTCCCTCCTCGTTGTACATCTTCAGCAAGCCATGCCGGCGGCCTGCCTTCACCTCCACTTCCTCCCCCACTTTTCCGTTGGCATGACACGAAAAGTACACCCCGGTAAACGGCTTACGGCTCTCCTCATAACAGATCAGTCCGTCAAAAATATCCAACTCACCGGTAGAAATATATGCCGTTTTCTCCATCTTTATCTTCCTGAAATATCCACGGTGTAAATTTAAATAAACCCTGCGAAAATGGGATACTTTTTATGCTTAAATTCTTCTCTGCCTTAAAAGGACAGGCTTTTCTTTGCTTGTCATTTATATTCGTCCCGGTAAATTATGAAAAACTTTATAAAATATGTTAAACAATATCTTTTCTATAAAAATATCCTTTTACATTTGCGCCCTGAAAAAATGTTTATCATTTAACAATTTAATATATGGATCTATCAGTCAGTTACTTAGGATTGGAAATCAAATCACCTGTGGTTGCCGGGAGCTGCAGTATCACGAGTAATCTCCGGAATTTGAAAAAGATTGAAGAGAACGGTGCCGGAGCAGTGGTTCTGAAATCAATCTTTGAAGAAGAGATTTACAACGAATATGAAAGCATCCTCCGGGAAGAAGCCCCGGATGAAGAAGAGAAACTACACCGGTATCTGGATTATTATGATTACAAGATTAAGGAAGACAACATAAAAAAATACCTTAATCTTATTGAAGAAGCTAAAAAAACGGTAAACATCCCGGTGATAGCCAGCATCAACTGTACCTGTTCTCACGAATGGTTATTTTTTGCCAAAAAGGTACAGGAAGCGGGGGCCGATGCCATCGAGCTGAACCTTTTCATCATGCCTTCCGACTTCACGAAGGAATGTACGGATATTGAAAACATTTATATGAATATCTCCCAAAAAATAACCGGGGCGGTAACCATTCCCGTAGCCATCAAGCTGAGTTATTATTTTTCCAACCTGGGGGCTTTCGTAAAGAAAATCTCCGAAACCGGCATCGGGGGAGTGGTTTTGTTCAATCGTTTTTTTCATCCCGATTTTGACATTGACACCTTCACCGTCAAGCCGACGAATGTGCTGAGCAACCCTTCGGATCTGGCTATTTCGCTGCGATGGACCTCTATTCTCTCGGGCCGTCTGGGGTCTGATCTGATAGCCTCCACCGGCATCCACAGTCCCGAAGCGGTCATCAAACAATTGCTGGCCGGTGCCGACGCGGTGCAGGTGGCCTCTGCTTTATATACCCACGGCATAGATTTCATCAAAGAGCTTAACGACGGGCTGGCCGCCTGGATGCAAAAGCACAATTTTGAGAAAATCGCCGATTTCAAAGGCCGCATGAGCCAGGTCAACAGCCCCAATCCGGCCGAATACGAGCGGGTACAATTCATGAAATATTTCAGTGATAAGAAATACGACCTCGATTAATCCTTTTTCAACCTGTTATGGAAAAAACAACATCTCCCGGTAAGTTTACACGCTTTGTACTGAGCTGGCTGATCCTGTTTGTGGTGTGGCTGATGTTTACCAGCACCCTGGCTGTCCAGGAAGTGACGGCCGGACTGATCACCTCCTTTTTGATCGCCCTGTTCACCAGCCGTTTCTTCATATGCTGTGATTTCAGCATTTTTTCACCGGTAAAACTATTTTATGTTTTGACCTACTTCCTGGTTTTTCTGAAGGCGCTGATCATGGCCAATCTGGATGTAGCCCGCCGGGTGATCTCACCCAAGCTGCCCATCAACCCGGGCATCGTAAAATTCGACACGCGGCTGACATCAGATTTTGCCAAAATGGTGCTGGCCAACAGCATCACCCTCACGCCCGGCACCCTGAGTGTGGATATTATTGACAACACCTTTTACATCCACTGGATTGATGTAAAATCACTGGAGCCACAAGAGGCCCATAAACAAATTGCAGAACAGTTTGAGAGGATCTTACTTAAAATATTCTGATTATGGTACAAATCATTATTTATATCACTTTAGGCTTTATGTTCACGGGGATCCTTTTCTCTGCCCTGAGATTTGTCCTCGGGCCGACAGCAGCCGACCGGACGGTGGCACTGGATACCCTTACCACCATCGCCATGGCCTTTCTGGTACTTCTGTCATTAGTCTTCAAACGTTACATTTACATTGACATAGCCCTCGTTTATGGCGTTCTCGGTTTCATCGGGGTGCTGGTCATTGCAAGATATCTGGAGGGCGCCTTATGAAACAAATACTTGATATCACAGGAATGGTGTTGATGCTGATCGGGGGTATTTTCCTGTTCCTCGGTGGCCTGGGTATATTCCGCATGCCCGACACTTATAACCGGCTGCAGGCCGGTACCAAAGCTACCACTCTGGGCGGCATGAGTGTCATTCTGAGCGTAGGCTTTCTCGAACCCGGCTGGATGATCAAAACACTGGTATTGGTCATCTTTATTGCCCTGTCCAATCCCATCAGCTCACACGCCCTGGCACGGGCCAACTACAAACGGAAAAACTATCCGTACCTGAAAGGCGGTAAAGAATATGATAAATACCGCGAAGTATATCAAAAAGAAGAGGAGGAAGCAATATGATCTTTTATATCGTTTTGATTTTTTTCCTGTTGCTGCTCATGATCGGAGCTGCCGTTTATTCCATCGTGCAAAAGGACCTCCTGTATGCCGTTATCGGCACCGGTCTGATCAGTCTGGTACTCTCCATCCTGTTTCTGTTACTGCAGGCACCGGATGTAGCCTTGACGGAAGCTGCCATCGGAGTGGCCCTGACAACCATTATTTTCATCATCACCATCCGGAACACGGTGCGTACCGAAGGTGAGACCTACACGGCGAAACCCTTAAAAAAAGACGCAAAATGAAAATGAAAAAGATTCTGGTGATCTCGCTGCTGGCGGTTTTCGGCGTCTATCTGGCCGAAGCCCTGTTCCAGCTCGATTTCGGAAGACAGTTTTTCCAGCAGGGAGTAAAAGATTTCTACCTCGTCACCACCCCCACCAAGCTGCAGGTAGCCAATGTGGTCACAGCCATTGTGGTCAATTTCAGGGGTTTTGATACCCTTGGAGAAGTGACGGTGCTGTTTCTGGCCACCACAGCCATGGCAAGTGTATTATACAAAGGAAGACACCAACTGGGAGAAAGAGCAGTCCTTTTCTCAGGCAGCCGTATTGTAACCACAGGATCACAACTACTGTTCCCGGCCATCATCCTGCTGGGAGCTTATGTGTTCATCCATGGCCATCTCACTCCGGGCGGAGGATTCCAGGGCGGCGTGATCATCGCTACGGGATTCCTGCTCATGCTGATGGCCTACGCCGATTATTCCGTCAGTCACATTGCCCTCTCCGTGGTGGAATCACTGGCAGGGATCACTTTCGCCACCATCGGTCTCTTCGGCATGGTTTACGGAGGCTCTTTCCTGGCAGACTTCCTGCCCAACGGAACACTGAACAACCTGCTGAGCGGTGGCGTCATACCGATCATTTACATAGCCGTGGGCTTTAAGGTGGGCGCCGAATTGACCGGTTTGATCTATACTGCACTCAACGAAAAAGACTGAAAAAATGGATTTTACGCTTTTTGACCTGAAGATTGTAGAATATTCTTTCTTTATCACGGCCATCCTGGTCATTATGATCGGACTGTACGGGGCCCTCGTGAAGAAATCCCTGATCAAGGTGGTCATTGGTCTTTCGATCTTTGACTCGGGGATCAACCTTTTGCTGATATCCATAGGATACATCACTTCGGGGACAGCCCCTATTTATTCGCCTGCAATCTTAAAAGACATGCCGTTGACACTGGATAACATCAAAAAACTGAGCCAGGGCATGGTCGATCCCGTACCCCAGGCGCTTGTGCTGACAGCCATCGTAATCGGCTTCGGCGTCACCGCCGTAGCTCTCTCGTTGGTTATCCGGCTGTACCGGCATCATCAGACCTTAAATATTGACGAAATAAAAAATCTGAAATGGTAGGAAGTCCTGTATTATTTATCGCAGTACCGTTACTGGCGGCGTTTCTGATCCCCCTGATGGGAATGCTCTGGAAAGAGTCTATCCGTGTTCTCCCCGGATTGGTATTATTATACATGTTGGTGCTTTCTGTCACCCTGCTGAACCAGGTGATGCACACCGGCACTATTATCGAGGTCATCGCAGGCTGGAAGCCGCCGTGGGGTATCAATCTGGTGTTCAGTGCCTTCACCGGCGTGATAACCACACTGATGATCCTGATGGGTTTTATCGTCTGGGTCTACAGCTATCGTTTCAAGAATGTCGATTTCGAAGAAGCCAAGAAATATTTTATTCTGTTCATGATGCTGGTCACCGGTTCTGTCGGCATCGTACTCACCGGCGATATCTTCAACCAGTTTGTCTTCATCGAGATCACCAGCATTTCGGCATACGCTCTGACCGCTTTTTACAAGGGTCGTGACAGTGCCGAGGCCTCTTTCAAGTATCTGATGATCGGCTCGCTCTCTTCAATGTTCCTGTTGCTGGCCATCATCCTGATTTATTCACAGCTGGGCACTCTGAATATGGCGGACATCGCCGCCAAATCGCACCTGATGAAGCCCGGATTCAAGGTCCTGGCAGTCATCTTTTTTATCGTCGGCCTGGGCATTGAAGCCGAAATCTTCCCCCTCAACGGTTGGGCTCCCGATGCTTATGCACAGGCACCGGGGCCTGTGGGAGCCGCCTTCGCCGGCATCATGGCCAAAGCGGGCGTATATGCCCTGATCCGTATCATCTTCACGCTGTTCGATGTGTCCGGAACCCAACAGTTCCTGATCGTCATCGGACTGATTACGATGATCATCGCCGAAATGGCCGCCATAAAGCAAGACCGGCTTAAACGTATGCTGGCTTATTCGAGCCTCGGCCAAATGGGCCTGGTGATCGTGGCCTTCGGCATGGGAACGGAAGAAGGTGTTTTCGCCGCCATGTTCATGATCGTCAATCACGCCGTCAGCAAATCTCTGCTTTTCCTGTCGGGCAGCTATCTGGTATATAACTCCACCGATAAGTTTATCACCGAAACCAACGGCATGGGTAAATTTCTGCCCGTGACCTCTTTTCTTTTCGCCCTCGGTGCCCTGGCCGTGGTAGGCATGCCTCCCTTTTCCGGTTTCTGGGGCAAATTTTTTATGCTCTCGGCAGCCGCCCAATCCAATATGTTACTGATGATTGCTTTGGTGCTCTCGGTAAGTCTTATCGAACTGGTTTATTATTTCAGGGTGGTCAACCGCATCTACTTCTTCAAAAAAGAATCGCATATCGAACCTAAAAAACCTACTGTCAACGCACTGATAGCGATGATATCCCTGGGCGTCATCATCCTGGTGATCGGCGTCTGGCCCGATGCGATCACCGGATACCTGCACCAGGCATCCCAGGCTTTGCTGGACAAAGGAAATTATATCCGGGACGTTTTATCCACCGGTCAGTTACTAACCCGTTAAGCAGAAGAACCTATGAATATGATCCACATACTGTTCGCATTGATGTTCGGAGGGGCTGTTCTCACCTTCCTGGCACACAAAATATCCGGCTTGTTACGAGATACGATCTTTGTTCTGACGGTACTGGCAGGCACCGTGCTGTTCTTTACAAAGATCCATGCCGGCAATATGATTTCCTTTTCTCTGGCCGGGTTGTCCCTTCGATGGGGCATAAACGCCTACGGCCGTATCTTCGCTTTGATCATCCTGGGACTGGGCGTAATGGCTGCTTTCTATTCCGTCTCTTATATGAGAGGCAAAGAGCGGCTGGGATACTTCTATTTCAATTTTCTGGTTAGTCTGACCTCCATGATGGGGATTGTAATGAGTCAAGACCTGGTTTCCTTCTTCATTTTCTGGGAGATCATGACCTGGTCGTCTTTTTTTATTGTAATATACAACGGCAGGAATGTCCAGAGCAGCGGTATCAATTACATCCTCTTCAGTGCCCTGGGGGCCTATGCCATGCTCATGGCTATCGTCATGGTTTTTGCCCATACACACAGTCTGTTGATCACGGATATGGTGGAGGGATTTCCTTTCTTTCCTGTAGCTTATAAAATATGGTTGCCCATCCTTTTCCTCATGGCTTTTGCGGTGAAAGCCGCCATGATGCCCCTGCATGTATGGGCACCGGGAGCTTACTCCGACTCGCCCATGTCGTTTACGAGTCTTTTCTCGGGGGCTCTCTCCAAGATGGGGATCTACGGGATGATCGTCGTCTTTGTCAGCATGGTCACCTATCTGCCTGACGACACCTGGTTTCGCGAGACGGTGGCCTGGCTGGGTGCCATCACGGCCATTATGGCCACCCTGTGGGCTATCGCCCAGGATGACGCCCGCAAGCTGCTGGCCTGGTCGTCGGTGGCACAACTGGGATATATCATCACCGGCGTGGCCATAGGCACCCCCCTGGCTATGCTGTCGGCATTGTTTCTCTCTGTCATGCACGCCCTGTTCAAAGGCACCCTCTTCATGGTCGTGGGAGCCATAGAAAAACAAACCGGCACTACCAACTTCACAGAGGTCACCGGCCTCATACGCAAGATGCCCTGGACTTTTATCTCGGCCCTGCTGTCCATCATAGCCCTGGCCGGAATACCGCCGCTGGGGGGCTTCGTAGGAAAATGGATGCTGTACGAGTCACTGATCAACAGCAACCACTACATCCTGGTGATCGCCATCTTCTTCGCCTCCACCTCCGCTTTTCTCTATTGCTACAAGTTCCTGTTCGGTTTCTTCCTGGGACAGGAAGAAAAAGAGTGGGAACACGTCCGGGAAGCCCCGGCGCTGATGGTGCTGCCTATGCTTATCATGGCCTCCCTGTTGCTCGTCTTCGGCGTGTTCCCCGGCATCATCCTCAAACCCATTGACCAGGGCATGCAGACCCTGGGATTCACGGCTACCGAAGGCACTTTCTGGAGCATGTCCGGCCTGTTCAACGAATGGGGCAACCAGGTGCTGCTGAAACCCCTGGTTTATGCCATCGGCGGGGTATTCGTATTTTTCCTGATCATCCTCACCGTAAAAGGATGGAAAGAGACAAGATATACCTCCACCAAAGATATCAGTACCTCTGGCGAGGTCCCCCTGGAACATGAGAACCTCACCTTCACGGAAGGCTTCTTTCAGCCATTCCTGCGCGCCGTCTGGCCCGTGATGAAAAGAAACATCATGACCTATTACCGCGGATTCGCCTCGGGACTGGAGGCATTCTTTGATTATCTCAGGAGGATCTACTCGGGAAATGCCCAGACCTATGCCATTTATGTTATCGTCTTTGTGGTGATTTTATTACTTTTTAGAAACAGTCTGTTCGGTTAAAAACAAATAAATAAGATGGAAGAAATTTTGCATTATACGTGGGGAGCAGTAGTCTCTTTTGTGGTGGCCTTCTCTGTCGGGATCACCTACATGGGACTGAACCGTAAAATAACAGCCCGCATACAGAACCGTTATGGTCCGCCATGGTACCAGAACTTCATTGATGTGGTCAAGCTATACAGCAAGAAAACGGCCATCCATCATGGGGTAATGCATCACATGGGCCCTGCCTTTATCATGGTCACCTCCATCCTGTCGCTGCTGATCATTCCCATTCTCAACCACAACAATTTCTTTCCCAACCTGAACTTCCAGGGGGATCTGATCTTCCTGTTGTATATCATGGTGTTCGGCCCGTTGGGTATGGCACTGGGGGCCGGCCAGACGGGCAACCCCAACTCGGCCATCGGTGTCACGCGTGGACTGAGCCAGATGGCCGGGTTTGAGATCCCCTGGGTGATGGCCCTGGTAGCCCTGATGATACAGTACAAAACCACCTCCATCGTCGATCTGATGAACGTACAGGTCGAAACGGGCCGCTGGATCATGGTCTCCTCGCCTTTTGCCTTTATCGCCGCCATCCTGGCAATGTTCGGCATGTTTCGCTATTCTCCTTTCGACATTGTCGGAGCACCTACCGAGCTGGCCTCGGGACCTATGTCCGAAAACGGAGGGAAATATCTCTTTGTCATGATGTCTGCCGGGTCGGTATTCGCCTTTGCCAAACTCACCCTGTATGTGGATCTGTTTATGGGCGGCGCCTCCAACCTCATCGAGCTGGTGGCAAAAACTTTCGTCCTTTATATGATTCCCGTGCTGTATGGTGTCGTGAGTCCGCGCTACCGTACCGAACAGGCGGTAAGATATTTCTGGGGCTGGCCTTCTTTTTTCGGATTACTGGCTCTTTTACACGCTGCAATATTTTAACTATCATTACTCATCACGATGAACGATAAAAACTCACAGAAGATCGTCGATATTATTCAAAATTTTGCCCGGCAGCATTCGCTGTGGGTATTGGCTTACGGCACCGGTTGCGGGGCCATTGAGATCCCTCCCACCATGACTTCCCGGTATGATGCAGAGCGGCTGGGAGTAAGAGGGGCTGCCACGCCGCGCCAGGCAGATGTGTTGCTGATTACAGGATATCTTACCACCAAAACCCTGAAACGCGTTATCCGGGTATATGAGCAGATGCAGGATCCCAAATATGTCATCGGATTCGGTTCCTGCACCATCAACGGCGGGATGTACTGGGATTCTTACAATACCATCAAGTCGCTGGACCGCTACCTGCCTGTAGATGTCTATATCAACGGATGTATGCCGCGGCCGGAAGCCGTACTGGCCGGCTTTGCCGAATTGCAAAAACTGATACAGGCCGGCAAAGCCGACGGAGCCCGTAAATACAAAGAAAACCTGGAATGGTATCGCGCCAATCAGAAGAATGTCAGCCCGGTATGGCGTATGCCCGAATATAACTGGTAAGATAATGATTATGGAAAATATCAAAAACAATATTGCTGAAAAGATCAAATCCCACTTTGAAGAGGTGACGGTCAAACACTACCCAGGCAACCGGATAGACTTTTTTACAAAGAAAGAATCCATCCCGGCCCTCCTCCTCTATCTGAAGGAAGAAATGGGTTACAACCACCTCTCCCACATCTCCTGTGTGGACTGGCTCGAGGAGAAAGAGTTCGAGATCGTTTACATTGTATGGTCTTATACCGATAAGATAAAAATACTGGTACATACACGGGTTAACCGTGAGAAACCGGTCATGGACAATATCGACATGATCTGGCGCCAGGCCAACACCTACGAACGGGAGATGAAAGAGATGTACGGCATTGACTTTCCGGGGCTGGAAGCTCCCGAAGAGTTTTTGCTCGAAGACTGGGAGGGCCCGCCGCCCATGCGGCGTGATTTCGATACCGAGGCATATGCCCGCGATAAATACTGGGAACGCCCCGGCCGTGAAGATGCCCGCGACGTGAGAGAGACCATCACCGAACGTACGGGCGAAGAATTACCGGATTTTGCAAAAAAATACAAACGATAAATGAGAGAAAAAGCAACAACCCTGTACATCGGCCCGCAGCACCCCGGCATCACCGGCAACATGATGGTACGGGCCAAAGTGGAAGGTGACACCATAGTCAGGGCCACCACCGAGGTGGGATACCTGCATCGCGCTTTTGAAAAACTGATAGAAAAACGTAACTGGTTGCAGAGCTTTACACTCCTGTGCCGTTTCTGCGTACCCGAACCCGACCCGGTGGAAGAATGCTATGCCCGCGCCGTCGAAGAGATCGAAGGACGGGAAGTGCCTGAAAGAGCAAAATATATCCGCGTCATGGTACTCGAACTGGCACGTATGGCCTCCTATATGCTGTGGTACGGAGGACAGTCGGGTTCCCTCGGTCTTTATACCATTGGCCAGTGGAGCGTGGGCGACCGCAACTATATCCTCGACCTGTTTGAAGAACTTACCGGCGGCCGCGTCTATCATATGTATATCTGGCCCGGCGGCGTGCGGAGAGACCTGCCCGAAGGATTTGAAGAGAAAGTGCTTAAAACGATGGATTACCTCGAGAAACGCCTCGACGACTACGATGACTTGTTGTTCGAGAACTCCATATTCAAGAAAAGAGCAAAAGGCGTCGGGATCATAGACAAGGAAAAAGCCATCGAATGGGGCGTCGTAGGCCCGCCGCTACGCGGCTGCGGCATCAAACACGATGTCCGGATAGACGACCCGTATGAGGTGTATGATAAACTCGATTTCGAAGTACCCACCGCCGAAGGAGGCGACATATGGGCCCGGGCCCTGGTACGCCGGCAGGAAGTACGCCAGTCCATACGCATCATACGCCAGGTGATAGACAAAATGCCGGGAGGCGACTTCTACAATAAAGTGCCCAACCCGCAGAAATGGGCACTGCCTAAAGGCGATGCTTATGCCCGTACCGAAGCGGTACGCGGCGAAATAGGCATGTATGTCGCCAGCGACGGCGGCACCCATCCCCGCCGGGTGCACATGAGAGGGGCCGCCTATGTCCATGCCATCACCCTGCTGGAAGACCTGCTCGTGGGAGAAAACCTGGCGGACATATCCGCCATCATGAACAGCCTGGGCACCTGCCCGCCCGAAATAGAAAGATAAAAAGTTAACGTCAGAAAGGAACGAAACAATTATGAGTTTTTTTGATCTGAAAGGTACCCTGAAACCACTGACCGCACTGAAACAGTTCGGCAAACAACCTCATACGTTGAAAGAAACCCCTTTTGTCCCGGTAGAGGCAGCAGACAGATACCGGGGGTTCCATTTCAACGACCTGGAAGAGTGTATCGGCTGCGGCAACTGCTCCACCATCTGCCAGAACCAGGCCATAGATATGGTGCCGGTGGAAGGCATAGAAGGAAAAAAAGGCGACTCGGGCCTGCGCCCCAGGATCGACCACGGCCGCTGCTGCTGGTGCGCTCTCTGCGTGGACGTCTGTCCTACCGGCAGCCTCAGCCTCACCAAAGACTATGTCTATGTCAGTGATGATCCCGATACCTTCCTGTGGATGCCCGGCGTGGACAACCCCGAAGGAGAAAAAAGAAAATCGTTCGTGAGCACCGACGCTACCTCTCTCAACGACTTCGCCCGCATCCCCATGCCCGAACTGGAAGGCATGGAACGGGTCAAATCCTTCGCCGAGGTGGTACTGGGATACAACGAGGAACAGGCACGCGCCGAAGCGGCGCGCTGTATCAGTTGCGGACTGTGTACGGAGGCCTGCCCCGAACATATGCATATCCCCGAATATATCAACGCCATCGCCCGCGCTAACGATGCCGACGCCGTACGGATCATCTACGACAACAACCCCCTGCCGGAGATGTGCGGCAAAGTGTGTACCCGCCGCTGCGAAGAGGTGTGCGCCATCGCCCACCGCGGCGAGCCCATCGCCATACGCTGGCTGAAACGCTATGCCACCGAAACAGTGGATAATGCCGACCTGATCAAAGAGATCGTCAACCCGCCCATGGCCGAACCCAACGGCTACAAAGTGGGTATCGTCGGCGCCGGCCCCTCCGGCCTCACCGCCGCCTACTACCTCGCCCTGAGAGGATTCGACTGCACCATCTACGAAGCCCATGCCAAAGCCGGCGGGATGACCATGTACGGTATCCCCAAATACCGGTTCCCGGAAGAGAGCCTCGATAAACAGATCGAATACATACAGAAAATCGGCGTGAAGATCCACTTCAATACCAAAGTGGGAAAAGACATCTCTTTCAAAGAGATTTATAAAAAATATGACGCCGTCTTCGTGGGTGTCGGCTTCCCGAAACCCTGGACCCTCGGCGTGGAAGGAGAAGACCTGAAAGGCTCCATCCAGGCGGTCAACTTCCTGTATGAGATCAACAACGGCAAACAAGTGGATATCGGCGACAAAGTGATCGTCATCGGCGGTGGCAACGTAGCCATCGACGCCGCCCGCGTAGCGCGCCGGCTGGGCGCCGACGTCACCATCCTCTACCGGCGCCGCGTGGTGGACATGCCGGCCGACTGGGAAGAGATCGAAGGCGCCGAGACCGAAGGCGTGCATATCGTGCCGCAGGCCATCCCGGTACAGTTCCACGGCGACGACAAAGGCCATGTGAAAGCCGTCGAATATGTATTGGCAGAAATGGTTCCCGACGAACGCGGCGGACGGCCCAGACCCGTGGCCATCGAAGGCAGCAACAAAACCATCGAAGCCACAGCCGTGCTGGGCGCCATCGGCCAGCAGGGCGACTACAGCTTCCTGGAAGGGGAATTTGAGGAGAAAATCAAGATCGAACGGGGCCGCTTCGTGGTCAACGAATACCAGCAGACCACCGACCCGAAGATCTTCGCCGGCGGCGACGCCGCCAACCGCACCGCCGACGCCATCAGCGCTATCGCCGACGGCTACCGCGCCGTGAAAGGGATAGAGAAAATGCTGGTGAAGAAGTAATAGACAAGAGATAACTTCACCAGCCGCTATCTACGTAGGTACCTACGTAGATTCTCTCGCGATTGTTTCTGTGGTTCCTGTGGTTCCTGTGGTTCCTGTGGTTCCTGGGTTTGTAGTAACTTTCTTTATATGAGCGAACTCCCCCTCTCGAGAGCCCGCCCGGACGAAGGACTCGTCCGTTCGGACGGGGGGGTTGGGGGGTGTGTCTACGCGTTCCGGATAGTCACGAATTTTGATTTCTCGGACAGGATAACAAAATCCACTTATTTCCACCGGTATATCACCCTGAAATTGAAATTTCTGCCGATATTGTAATAGCCCAGTCTTTTCAGTACCGACAGATGGTCATAATATTCTTCGTCCAGAATATTGTTGGCAAAGACGGAGAGATCAAGCTCCTGCTTATTGAACTTCATCCCGAACCGCACCGAAGCATTGAAAACAAAATAATGTTCAGTCGGTGTTTCCAGCACATAAGGCCGGTCCTGCTTGAAAGCATACACGGGATTGACATCAAAGAGGATCGTTTTGACGAAACTTTTTGTGTTTGAGGAAGTAGTGATGTGGAACGTAAGTTTGTCCTGCGGAATAAAAGGCAGGGGATCCCCGTTGTCGAGCGATGCCCGGATAAAGGAATAGCCGGCGGTCAGCTTCAGCCACCCGAGAGGGTTGTATTCAGACGAAAACTCCAGGCCCGCTATGGAAGCGTTCTCCTGCCGGTAGCGAAAGATGTCCAGCCCGGTATCCGTCGTGTCATCCGCAGGGGCCAGGAACAGATAATCGAAAATACGGTTGTAGTAACCGGACAGGTCAAAAGCAAGCCGGTCGGAATGATAATGCATGCCCAGGTCGCCTTCGATATTGCGCTGGGGTCCGAAGTCACGCGACCCCGTCTCATAGCGGTTCCCGTGAGGCCCGTCCTGCAGCAGCTCAGCGATGGACGGCGTTCGGTAAGCCGACGCCACATTCCCCCGCACCAACAGGATCTTCTTTAACTCCCAGGTGAAGCCGGTCGAGAAACTCACATTGTTGTAAGTTTGGTGAAACGGCTGCAGCACCTCCCCCGGCACATTCGACTTGTACTGCTCCGGCGCATCTATCACCTTGTAATCATACCGCAGACCGATCTGATAGAAAAGACCCTTTCCGAAAAGATATTGCCACAATGAGGCCACCGAAGCCGTGGACTGGTTGTAATCGGGAAGCACATGCTCCGGCGCATCCCCGTTATGATTCGTCTGGAAAAACCCCTGCGTGACCACGATCAGACTGCTTTTTTTCGAGAAATCATATTCCCCTTTGATCTTCCAGATATAACTCTTCAGGTTCATGTCCACCAGGGTGGAGACCCTGTCTGCAGGATTACCGGTAAGTCTTCGTCTGTTATCCTGAAAACTGAAATCCATTTCCAGCTTCAGCCGGCTCAGAAACAGTTTATTTTCCCACGACAGAATATGATTGTCCAGGTTCTGATACCAGACCTCGTTTTTCCGGCTGTTGTCGTCCACCAGGGCTATGGCAGGCGGGTTTGTGATCCCCGGTTTCAGTTTGTTGTAATCGTAAAACAGTTTGGAGATAAATTTCCCCTTACGGTATCCGGCAAACAGCTTGCCGGCGGCTGTGTTGCTCCGCGTGTTGGGCACCTGCTGCCCGTTGCCGGTATGATAGTCGGCTGCCGAGCTGAAGGAACCCGTGATGCCGGCAAAGAAATTATCACTGCTGCCTTTCACGCTGACACTGTTTACCGTGCTGCCGTCATTGGTGTTATAGGAACCGTGGACCTGCGAGGTGATGCGCCCCACCGGTGCGGGGGGTGATTTGATGAAGTTGATCACCCCGCCCACGGCATCCGACCCATACAATAGCGATGCCGGCCCTTTGATGATCTCGACATCTTTCACATCACTGCCGTCGATGGTATAAGGATGGTCTGTCGAGAACTGGAAATTCTCCATTCTTATGCCGTTGTTCAGCACCACCAGGTTACTCGTGGATAACCCGCGGATGACCGGTGTGGCAATGTTATTGCCCCTGCTGATCGTACTTACCCCCGGCACCTGGTCAAGTTTCCTGAACAGGTTGTCTGCCGGCGCCATGTTCAGTTTGTCCCGGTTGACGGTCTCGATCTTTAGCGCATTCTCATGCTGGCTGCCAATAATACCCCCCGTAACCACCACCTCCTGGGAACGGATAACCGCCGGTTCCAGAGTTACGTCTATTTTTTGTTTTCCCGGTTTTGAGTCCAGGGTGACTATTTGGGTTTTATACCCCACAAAAGAAAACTGAACCTTAAAGATCCCCCCGGGGATACCGGATAGGGAGTAAGTCCCGTTATCCCCGGTGACGGTACCTTTCTGCAGTTCCGGAATGAACACATTCACGCCGGGCAGGGTTTCGCCGGTCTGTTTATCGAAAACAACACCGGTCAGTGTTGTCTGAGCCATGGCCGGGGCCGTCAAAAACAACAACAGCAACAGCACCGCCGCCACCATTCCTCCTCTTCCCGGAGAACAATGCAGAAGCCAGTGACACACTGTTTTTATCATGTTTGAAAAATGAACCATCCCGCAAAAATCCCCGGAGGGCTCTTCCGGCCAACAAATGTACATTAATTTTTTTCATTTGAAATTACACACAGACGAATGAAAAAAATTAATGGGAGTTAACATAGGGCGATGCCCTATGCTTTTGCTAACACCCCTTCGGGGCTAAAACCCGGAAGCCGACTGCGCTTAACACTGTCAGGAGCCGGCGGTGCCGGCACACTGACAGGTTTTCCCTCGCATCATCGCTTCATCGCTTTATCGCTTTATCGCTTTACCGGTTATCCTATCAACCCTTCGGATTTCATTGGCTAAGAAGAATGAGACGTGGAAGTTATATGGGGATCCGTTTCGCCGGAATTTACACAATTGCGGCATACACTATGAACCATTGTTGTGTTGTCGTAAGTTTTATGAAATTGTTAGTCCTAATTTTTTGCCAAGTCCTTTTTCAAATATCTTAAAAAGT
>CAZYPI010000035.1:0-18365 GCA_964649335.1 uncultured Rikenellaceae bacterium | reverse complement strand
CTGTGAAAGTGCTCGCGCCGGATATCTTCCTGGTCTTCCTCACCGTGCTGGCCATCGGTTACGGTGCCGCCTGGTATCCTGTGCGGTTCATCATCGGCCGGATGATGAAAAGCGATAAACGGAAAATTTTATCTACGTAGGCGCCTACGTAGGTGATGTTTGATGTTCGAGGGTTCTGATCCTCCCCCGGCCTGCGGCCACCCCCTCCCGAGGGGGACATGGTTTCGTTTTGAGTAACCTGCCGGCGCATTCCTGTGGGTGTTGGTAAAAAGCCGCCGGTGTCAATAAAAAAGTTGCTTTGATCATGGTATAATGTATGTTTACTCTGTAAGAAAATCATTTCGCCACAAAAAATGCAAAATGATTTTCTTATAGGGGTAACCGCGTCGATTTCCCATAAATTTTTTTCTTTCGTATGGGTGTAATCTCGAATGAAAAAAATTAATGTACATTTGTAACTATATTTGAGCCCTCACATAAACTGCAATAACTTACCGGTGGGAGGTAGCGGAAACAAATACGGACTGTTTATTTTGTTTTTTACGGGGTTGTTTTCTGCCGGGCTGGTTTCCTATGGATTTACGACGGATATCCGGGTAGACAGTGTCAGTTGCAACGGTGGCAGTGACGGCCGGATCGTGGTAACGGTGAGCGGGGGTACCGCTCCCTATATTTTCACCTGGAGCACGGGACGCAAAGACACTACCGACAACCCGGCGGACTCGTTGCTAAACCTGGCTGCCGGCAGTTACTGGGTGGTCATTGACGATGCCGGCGGGTCTGATTTTCACAGTGTGACGGTGTATGAGCCCGATCCCATCAATATAGACCAGGAGGACAAAACGGATGTTTCCTGTCACGGGGGGAATGACGGGACAATCACGATCCAGGCCTCGGGGGGTACGTCTCCCTATTCTTTTTCCATTGACGGAGGAAGCACCTATTGGGGCAACAACGGTTTTTTCACAGGACTGGCGGCAGGAGATTATCCCATAATGGTCATGGATGCCCATGGCTGTACCCGGGCGGGGAGCACCCTCACGGTGGCTGAGCCACCGTCGCTGGCGATACAGACCGATTCGGTCGGGGATGTGAGTTGCAGCGGTGCTGCCGACGGCGCCATCGACGTGACGGTGACCGGCGGCACGCCGCCGTACAGCTACTCCTGGAGCGGCCCCGGGGGCTATACCTCCACCAGCGAAGATATCTCTGGTCTGGCTCCCGGCGATTATGTGCTGACGGTCACCGATGCCCACGGCTGTACCTATACCGGCGGGGCCATCACCGTCGGGGAGCCGCAGGTGCTGACGGTGACAATGGACAGCAAACAGGATGTGATCTGTAACGGCGTCGCCGACGGCGCCATCACGGTGACCGTTGCCGGCGGCACGCCTCCCTATGCTTATCTCTGGACGGGCCCCGGCGGGTTTTCCTCTACCGTTGAGGACCTCTCCGGTCTGGCTCCCGGCGATTATTCCCTGACGGTCACCGATGCCCGAGGCTGTACCGCAGGCTTGGGGCCTGTGACCATTGCAGAGCCGCCTGCGACGACGGTAACCGCCGATGCCGTTGCGGATGTGACCTGCCCCGGCGGCAGTGACGGTGCCATACAGGTGACGGTGAGCGGCGGTACGCCGCCGTACGTTTATCAGTGGACCGGTCCCGGAGGGTATGTTTCCACGAGCGAAGATATTTCCGGCCTGGTGGCGGGGGCTTATATCCTGACCGTAACCGACGCCCACGCCTGCAGCTATATACATGATACCATCCGGGTGGCAGAGCCCTCTCTCCTGGTGATTTCCGTTACAAAGAATGATATTTCCTGTTACGGGTCCGCCGACGGTACCCTCACGCTCACCGTCACGGGCGGGGTTGCGCCCTATGCCTATTCGATCGACGGGGGCGCGTCTTTCCATAACAACGGCGGCATTTTCACGGGACTGGGCCCCGGCAGTTATACGCCGGCGGTGCGGGATGCCCACGGATGTATTCAGAGCGGGAACCCTGTGACGGTCAACGAGCCTTCGCAGGTGGTGATCAGCTCGGAGGTGAAAACGGATGTCACCTGTCACGGCGCCGCCGACGGAACCATCACGGTCACCGCCGCGGGCGGGGTGGCGCCGTATGTTTATTCGATAGACGGTGGGGTTACCTGGCAGGATAACGGCGGCCGGTTTACCGGCCTGGCGCCCGGCAGTTATACGGTGGCTGTACGTGACAGCCACGGCTGTGAGCGGGGTGGCAGCACGCTCGTGGTGCAGGAGCCGGCGGTGCTGGCTTTCACGTCACAGACAGCCACGGATGTGACCTGTCATGGCGGCTATGACGGCACCATCACGCTCACCGTCACGGGGGGTACACCCCCATATGCATACTCCGTAGACGGGGGGAGCACTTTTGTGCAGAACGGCGGGGTGTTCGGCGGACTGGGTGCCGGCAGTTACACCACGGCGGTGCGCGATGCCAACGGCTGTGTCACGGCCGGCGGAGTGCTGAATATTACAGAGCCGCCGGCGCTGGTCATTAGCAATGTGACCCATACGGATGTGACCTGCAACGGAGGAAATGACGGGACGATCACAATACAGGCCTCGGGGGGTACGGCCCCATATGTCTATTCTGTGGACGGGGGCAGCACATTCGCCGATAACGGAGGCCTCTTTGCCGGTCTGTACGCCGGTGCACGGGTGCCGGCGGTGCGGGATGCCCGCGGATGCATCATGACGGGAGATACCGTAACCATTGCCGAGCCGGAGCCCCTGGTTATAGTGTCCATAGACAAAACGGATATCTCCTGCCACGGCCTGGCCGACGGCAGGATAGATATTACCGCCTCCGGAGGTACGGCGCCCCTGGAGTATTCCATTGACGGAGGCGCTACTTTCTCCGGCAGCCATCTGTTCGAATCGCTTGCCGCCGGCGATTATGATATAGCCGTGCGGGATGCCCGGGGCTGTCTTTTTACCGGCAACACGGTTACGGTCACCGATCCGCCGTTGCTGGCCGTCAGCACGGTCACCGTGAGCGATGTGCTGTGTGCCGGCGGCAGCAGCGGCAGCATACGTATCCTGGCCACCGGAGGTACCGGCGCTTACGAGTATTCTCTTGACAACGGCCATTCCTATAATGACAACAGCGGCCTCTTCGGCGGGCTGCCCGCCGGCACTTACACACCGGCGGTGCGTGACCTGAACGGATGCACGGCCTCGTCGCTGCCGGTGACTGTGGCTGAGCCTTCTCCCATACAGGTGTCGGTGGACACCGTGAAACCTTCCTGCAGCAGAAACTCTTTTGACGGGGAGATCCGTGTGCAGGCCGCCGGCGGTACTGGAAGTTTTGTCTATTCCATTGACAACGGAGTATCTTTTGTTCCGTCGGGCACCTTCACCGGACTGGAGGGAGGTACCTATACGGTGATCGCCAGAGATGCCAACGGCTGTACGGAGAGCGTGACGGTCATCCTGGAAGGCAAATTCACCGTTGTCGCCGATGCGGGTCGTGACACCGCTGTCTGCCCCGGCATGACGGTGCGACTGCAGGGCAGCGGGGGGCAGTCCTACCGGTGGGAGCCGGCATCTCTGCTGGATGATCCGGCCGTGGCCGATCCGGTGGCTGCGCCGGTGGAGACCACCGATTTTATCCTGACGGTCACCTCCGGTGTCTGTTATGACCGGGATACCGTCACCGTGACGGTATATCCCGTGTACGGTCTGGATGCGGGCCGTGATACGGTTATCCCCGAAGGCTCTTCCATCACCCTGACAGCCACGGAAGGGTTTTCGTCGTACTCCTGGTATCCGCCGGAAGGGCTGGATGCCACCACCGGCCGGTCGGTTGTGGCCACGCCGGAGCGGGAGACGACCTATTATGTGGAAGCCACCACCCTGGAAGGGTGTCTGGAGAAAGATTCCGTAAATATCGGCCTGGCACAGAAGATTTTCATACCTTCGGGGTTCACTCCCAACGGCGACGGCACCAACGACACCTGGCATTTCGGGAATGCGGAGTATTATCCGGACATCACGGTGGAGGTCTTTGACCGCTGGGGCCACCGTGTCTTTTACAGCCGCGGCTATGACAGCTCGAAAGAGTGGGACGGCACCTATAAAGGAAAGCCCCTGGATTACGGCACCTATTACTATGTGGTGATCCTGCATGATGCAACCAACACGCCGCCCCTCACCGGGCCGGTGACCATTGTAAGATAACTGACTATGAAGCGTCTGATACATACGGGGTTATTGCTGATGTTGCTGGTTCCGGCTTTGCGGGCCCAGCAGCTCTCCTTATACAGTCAGTTCATGTTCAACAGGTATGTGCTGAATCCCGCCGTGGCCGGCACGCAGGATTTTTATCAGATAAAAGCCAACAGCCGTTTTCAGTGGACGGGCATCCTGGACGCGCCCCAGACGGTGAGCTTCAGTGTGTTCGGTCCGCATGCCTCCCGCCCCATGGGTTTCGGCGGGTATATCCTCAACGATGTGACGGGTCCCACCAGCCGCACCGGCATGTACGGCACCTATGCTTATAATGTGGCCGTAAAAGACGATATCCGTCTGTCCATGGGCCTCTCTTTCGGCATGCTGCAGAACAAGGTGGACGGCACCAGGATCACCCTGTTCGACCCCAACGACCATGCCCTGCAGCAGGGCGTTTATTCCACCATCGTGCCCGATGCTTCCGTGGGGCTGTACATGTACGGGGAGAACTGGTATGTGGGTGCCTCGGCGTTTCAGCTTTTTGCCAATTCGCTGAAGATGTATGATGAGCGAAACGGTCTGAACCGCCTGAAAGTCCATTATTACCTGATGGGACAATACACCTTTGAGGCGGGTGATCATTTTACCGTTGCACCGGCCATACTGATCAAAAAAACGGCGCCCGTGCCGGCACAGGTCGATTTCAACGCCAAAGTGACCTATAGGAAGAAAGTGTGGCTGGGTGTTTCTTACCGCACCTCCGATGCGGTGGCCCTGCTGGTGGGATATATCCATAATGAAAAATATTATTTCGGCTATTCTTATGACATAGGGATCAATGAGATCCGGAAATACAATAACGGTTCACACGAAATCATGCTGGGTGTACGTTTCAATAATATCAAAAACAGATAATCCTTCTCTCTATGCGGTTTGTGCTGATCGTTTTTTCATGGATCCTCCTTTTCGGCTCCTGTACTTTTCATAAGAGCGGGAAAGAGGTGGTGATCCCCAAACAGGACTGGATCCATATCATTGAAGATATTCATATAGCCAACGGGTTTTTCTCCATGAGTTATCTGCGGAGGAAATATCCGGGCACCGATTCGATCAGCAACTACCGTGATGTCATTGGCAAGTATGGTTATACCATGAAGGATTTTTACAAGACCCTGGATTACTATACCGACCATATGAATGAATATGAGGCGGTATATGAGGTGGTGATGAAGGATCTGAAAGAGATGCAGGAGAATACGTACAAGGAGGAGATGATGCCGATGGGGGTTCGGCGGGAAAGGGTGCCGGCGGGTCTGTGGACGGAGAAGACGGAGTGGCATGTGCCGCGGGAGGGGCAGCGCAACAGGATCCCCTTCAGTGTGGAGGTGAAGGATCCGGGGGTGTATACTCTGAGTATGCGGATACGTGTGGGAAAGAACGACGGGTCGAAACATCCCCATATCTCGGCATGGTTCTGGTATGATGACGGCACGGAGGAAGGGCACAGGATCCACTGGAAAGAGAAAAGACTGGTAAAGGGAGACGGTTACCGGCAGTACATCCTCTCGAAAGCGCTGAAAGACACGCTGGTGACCCACCTGAAAGGTTTTTTGCTGGATGATGAGAACACGGACACGCTTTATATCAAACATGCGGATATCAGGGATATCAGACTGGATGTGAAGCCTTTTCATACCGGTGCCGAAGCCGGTTCCCGGACAATAAAAAAAGATACCACCTTAATCCCTAAGTGATGCGCAGGATTGCTGCCAATTATGTTTTTCCCGTCTCTTCCCCGCCGGTACGGAACGGTATCGTTGTGCTGGATGAGGAGGGGCGGGTGACGGAGGTGAAGGATCCCGGCGACCGGTTCCGTGAGATGGCGGCGCTGGTGTTTTATAACGGCATCCTTATCCCCTCTTTTGTTTTTCCGGAGTCCGGGGAAGATCCGGCCGGCATGCTGGAGCGGCTTTTTCCGGCCGGGGGGCGCGATCGTCAAAGCCGGGAGGAGTTCGACGGGCTGCTGCACAAAGTGACGCTGGCGGAGGCACAGCGGCTGGGTCTGGAGGAGCACCTGGGGAGCCTGGAAAAAGGAAAACGGCCGGGGGTGCTGCTGATAACGCCTTTTGATTTTGAGAAATGGAAACCTGCGGTGGGGGCGGTGGTGAAGAAAATCGTGTGGTGACCCTGTGAGAAGAACTGAGCTGTTACGCAGAGGTTCACGGAGGAGACGCAGAGAGACGCAGAGGGGAGGAGAGCTGTTACGCAAAGGTTTGCAAAGGAGACGCAGAGAAGCGCAAAGAAGAGGGGGTGTGACGCAAGGGGTCACGGGTGTTTTTCAGGAGATGCCTTTTTTGAGGAGGAAGGCGATGGTTTCCTTGTCGTATTTCAGGACATGATTGCGGAACCATTCCGACAGGAAATCATACAGTTCGCGGCATACCTCCGGGTTGCCGGCGGAGAAATCTTCCCGCAGCGTTTTGATCCTGTCTATAAAAAAACGGTGTTTTTCCTTATGCTGGTCCAGCTGGGGGTATCCCACATCGCGCAGCAGGATCTCTTCCTGGATCATATAGCGTTCGGCATAATGGATCAGGGAAAAGAATATCTCGGACATGCTCCCGGGGCAGGCATTGTGGTTGATCATATCCGCCAGGCGGTTGATCAGCTCCACCAGTTTGCGGTGGCTCTCGTCAATGGGTTCGATATGGTACTCATATCCGGTCTGCCACTCGATTTTTTGCAATTTCCCTTCCATTTTTTCCGGTGATTTATCAATACAAAAGTAAAAGAACCTGACGCCGATACAATGACAAAAATCATAGGGAATGATTGTTTGTGAAAGGAATGATGGTTTGGGGGAATCGTGAGCAGGACGAAAGGCGGGAAAAAAATTTACGCGTTATTTTCTATCGTGAGACAAAAATATTTATCATTTTTGGGTGCGTTAAGGGGGTGTCATGGAAAATAAAGGAAAAAAGCGGGTTCTTTTCGGTGTGCTGGACTGGGGCATCGGGCATGCCAGCCGGAGCATCCTGCTGATACATCAACTGAAGGAGGCGGGCTATGAGGTCATTGCGGCCACCGGCGGGGGGGCCCGGGCGTTGCTGGCGTCAGTCTTTCCGGAGATGAAGATCCTGCGGTTTCCTTTTTGCCGTATCCGTTATTCGCGTCATATCCCGGCAGTGTGGAAGATCTTTTTCTCTCTGCCCTGTATTCTCAGGAGCATCCGTGCTGAGCACAAACAGACGGCTGTGGTCGTAAGAGAGTATGGCATAGACCTGATCGTCTCTGACAACCGTTACGGTGTATATCATCCTGCCGTCCCCTCTTATCTGGTGATCCATCAGTTGCAGCCCCGTCTGCCGCGCGGTCTTTCCTTTCTTTCCTCCTTCCTGTTCAGGCGGTATATCCGGTATTTGTCGAAGTTCGACCGGTTGTGGGTGCCTGATTACGGGGATGATCCCACGCTGGCCGGGGTGCTCTCGCATCCTTCCCTTCCGCTGCCGGAGAAGGTGAAGTCTTCGATTGTGTATGCCGGCGTGCTTTCGCGTTTCATGATCCCGGCTTACAGCAAAGAGTATCCGGTGAAGAAGGATTTTGAGGTGGTAGTGGTCCTGTCGGGTCCGGAGCCGCAGCGCAGTTTGCTGGAGAAGATCCTGGTGCGCAGGCTGCGGAAGAGGCCATGGAAGGTGCTGATCATCCGGGGGCTTCCCTGGAAAAGACAGGGCGGGACGGTGTACGGTAACATACAACTGGTGTCGCACCTGCCGCCCGCGCTGTTTTACACTTATCTTAAACGGGCGAAATATATCATCGCCCGGGCCGGTTACACGGGGATCATGGACCTGGTGGCTACCGGCAGGAGTGCCCTGCTGATCCCCACACCCGGGCAGACGGAGCAGGAGTATCTGGCGGAGCGTCTGGCGTCAGAGAATTATTTTGTGAGCATGCCGCAGGATGATATTGACCTGGAAGAGGCCTTTGCGTTGCTGGAGAAGACGCGGCCCTTCCCGGTGCGTGAGGGCCCGGATCCATGGAAAGTTTTGATAAAAGAGAAGAAGTGAGGTGACAAGATCCCTGTTACAGGAAGATCATCACGCTACTCATAGCGGTGAAGCCCAGAAAAAAACCTACGTACACCTCGGCCGGCGTGTGGCTGCCGTGGATCATACGGGCGGTAGCCAGAAAGCCCGAAACCACCAGCGTGAGAAGCCACCATGTGAGGAAGAGCTCGTGCCCCAGGCGGTACGAGGCCGTGAAGAGAAAGCCGGAGACAGCTCCCATACCGGCCAGATGGAGGGAGACCTTCCAGCGTAAAGTGACCAGCAGGGTGACCAGGGCCGTGGCCGTGATACCGAGAAACAGGTCAAAAACAATGACGGGCTGGTGTATCTTTTTCATGACCATAAAGGTGATGAAAGTGAAAACCGGATAGAGGGTCAGGGGGATAATCCTTTCTTTCCGGCTGTCGAGGCGGAAGGATGTTATAAGGCCGGTGCGCAGCAGCAGGAACATGTACATCATGGGGATGAGGATGGTGTTGAGGAGGACAAGCAACAGGTCATAGGACTTGACGGCCGGAGGGAGGTATGAGACATAGGTGTGGGAATACAGGAGGATCAGGGCGGCGGCCAGGGGCATGATCACCGGATGGAAAAGCCAGGAGAGGAGCGTGGCCGTGTGCCTGATAAAGGATTTTGTCGTATTCATGGGAGTAGGGGATAACAGGTGCCGTCATTCATCGCATCACAATTCTTTTCGCAGACGGGCGACGGGGATGTTCAGTTGTTCCCTGTATTTGGCGACGGTACGCCGGGCGATCTGGTATCCTTTTTCCTTGAGGATGGCCGTAAGCTTCTCGTCGGTCAGGGGTTTGTGTTTATCTTCTTTGCCGATCAGCTCCTGCAGGATGGTTTTGATCTCGCGTGTGGAGACCTCCTCGCCCGAGTCGGTCTGCAGCCCTTCGGAGAAGAAATACTTCAGCTGGTAGATACCGTAGGGGGTCTGTATGTATTTGCTGTTGGCCACACGGGAGATGGTAGAGATATCGAGGCCTGTCATCTCTGCGATGTCCTTGAGGATCATGGGCCGCAGGCGGGTCTCGTCGCCGGTGAGGAAGAACTGCCGCTGGAAGTCTACGATGGCCTGCATCACGAGCATGAGGGTGTTCTGCCGCTGGCGGATGGCGTCGATGAACCACTTGGCCGAGTCGAGCTTCTGTTTGACAAAGGAGATGGTGTCTTTCTCTTCGCGAGTATGTTTTTTCTGGTTTTCGTGGTAGGCCTTCAGCATCTCGGCATACTGCCTGTTGATACGCAGATCGGGCACATTGCGGGTGTTCAGCGAGAGGTGTATCTCCCCCTCGTTGATCTCCATGATAAAATCCGGGACGATGTGCTGTACCGGTTTGTTCATGGGGTCACTGAAAGAGCTGCCGGGTTTGGGGTTGAGTTTGAGGATCTCTTCTATGGCTCCTTTGAGCTCTTCTTCGGTGATGTCGAGTTTCTCCAGGATCTTGTTATAGTGTTTCTTGGTGAACTCGTTGAAGTGGTGTTTCAGGATCTTATGTGCCAGCGCCACATAATGGTCGGTCATATCCTTTCGTTCTATCTGCAGCAGGAGGCATTCCTGCAGGTTGCGGGCGCCGACGCCCGGCGGGTCGAACTGCTGGATCACCTTCAGGATGGCGGTCAGCTCTTCTTCCGAAGCGGTGATATTCTGTGTGAAAGCCAGGTCGTCCACGATGTTCTCGATATCTCTGCGCAGGTACCCGTCTTCGCCGATGTTGCCGATGATATACTCGGCCAGCAGTTTTTCTTTCTCGCTGAAATGTTGCAGTCCGGTCTGGCTGAGGAGATAGTCGTGGAAGGTGCTGCCCACGGAGAAAGGGATCTCTTCCCTTTTTTCGTCGGGAGAGTAGTTTTTCAGTGAGAGACGGTAGTCGGGGATTTCATCATCTTCGATATAATCGTCTATGGAGAACTCGTCCTGTTCGTCACCGGGGTTGGTCTCTTCTTCGTTCTGTTGACCGGTGTCTGTCTCCTCTTCCTGTCCGTCATAGTTTTCGTCGTCGTATCCCTCTTCCAGTACCGGATTTTCCTCCAGTTCTTTTTTGATCCGTTGTTCCAGTTGCACGGTAGGTATCTCCAGCAGTTTGATGATCTGTATTTGCTGGGGAGAGAGTTTCTGCAGCAACTTTTGTTGTAGCCTCTGTTTCAGCATCTCTTTCGTCGTCCTTTCCTCATAAAGGTTTGTTGTCTGACAGCAATTTATGAAATTTTTTCCTTACTTCAAATGTACGGAGCCACTTTTAGTGTTAGAACTCGGCATTTTTGGGTGTTCTGGGGAAGGGGATCACGTCGCGTATGTTAGCCATGCCGGTGACAAAGAGCACCAGTCGTTCGAAGCCCAGGCCGAAGCCGCTGTGGGGTGCTGTCCCGAACTTCCGGGTTTCGAGGTACCACCACAGGTCTTTTTCCGGCAGGTTCAGCTCGCGGATCCTGCGGTAGAGTTTATCATAATCTTCTTCCCGCTGGCTGCCGCCGATGATCTCGCCGATGCGGGGGAACAGCACGTCCATGGCGCGCACCGTTTTGCCGTCGTCGTTTTGTTTCATATAGAACGCTTTGATCTCTTTGGGATAATCGGTGAGGATCACCGGTTTTTTGAAGTGTTTCTCGACCAGGTAGCGTTCATGTTCGGCCTGCAGGTCGGCGCCCCATTTCACCGGGAACTCAAACTTTTGTCCCGATTGTTCGAGGATGCCGATGGCGTCGGTGTAGGAGGTTCTTACGAAAGTGTTTTCGAGGATGAACTGCAGGCGGTCGAGCAGCTCTGCGTCGTACATTTTCTGCAGGAAAGCCAGGTCGTCGGCGTTGTGTTCCACCGCATAGCGGATCAGGTATTTCACGAAATCTTCGGCCAGGTCCATGTTATCGTGGATATCATAGAAGGCCATTTCGGGTTCTATCATCCAGAATTCGGCCAGGTGCCGGGGGGTGTTGGAGTTCTCGGCCCGGAAGGTGGGGCCGAAGGTATATACTTCGGAGAGGGACATGGCTCCCAGCTCGGCTTCGAGCTGGCCCGAGACGGTCAGTTTGGTCTCTTTGCCGAAGAAGTCTTCGTGATAGTCTATCGTCCCGTCTTCTTTGCGGGGCGGGTTGTGGAGGTCGAGGGTGGTCACGCGGAACATCTCGCCGGCGCCTTCGGCATCCGAGCCGGTGATGATGGGGGTATGCAGGTAGACGAAGCCGTGTTCGTCGAAATATTTGTGGATGGCGAAAGCCAGGGAGTGGCGTATGCGGAACACGGCCCCGAAGGTGTTGGTGCGGAAGCGCAGGTGGGCTATCTCACGCAGGAACTCCAGGGAGTGGCCTTTTTTCTGGAGAGGGTATTTTTCCGGGTCGGCTTCTCCGTAAAGTGTTATATCGCGGGCCTGGATCTCCACGGCCTGCCCTTTGCCGAGCGACTCGACCAGCAGGCCGGTGACCGCGACACAGGCACCGGTGGTGATCTTTTTCATCAGCGACGCGTCAAAAGAAGACACCTCGGCCACCACCTGGATGTTGTTTATTGTGGAGCCGTCGTTTATGTTGATAAAAGCGATGTTCCTGTTGCCCCTTTTGGTGCGCACCCATCCTTTGATATGCACCTCCCGGTTCACCCCGGTGGCTTTCAGCAGATCGCTGATTTTGTCTCTTTCTTTCATTGGTTAAATTTTATACCGGTCTTTTTTGCAGTCTGCAAAAATACAATTTTTATTGTTAGTGTCCGGTAAAATTGTAAAAAGGAAAAGTTTAATAATGGATCATTATGCAGGAAAAAGATATTTATGTTGTCTTCTACCGGGGAATTTCGTAACTTTAGGAGTGGTTTGAAAGAAAGGGGTTTCCGGTCTTTTAAACACTTAAAATACAGTCTGATGGATAAAAGCAAAAGGTTTATACTGGTCACCTGGGATTTTACCGAATTATCGGAGTATGCGCTGCAGCATGCGATCAAGATCTCCAAAATGATCGACGCCGGGATTCGTCTTATCCACATACTCAGCAAGAAGGAATCGCCCGAGTCGGAGATGAGCAGGCAGCGGAAACTGGAGCTTATCACCAATAAGAGCTATGAGGAGAGCGGTATAGACACCTCGTGGGTCATCTTGCGGGGCAAGATCTTCAGCGAGATCTCCGCCTATGCTTCCGACAACAAGGCGTTCATGGTGATCATGGGCACCCATGGTATCCAGGGCAGCCAGAAGCTCTTCGGCAGCTGGGCCCTGAAGGTGATCATGGGCTCGAAGGTGCCTTTCCTGGTGATCCAGGCTCCGCCCAAAGACTGGGAGAAATACCGGAACATCGTTTTTCCGGTGGATTACCGGATCGAGCACCGGGAGAAGCTGAAAATGGCTATCTTCATGGGGAAGTATTTCGATTCGAAGATACATATCCTCAAACAGGATGTCGAGGACCGCTTTCTGCGTAAAAAGCTGAATGTGACGATGAATTTTGCCATCAAGTACCTCCTCCAGAACAATATCTCTTATGATATCCATGATATTCCGCATGATGTACACCTGGGGAAGAAAACGATGGAGTTTGCCGAAAAGATCAATGCCGATCTTATCCTCATCATGGTCACGCGCAAGTTCGGGCCTGCCATCGGCATTTACGAGCAGTACATCATTGCCAACAGTGCCCGTATCCCGGTGTTGTGCATCAACCCCAGGTCGACTATGGTGCGTCGTGTGTCATTCCAGTTCGGATGATTGTCCGGACGGGAGGTTTTTAAATCGTATAGCGTATGGCGAAGACGAAGTTTCTGCCGGGGGGATTTCACTTTTTTTTACGGCTATATATTTTTCCCGGGGGAGATGTTGGAAAACAATGGTGTCGTTTCGGGATAAATGGATTTGTTGTATCTTCGTCCGGATCATTTTTTCCATAAAAAAACACTACTGACCGGATAAATTTAATTAATAATGCACAATTGTAAGACACTTAATGTAATACGTAAACTTCTAAATTATAGGAGTCAAAATATAGAACTATACTCTTTTCATTTATTATTAGCTTATTACCCCCCTCCCTACGGGTTTCCCCCCTGCCAGCAGGGGGGAGTAAGGGGGGTACAATTCCAAAAGATTTATTTTAAGATCCATCATATTTTTTTCTGGTCACTAATGATAAAAAAAACAGCCGTTTCGGTTCATTAAAAGGGGTTTTATCATGCCGTTGGGAGAAACAGAAAGAAAATACGGAATATGGCTGGGTTTGCTTCTGCTGGCAGTCATTGTCTTTGTCGTTTTTTTTACCCGCTGGTATCACAGGGCTTCTTTTTCCGCCGGCGATCCGTACCGGGCCGTTCCTGTGGATGTGTTCATGCTGATCAGCACGGAGGATATGCCGGCGTTGCTGACGGATCTTACCCGGGGCAACCGGGTGTGGGAAGACCTGAAGAAGGTGACGGCGATCCGGCAGGCATCACGCAGTCTGGAGGTGACAGACTCTCTCTTTTCCGTAAACAGGGAGCTTGCCGGACTTTTCCGGGGGCATGAGCTGGTGCTCAGTCTGCACAATGCCGGGAAGAGGGGCACGGCGATGCTGGGGGTGTTGCCCGTGACGGGCAAAAACCGTGAGACGGCCCTGCGGGAGATGATCTCACGGGCCGCCGGCGGCAAGGTGCGGAAGGTGAGGGACTACAACCGTGTGATGATCTGGCAGGTGCAGTTTGTGCCGGAGCAGGCGGGCTTTTATTTTGCCGTCCACAAGGGGCTGTTGTTGTTCAGCCCTTCGCGTATCTTGCTGGAGAAAGGCCTCCGTCAGATGGAAACGGGTGTGGCCGTGGACCGTGACCCTTCATTCCGGAAGGTGAGGAATACGGCCGGAAAAAATGAAGAAGCTAACCTCTATCTCCGTGCCGACAGGCTCCCCGGCGTGATGAAACGCTGGATGAGCGGGGAGATGTACGGCAGGATGACGAGGGCTTATCCGCTGGGGGGCTGGACCGAGCTGGATGTGGTGCTGAAAGAAAAATCCGTTTTGCTCAACGGCTTTACCATCATTCATGATACTACGGGGTATCTGCTGAGCGTAGCCGCTGCCGGTGAGCCGGCTACGGCCGATATCCTGGAGGTCATCCCCGCCTCGGCGGTTTCTGCCACGGTGCTGAGCTATGGCAACCTGAAAAAATATCATCAGCAGCTGCAGTCTTACAGGCAGGAGAAAAGGATCCGTTACCATAGCGGCGAAAGCCGTTCTTTTCAGGAGGTGACGGGCCGCGAGGCGGCAGAGTATTTTTCGGCGTTTACGGCCGGGCAGGCCGCCCGCGTGGATATGGATATCAAAAACGAGACGGATGCCAACAATACGTTTTGGGTCACCCGGGTGAAAAGCCGCTCCAAAGCCGGCCAGGCCGTCGAAGAGATCATTCGGAACTATGCGAAGAAGAACCATCAGAACGCCCGGCAATTTATCACGACCGTTTCTTTCGATCCGGAGACAAAATACACCGTCTATCAATTGCCCTTCGGGTATTTGCCGGGGGTGATCTTCGGGAGTATGGCCGGCGGGTATCCGTACCGGTATGTTACTTTTTTTGAGAACTACCTGATCGCCGGCAATTCGGTGAAATCCCTTTTTTCCTATCTGCGGTTCAATATCCTGCAACAGACCCTTTCGCACGACCCCGATTTCAGGGAGTTTGCCGAGGGCATGTCGCTGCGTTCCAACCTTTTTTATTTCATGAAGATCCCGGAGTCGGGCCGGCTGGCCGGGCAATATTTTTCGGGTCCGGTAAAAAAATCTTTTGACCGGTATCACGAAAAAGGCATCAAGGTCAAATATCTGGGGTATGAGGCCATTTCGCAAAACGGTATGATCTACAACAATATCTTTGTCCGGTACAAGGACAAGGTGGAGAAAAAAGCCGTGACAGTGTGGGAGAGTCTGCTGGACACGGTCATCCGTTACAAGCCGCAGATCGTCATCAACCACCGCACCCGCCGCAAGGAGATCTTTCTGCAGGATGCCGCCAACAATATCTACCTGATCAATGCTTCCGGCAGGATCCTGTGGAAGGTGCCGCTGCCGGAGAAGATCCTGGGGCAGGCCTGGCAGATAGATTTCTATAAGAACAACAAACTGCAGTTTCTGTTCAATACGCGTCATTACCTGTACCTGATCGACCGCAACGGCAATTTTGTGGAGCGTTTCCCCGTGGCGTTGCGCAGTCCCGCCACCAACGCTCTGGCCCTGTTTGACTATGAGAAAAACAGGAACTACCGGATCTTCCTTGCGGGCGAAGACAAGAAGGTCTATCTCTATGATAAGCGGGGCAATCTGGTGCCGGGGTGGAATATCCCGAAATGTGAGAGTCCGGTGCGGGAGCCGGTGCAGCATTTTGTATGGTCGGGCAGGGATTACCTTGTCTTTTCCGATACGATGAACCTGTATGTCCTCGACCGTCGCGGTAATGTGCGTGTGCATGTCCGGGAGAACATACCCCGGCCGGTGCACCAGGGTATTTTTTGGGGGGTGTATCCCGGCAGCGGGGCCCCGGCGATCGTGCTGAACAGTACGGGGGGGAAGGTTTATTTCGTCAGCCTCACCGGAAAGACGAAACATATTCAGTTTACCGATGTGCCGGAGGAGGCGTGGTTCCATTATGAGGATATGAACGGCGACGGCCGCAAAGAGTATCTTTTTGTATACGGGGATAAGCTGCGTGTGATGCGCTCGACGGAAAAAGAGCTCTTCACCTTCACGGCCGGCGGAGAGCTCTCCGGCCCGCCGGTGATTTATACCTTTTCGGCGCGGGATAAGAAAACCGGCCTGGTGGATACCCCCCGCGGGCTGATCTATCTTGTAAACAACAACGGCAAGCTGTACAACGGCTTTCCGCTGAAAGGACAGACGCGTTTTACCATCGGACGCCTGGGCCCCGCCGGCAACAACTTTAACCTGATCGTGGGGGGAGAAGGTAATTTTTTATATAATTATTCAGTCAAATAGAGCTTTCCTGGATATGGCAGGGAGGGAAAAACCCGTTTTCCTGTTTCTGATAAGGCAAAAAATATCTATTTTAGCAGGATATCGCATATTTTGACATTAACCGTTATTATCAGATGAAAAAGTTTTCGGTAAAGACCCTGTATCCTCATGTCCTGGCTGTTTTGTTGTTTCTGGTTCTGACATTTGCCTATTTCAGCCCGATGTTGCAGGGCAAGGGTTTGGAGCAGCATGATATAGCCCAGTTCAGGGGGATGTCGAAGGAGATCGTGGATTTCCGCAAAGCCACCGGCCGGGAGCCTTTGTGGACCAACAGCATGTTCGGAGGTATGCCGGCCTATCTGATCAGTGTGGTGTATAAGGGAAACCTGTTCAGATATGTGGACCGGATGGTTACGCTGGGGCTTCCTTCGCCGGCGAGGTATCTGTTTCTGTATATGCTGGGTTTTTATATCCTGCTGACGGGCGTGTATAAGGTAAAACCCTGGTTGGGGATCGCCGGGGCGCTGGCCTACGGTTTCTCCACCTATTTTCTGATCATCCTGGCGGCAGGCCATAACTCCAAGGCGCATGCCCTGGGGTATGTGCCGTTGCTGGTAGCCGGAATCCTTATCGCCTTTAAAAAACGGCCTTACTGGGGGGCTTTACTGACCGCTGTTTTTCTGGCGTTGCAGTTGTATGCCAACCATCCACAGATCACGTACTACACCCTTTTGCTTATTCTGGTGTACGGGGTGGTGATTCTGATCTTTTCTTTCCGTGATCATCTGCTGCCCGGCTTTGTGAAGACCTCCCTTGTGTTGCTGGTGGCTGTGGTGCTGGCGGTGGCCACCAATATTGCCAGTCTGTGGCTGGTGAATGAGTATGGCAAGGTATCCATACGCGGCAAATCGGAGCTTACTTTTGACAAACAGAACATGACCAGCGGTCTGGACAAAGACTACATCCTGAACGATTATTCATACGGCATTGCCGAAACCATGAACCTGTTGATCCCCGATTTTGTGGGGGGTGCCTCGTCGGGTTTCGACACCCACTCGAAGACTTTCGACCTGCTGCGCAAGGGCAATGTGCCCAATGCGCGCCAGATCGTCACCCAGTATCCGCTGGCTTACTGGGGGCCGCAGCGTTTCACCTCGGGCCCTATGTATCTGGGGGCGGTGGTGATCTTCCTGTTTGTGCTGGGACTCTTTCTGGTGAAAGGCCCCGAGAAATGGTGGCTGCTCGCGGCCACCGTGTTGGCCGTGCTGCTGGCCTGGGGTAAACACCTCCAGTTCTTCTCCGACTTTTTCATCTATTATGTGCCGGGATACAACAAGTTCAGGGCGGTTTCCATGACC
Source organism: uncultured Rikenellaceae bacterium (assembly GCA_964649335.1). Classification (GTDB taxonomy): domain Bacteria; phylum Bacteroidota; class Bacteroidia; order Bacteroidales; family VadinHA17; genus DRPN01. Next base: position 824 of record CAZYPI010000035.1, on the reverse strand, counting down.
CTGGTCATTGCCAGCTTCACCGTCCCTTTGCTGGGCATCCTGGCCGTGAAGCAGATTCTGGAAGGGAGCCTCTCCAGAGAAGAGATCCTGAAAGCCCTGAAAAACTCTTTCTATATCCTGGGTGGCATCACGTTGTTTTTCGCTTTGTTTCCGGGGTTATTATTTAATTTTTCAGCTCCCATAGACGATCAGTTGCAGAGTGCGGGGTGGCCGGCCCGGTTCATTGAAGCCATCCGCGACGACCGCCGGCATCTTATGCAGGCCGATGCGTGGCGTTCTTTCGTTTTTGTGCTGCTAACGGCTGCCGTGCTGGGGGCCCTGGTCTACAAAAAAATCAAACCGGGGCTGTTTTATTTTCTGCTCGGGGCGTTGATCCTTGCCGATCTTTGGGCTGTGGACAAGCGTTATCTCAACAATGATGATTTTGTTCCCAAACAAGAGGTGAAAGAGCCGTTCAAGCCCACCCCTGCCGATCTGGAGATTCTGAAAGACAAATCCCCGGATTACCGTGTGATGAACCTGACGGTAAGCACTTTCAATGATGCCAGCACCTCCTATTTCCATAAGTCTATCGGAGGGTATCACGGGGCCAAGATGCGGCGTTACCAGGACCTGATCACCTGGCAGATTAGCAAAAACAATATGCAGGTGCTGAATATGCTGAACACAAAATATTTCATCGTCAACCGGAAGGGCCAGCCCGCAGCACAGCGAAACCCCGGCGCCCTGGGCAATGCCTGGTTTGCCGGGGAGTACCGGATCGTGCCCAGTGCCGACAGTGAGATGGTGGCCCTGTCGGGGTTTGACCCGCGTAAAACGGCGAT